>NZ_CP093341.1:2592336-2916378 GCF_022637455.1 Lysobacter sp. S4-A87
GATGAACTGCACCAGCCAGCGTCCGCCGAACATCAGCGCGCCGGTCAGGCCGATGATCTTCCACGGCGACATGTGCAGACCCGTCCATTCCAGCCAGGAAATGGATTGGTTCATGAAGTCGACGCTCATCGCCCGGACCTCAGCTCAGCTCGCGCACGGCAGTGACCTTGCCACGCTTGATCAGCCATGCAACGCCGCGCAGGTCGCTGATGCCCACAAGGGCGCGGTTGAGGTTGTTGTACTTCGACACGCCGGCCGAGCGCGGGCGATGGTTCACCGGCACGCTCACCGTCTTCCAGCCCGCGCGCTGCATCAAGGCCGGCAGGTAGCGGTGCATGTGGTCGAAGTAGGGCAGGTCGAGGAACGCGGCGCGTTCGAACAGCTTGATGCCGCAGCCGGTATCGGGCGTGTCGTCGCGCAGCATCCGCGAGCGGATCGCGTTGGCCCAGCGCGAGGCCCAGCGCTTGCTGCCGCTGTCCTGGCGGTTGACCCGCCAGCCGGCGAACAGCTTGATGCCTTCGCCGGCATCGCTGCCGTCGCGCTTGTCGAGCAGTTTGGGTATGTCGGCCGGGTCGTTCTGGCCGTCGCCATCCAGCGTGGCGATCCACTCGCCGCGCGCGGCCTTGACGCCGTTGCGCACGGCGGTGCTCTGGCCGCTCTGGGTGACGTGCTGGATGACGCGCAGCTCCGGCACTTCGGCCTTGAGCACCTGCAGTACCTGCAGCGTGTCGTCGCGCGAGTGGTCGTCGATGTAGACGATCTCGAAATCGGTCCTGCCGCGCAGCGCGGCGGTAATCTCGTGCACCAGCGGTGCGACGTTGTCGCGTTCGTTGAACACCGGAACGACGACGGAGAGTTTCGGATTTGCGGTCATATGCGGGCTCAGGCCTTGTCGCCGAAATAGGCGCGGCACCAGTCGACGACCTGCGGCAACCCGGTCTCGATCGGCGTGGCCGGCTCGAAGCCGAACGCAGCGTGCGCACGTGCAGTGTCGGCCATGGTCTCGACCATGTCGCCCGGCTGCATCGGCTTGTAGACCTTGGTGGCCTGCTGGCCGGCAGCGGCCTCTATGACCTGGATGAAGCGCTCAAGTTCCACCGGCGTGTGGTTGCCCAGGTTGAACACCCGGTGCGGCGCCGCCGGCGGTGCCAGGTCGGTGGCCGGCGGATGGTCGAGCGCGCCGAGCACGCCGTTGACGATGTCGTCGACGAAGGTGAAGTCGCGGCGCATCTTGCCGTGGTTGAACACGTCGATCGGGCGTCCGGCCAGGACGGCGCGCGAGAACAGCAGCGGTGCCATGTCCGGTCGGCCCCACGGGCCGTACACGGTGAAAAAGCGCAGGCCGGTCGAACGCAGGTCGTACAGGTGCGCGTAGGTGTGCGCCATCAGCTCGTTGGCGGCCTTGGTTGCCGCGTACAGCGAGCGCGGCTGGTCGATGCGCTGGTCCTCGGAGAAAGGAGGCGTCGCCGAGTCGCCGTACACCGACGACGAGCTGGCATAGACCAGGTGCTGCACGCCGCGATGGCGGCACAGTTCGAGCAGGTTGACGAAGCCGGCCAGGTTGCTGTCGACGTAGGCATGCGGGTGCGTCAGCGAATAGCGCACGCCAGCCTGAGCGGCCAGATGGATCACCTGCGCCGGCTGCACTTCGTCGAACAGGGCCGCCAGGCCATCGCGGTCACCCAGGTCGAGCGTGCGGATGTCGACGTCCGGGCAGAGGGCGGCGACGCGGTCGCGCTTGATCTGCGGATCGTAGTAGTCGTTGTAATTGTCCAGGCCGACGACATCCGCACCACGCGCGCGCAATGCGCGGCAGGTGTACGCGCCGATGAAGCCGGCAGCGCCGGTAACTAGGATGGTCATGGGTGGGGTCCGGGGGTGACTTCGTCCAATGTCCACTGCTCCTGGAAGCAACGGTGGGCCGATTCGGGTGCCGATCGCGTGTCACGCGGTCCGGCGGCCTGTCCGACCGGCGCCAATGATGCCCGATCCGGGCAATAACCGGCGGTGAATTTGGCTCAGGGCAGGTCGGAAAGCGGTCGGAGCGCCGATCAGGCGTCGTTGCCGGGATGGAAGTCGAAGCTCAGTGTCAGCTTCAGTTCGGCCAGGCCGGCGCTGAGTTCGGGCTGCAGTTCAAAGCCGAAGGCCTCTTCGCCGAACAGCCCGACGAACAGTCCGCAGCGGCCGCCCTGGGCGGCAAAGGCATGCAGGCAGTCGCGGTGGGCCGACAGGCGCTGGTGCACTGCGCGCAGGAAATCCTCGATCTGCTCGCGGCTCCATTCGCGCGGCTGTCCGTCGGGCGTCAGTTCGGCATAGCCGTAGCTGTCGCGATAGACGCCCTGGCCGCCATCGAGCGGCTTGGCCTGCCCGGCACGCCAGCTGCGCCGGGGCGTGAGCTCCAGCTGCTGGAACAGCGGCGCCAGGTCGGCGCTGGGATGGGTGGCTCGCAGCGAAACGCGATAACTGTAGGGGTTCATCAAGCCATCCTGGCTTTGTTCGGTGACGGCCTGGCGGCGTTACTCGGTGACGGTTCCGCGCAGCTTTTCCAGCACGCCCTCGAGCGAGTCGAGGTCGTTGTAGTGGATGACCAGGCGGCCCTTGCCGGCACGGCCGTGCATCACGTTGACCTTGGTGTTGAGCGACTCGGACAGCTCGCGCTCGAGCGCGGCGATGTCGGCCTGCGGCTTGGCCTTGGCGGCCTTGGGCTTGCTGCCCGAGGTCGGGATCACGCCAGCCGACAGCTGCTGCACGCGGTGCTCGACCTCGCGCACCGACCAGCCATGCTCGGCGGCCTGGCGGGCCAGCGCGATCGCGGCCTGCGGCGTCAGCGCCAGCAGGGCGCGGGCATGGCCCATCTCCAGCGCATGGGTCTCCAGCAGCACCCGGATCTCGTTGGGCAGTTCCAGCAGGCGCAGCATGTTGGACACCGACGCGCGCGAACGGCCGACCGCTTCGGCGGCCTGGGCGTGGGTCAGGTCGAATTCGTCGATCAAACGCTGCAGCGCGGTGGCTTCTTCCAGCGGATTGAGGTCTTCGCGCTGGATGTTCTCGATCAGCGCCATCGCGACCACGGTGCGGTCGTCGACTTCGCGGATCACCACCGGGATCTCGTTCAGCCCGGCCAGCTGCGAGGCGCGCCAGCGGCGTTCGCCGGCGATGATCTCGTAGCGCTTGCCGCCGATGTCGCGCACGACGATCGGCTGGATCACGCCTTGCGCCTTGATCGACTCGGCCAGCTCGGACAGCTTGTCCTGGTCCCAGTGCTTTCGCGGCTGGTACTTGCCCGGCGTCAGCGAATCGACCGGCAGGCTGCGCAGCACATCGCCCTCGGTCGCCTCCAGCACCGGCGCTTCGGCCGCTGCCTTGGGGCCGAGAAGGGCTTCCAGACCGCGGCCGAGACCGCGCTTCTTGGCTACGCTCATGCCGTGGTCTCCTTCGCTTCAGGCGGACGTGCTGCTGCCTTGGCGGCCTGGTCGCGCTCGCGCTGGCGGCGCAGCACTTCGCCGGCCAGGCCCATGTAGGCGATGCCGCCGCGGCTGGCGCGGTCGTAACCGACGATGCTCTGGCCGTGGCTGGGGGCCTCGGCCAGGCGCACGTTGCGCGGCACGATGGTGCGGAAGACGCGGTCGCCGAAATGGTTGGTCAGCTCGGCCGAGACGGCGTTGGCGAGGTTGTTGCGCACGTCGAACATGGTGCGCAGCACGCCCTCGATCTCGAGCTTGGGATTGAGGTTGGCCTTGAGCGCTTCGATGGTGTCGACCAGCGCGCTCAGGCCTTCCAGCGCGTAGTACTCGCACTGCATCGGGACGATGATCGAATCGGCGGCGGTCAGCGCGTTGAGCGTGAGCAGCGACAGCGCCGGCGGGCAGTCGATCAGGATGAAGTCGTAGTCCGGGCGCAGTTCCTGCAGCGCCAGGCGCAGGCGCTGCTCGCGGCCGGGTTCGGCCATCAGCTGCACTTCGACCGCGGTCAGGTCGATGTTGCCCGGCAGCAGGTCGAACTCCTCGGCGGTGCGCACGATCGCGCTGCGCACCTGCGTTTCGCCCAGCAACACTTCGCAGATCGAGTTCTCCAGCTCGCGCTTGTTGACGCCGCTGCCCATCGTCGCGTTGCCCTGCGGGTCCAGGTCCACCAATAGCACCCGCTTTGGCGTGCGCGCGAGCGCGGCGGCCAGGTTGACGGCAGTGGTGGTCTTGCCGACCCCGCCTTTCTGGTTGGCGACGGCGATGATGCGGGCCATGCGGCTCGTCCTGGGCTGTGTGCGGAAGTGGACCGGCGTGGGGCCGGACCGTGGATTATGCCCGGATGCGAACCCGTCCGCGTCCCCGCCTTGCTGTCTGGGCGATATGGGCGGGGGTGGCGACGAGCGGCGACCCCGGATCAAGCACTTGCGCCGACCTGGCGTCGTCGGCCGGCTAGTCCGCGCGTCCCACCACGACCAGGTGCCGCTCGGCATCCAGTCCCGGAACCGTGAGCGGGTGCACATCCTGCACGGCCCATCCGGCCGGCAGCGCCGCGATCTCGTCGCTGGGGTAGACGCCCTTCATCGCCAGCAGGCAGCCGCCGGGTTTGAGCAGGTGACCGCCCAGTTCGATGATCAGCGGCAGCGTGGCCAGGGCGCGCGCGGTGATCGCGTCGTATTCGCCCGGCTCGGCCACGGCCTCGATGCGCGACTCGGCAACGCGGACGTCGCGCAGACCGAGCTGGCGGATCGCCTCGCGCATGAAGCGTGCCTTCTTGCCCGCGCTCTCGACCAGGGTCACGCGCAGGCCCGGTTTGACGATCGCCAGCGGGATGCCGGGCAGGCCGGCACCGGTGCCCAGGTCGGCCAGGCTGAAGCCGCGTGCGGCGCTGCCGTCGACATGTGTGCTGTCGACGAACGGGTGCATCGCCAGCGAGTCGAGCAGGTGCTTGCTGACCATCTCCTGCGGGTCGCGCACCGCGGTGAGGTTGTAGGTCTTGTTCCAGCGCAGCAGCAACGCCAGGTAGTCGAGCAGCGGCGCCGACAGCGCCGGATCGAGGGCGAGGGCGCGCAGGCCATCGTCGAGCGTCTTGCGCAGCGACGGATCGAAGGGAGCAGGGGTATTCATCCGGCGCGCAGTATCGCCGATGCGTGCGCCGGCTCCTACCCGCGCCTACAAGGACGACCGCCAGGCGACGGCGCCGAGGTAGTCCTGCGCCGGCTGCAGTTCGTGCAGCTGCCACTGCTGCGGCGTCCCCAGGGCCGGATCGCAGGCCACCAGGCGCAGGCCATCGGCCTCGTCCTCGAACCGCAACCGGTCCAGGCCGAACGAGATGCCGTGGCCATGCGCTTTCAGCACCGCCTCCTTGGCGCACCACAGCCGCAGGAAGGCGTGGTCGCGCACCGCCGCCGACGGCGCGGCATGGAGCCAGTCGACTTCGGTCGGGGTGAAAAAGCGCTGGGCCAGTTCCAGCGCGCGGGCGCGCGGGCGCAGCCGTTCCAGGTCGATGCCGACCTGCACGTCCCGGCCCAGCGCGATCAGCAGGCCGTCGCCGCTGTGGCTCCAGTTGCAGTCCCAGCCGGCCAGTTCGCCGCCCAGACGGGGCCGCCCGCGCGGATCGCGGGCCAGCGGCAGGGCCGCGGCGGCGACGCCAAGCTCGGCCGCCAGCCACTCGCGCGCCATCGGTTCCGCCGGCTGCCGCGGCAGATGCGGACGCCAGGCCCAGCGCACGGCACCGGAGGAAGGCGTTGGGGGGACAGACAGGGTCATGAACTTGCGTTTGGGTTCGCAGGCGGCCTCCAGCGTAAGCTAATGCGGGGAAAGTCGGCGCCAGCCGCAGGAATCAACGTCATGTCCGCCGTCGTCGACGCCAGCACTGCCAAGCTCTTGCCCGTGCCGCTCACGCACGGCGACGGCGCGCATGCCATCGCCTTCGATGCCGCCGGCGCCATCGATCTCCAAACGTTCTCCCGCCAGGTGCGGGCGGTGGCGGCGATGCTTCCGGACAGCCGCCACGCGATCAACCTGTGCGAGGACCGTTACCACTTCCTGGTGGCGTTCTGCGCGGCCGCGGCGCGCGGTCAGACCACGCTGCTGCCGCCTTCGCGTGCACCTGCAGTGATCGACCAGGTGCGCCTGCAATATCCGGACAGCTACTGCCTCGGTGACGATGCGCTGGCACTGGCACCGCCCGATTGCGTCCACCTGCCGCAGCCATTGCCACAACTCGACGGCGCGCCGTTGCTGGTCGACCCCGAAGCGGTGGTCGCGATCGGCTTCACCTCCGGCAGCACCGGCCAGCCTCGTCCCTACGCCAAGACCTGGGCGAGCTTCCGCGCCAGTACCGCGCAGAACCTCGCCGCGCTGGCCGGCCTGCTCGACGAGGCGGGCGTGACCCATGCCATCGCCACGGTCCCGCCGCAACACATGTACGGCATGGAGATGTCGGTGCTGCTGCCGCTGCTCGGACCGGTCGCCGTGCATTCTGCGCGGCCGCTGTTCCCGGCCGATGTCGCGCGTGCACTGCACGACGCGCCGACACCGCCGTTGCTGGTGACCACGCCGGTGCACCTGCGCGCGCTCGTCGCCGACGCCGTCGACCTGCCACCCCTGGCGGGCATCGTCTCGGCGACCGCGCCATTGCCGGTCGAACTGGCACTGGCAGCGGAAGAACGCTTCGGCTGCGAGGTGCGCGAAGTCTTCGGTTCCACCGAAACCTGCGTGATCGCGCGCCGCCGTACCGCTCGCGAAACGGCGTGGACGCCGCTGCCCGGCGTGCGCCTTGCACCCCAGCCTGACGGCACCGCCGTGCATGCACCGCACCTGTCCGAGACGGTGGTGCTGGCCGACCTGGTCGAAGTCGATCCGCATGACGGCCGCTTCGAACTGCGCGGTCGCAATGCCGACATGCTCGAGATCGCCGGCAAGCGCGCCTCGCTCGGCGACCTCACCCGCAAGCTGCTGGCCGTGCCCGGCGTCGAAGACGGCATCGTGTTCCAGCTCGACGACGCCGATGCGATGGGCGTGCGCCGCATCGCGGCACTCGCGGTCGCACCGGGGCTCGACGAAGCGGCGATCCTGTCGGCACTGCGCCAGCAGATCGACCCGGTGTTCCTGCCGCGGCCCCTGCGTCGCGTCGCGGCGCTGCCGCGCAACGAGACCGGCAAACTGCCGCGTGCCGCGCTGGCCGCGCTGCTGCACGGCTGAGCGAGCCGCATAAACAGGCGCAATCGACGCTCAATGGTGCCGATTCGCCGCATTTTCTGACGTCGCCATCACGTCGACCCATCCAGACTCGCTTCGCCCCACTTCGGGGCCGAAAGGTTTCTCACGGACCATTCCGCGCGGATCTAAGGAGACACGAGCATGATGGGCATCCTCGTCTGGCTGATTGTCGGCGGCGTCATCGGCTGGGTCGCCAGCCTGATCATGAAGACCGACGCGCAACAGGGCCTGTTCCTCAACATCGTCGTCGGCATCATCGGCGCCTTCATCGGCGGCTGGCTGGGTGGCCTGTTCGGACTTGGCGGCGACATCAACGACGGCAACTTCAGCATGAGCGGACTGCTGATGTCGCTGGTCGGCGCAATCGTGCTGCTGGCAATCGTCAACCTGTTCAGGCGCGGTCGCGTGCGCTGATACACCTGCCCCCACGATGCACAAAGGCCCGGCATTGCCGGGCCTTTTGCGTTGAGGCGACTGCCGCGGGCTTCAGCTGCCCAGTTGCACCCATGCCGGGGCATGGTCGCTCGGCCGGTCCCACGTGCGCGTCTCGCGGTCGATGCCGGCGGCCACGCTATGCGGGCGCAGTGCCTCCGACACCAGGGTCAGGTCGATGCGCAGGCCGAGGTTGCGGCGGAAGCCGCCCTGGCGGTAATCCCACCAGCTGAACTGGCGCTCCTCCGGATTGAACGCGCGCCAGGCGTCGTGCAGGCCCAGGGCGTTGATCTTCAGCAGCGCATCGCGTTCGGCGCGCGAGGTGAGGATGTGGCTGTCGTTCCAGACCGTGGCGTCATGGACGTCGCGATCGTCCGGGGCGATGTTGAAATCGCCCAACACAATCATGCGCGGATGCGCCACCAGCTCGGTCGCCAGCCAGTCGTGCACTGCTTCGAGCCAGCGCAACTTGTAGGCGTACTTGTCGGTGCCGACGTCCTGGCCGTTGACCACGTAGAGGTTGACGATGCGCAGGTCGCCGACGGTCGCCGCCAACACGCGCTTCTGCTCGTCGACGAAGCCGGGGATGCCGATCTGCACGTCCCTGGCCGACTCGCGCGACAGCACGGCCACGCCGTTGTAGGTCTTCTGTCCGGCGAAGACGCTGCGGTAACCCGCGGCGAGCAGGTCGTCGTCGGGGAAGCGCTCGTCCTCGAGCTTGGTTTCCTGCAGCGCGACGATGTCCGGATTTGCCTGAGACAGCCATTGCTGCAGATGCGGCAGGCGGACGTTGAGCGAATTGACGTTCCAGCTGGCGATTTTCATCGGCGAAGTTTAGCCGGACGCTGGCTGCGTGGGGCTGCGGCAATGTGACGGTGGTGCGTTGCGGCTACTTGTCCGGGCGGGGCCTGCAATGCTGCAATGCCGGCGGGGAAAGGGGATGACGACGCGATTGGACGAGCTGCCGCCTTGGCTTCGTCGACGCTGGCCGACGTTCCGCCACGCCCTCGCCTGGGCTGACACCACGCCAAGGGCGAATCGATCGGACAGTTCCAAATCGGACAGGGAGGTTCTTGCGTCATGGCAATTGCACTGGACCGGGCGCATCGCCCCATGGCGTGGATCTCCCGGCGGTACGGCTTCACCGGTTGGCGCAATGTCATGGCAGCCGCCGTGACAGTGGCCGTCCTCGCCGGCGTCGCCTCGATGATGCTCGGCCAGGACAGCAATGCCGACCTGCGCAACTACCACCTCTACGGCGCATACGCCTACCTGACCGACCGGCTGGAACTGGACCTGGCGCCGGCCGGCCTGCAGAGCTATCTGCCGCCGCTGCTGGATGTTCCGTACTACTTGATGGCCACCCACTTGCCGCCCTTTGCCGGCGCGTTCCTGATGGGCCTGTGGCATGGGTTGAGCTTCATCCTGGTGGCAGGCATTGCCTGGGTCGCGCTCGGCAATGACCCGTTGCGGGCCAGCCGCGCGCCGCTGCTGGGTCTGGCTGGCGTGCTGTCGGGGGCCTTCCTGTCGGAGCTGGGCAACACGATGGGGGACAACTCCACCGCACCGCTCGTGCTGGCGGCGTTGCTGGCGGCGATCAGCCTGCGCGATGACGGTGGCAAATCGTTTCCGCGGCTGGCGGCCTGCGGGTTGGTGTTGGGACTGGCCGTCGGGCTGAAGCTGACCAACGCCGTCTTCGCCGTTGCCGTGGCGGCGGCGCTGCTCGCCAGCCAGCGACCCTTGCGCCAGCGTTTCGCCGACGTGGCCATCGTGGCGACCTTCGCGCTGGCTTCCTGCGTGGCCCTGGTAGGCGCCTGGTTCCATCGCATGTGGACGGTGTTCGGCAATCCGCTGCTTCCGCAGTTCAATGCGTGGTTCCAGTCGCCGCTTGCGCCGCAGACCATGGTGTCCGACACGCGCTGGTTGCCGAAGTCGCTCTCCGAGACCGTCGCCTGGCCGGCCGTGATGACCCTCGAACCGGGCCAGGTCGGCGAGTTGAAGATCGTCCAGGCCGTGTGGCTGCTCGTCTACCTGCTGCTGGTCTACTGGGGCGCGAGGTCCGTGATGGCGCGGCGGCGCGACAGCGGGCGGCCGCTGACGACGGTCGAGCGGCAGGTGCTGGTGTTCGTGTCCACGTCCTTCGTCGTCTGGATGGCGGTGTTCTGCATTCATCGCTACCTGGTGGCTGCGGAGATCGTCGCACCGCTGGCGCTGTGGATACTGGCCCGGCGCCTGTTTCCGCAGCGCGGCGTGCAGGTGGGCCGTGTGGCGGTGACCGCCTGCGCAATCGTGGCCGTGCTGGGATGGAGCACGTGGGGCAACGCCAAGCTGACCGGAAGTGGCTTCCACGTGGCCGGGCCGGAGCAGCAGCCGCGCGCCGCGAGCGTCGTCATGACGGGCATCACGCCACTGGCATGGATGCTGCCGTTCCTGCCCCGGTCGTACCGGTTCGTCGGCCTCGGGCCGGGCTTTCCGGAAGGGCCGGGCTACGTTCCCCGCGCCCGCCAGATACTCGGCACGACCCCGGGGCGCGTGTTCGCCATCGTGCCAGCGGTCGACGACAGCAAGTTGCGAAAAGTCGCGCGCATGAACCGCACGGCGACCTGGCTGGGCCTGGACCGGCGCTGCGACCGCATCGCCTGGCTCTCGCGGAAACTGAAGCTTGATTCCCGGCCGGCCGCACGCGGCGGTTGTGAGTTCGCATTGCCCAGCCACAAGCGTCTGGACGTGGCGGCGGCGGATGCACGGATGCAGGAGAAGGCCGATGCGATCCTTTCCAGCTACGGGATGGCGCTGCGCGCCGGCTCGTGCGTCCGCCACGAAGCAGGCATCGGAGGTGACGCGCTCCCCTATCAGTGGTGCCGGATCGAAACCACCCCGTGGGCCGGACCCGAGGTGGCAGACAGAGGGCGCGCGATCGCGGCCGGGGCGGGCCGCCACGCCGGCGAGTCGCCGCAGGCAGCGCCACTGGCATACTCGAAGCAGTAAGTCCCGCCACCTGCACTGCCACCGCCACAGACACGCACATGAACTGGATCGACCTTCGCAGCGACACCGTCACCGAACCCACCGGCGCCATGCGCGAGGCGATGCTGCGCGCGCCCGTCGGCGATGACGTCTACGGCGAAGACCCGACCGTCAACGCGTTGCAGCAGCGGCTGGCCGACGACCTGGGCTTCGCCGCCGGGCTGTTCGTGCCAAGCGGCACGCAGTCGAACCTGATCGGGTTGATGGCGCACTGCCAGCGTGGTGACGAGTACATCGTCGGCATGGATGCGCATACCTACAAGTACGAAGGCGGCGGCGCCGCAGTGCTGGGTTCCATCCAGCCGCAGCCGGTGGTGCAGGCCGACGATGGCAGCCTGCCGCTGGACGTGGTCGAGCGGGTCATCAAGCCGGTGGACCCGCACTTCGCGCGCACGCGACTGCTGTGCCTGGAGAACACCTGGCACGGCCGGCCCTTGCCCCTGGCGTACCTGGCGCAGGCGCGCGCGCTGTGTGACCGGCGAGGGCTGGCGCTGCACCTGGACGGGGCGCGGCTGTTCAACGCGGCGGTGGCGCTGGGCGTTCCGGCCCGCGAGATCACGCGGCACTTCGACAGCGTGTCGGTGTGCCTGTCGAAAGGATTGGGTGCACCGGTGGGCTCGGTTCTGCTGGGCACGCAGGCGCTGATCGACACGGCCAGGCGCTGGCGCAAGGTGGTCGGCGGCGGCATGCGCCAAGCCGGCATTCTCGCCGCGGCCGGGTCCTATGCGCTGGACAACAACATCGCGCGACTGGCCAATGACCATGCCCGCGCGAAGCGGCTGGCCGATGGCCTGGGCGGTTTGTCCGGGCTGCGGGTGGTCGCGCAGCACACCAACATGGTGTTCATCGATGTACCGGTGGAGCGGCACGATGCATTGCGCGGCGTGCTGGAGCAGGCGCGCATCCGGGTGTCGATCGGCTACACGCCGGCTATCCGGCTGGTGACGCACCTGGATGTGGATGATGCGGGTGTCGATCGGGTGATCGAGGCGCTGCGCGGAGAGGGATAGCCAGGCCTACTTCGCCAGCCAGCGAACCATCTTGTCGATCGCGCCGCTGTACGGCGGCTTGAGCAGGTCGCTGGCGGCCATGCGGCGCTGGCGGAAGACCGGCAGCAGCTTGCTGAAGGTGTCGAAACCGGTGCGGCCGTGGATCGCGCCGATGCCACTGGGGCCGATGCCGCCGAAGGGCAGGTCGTGCGCGCCGAAGTGCAACAGCGTGTCGTTGACGGTGACGCCGCCGGACAGCGTGTTGGCGAGGATCTTCTCGACCTTGCTGTTGTCGTTGCTGAACGGGTACAGCGCCAGCGGGCGCTCGAGCGACTGCACCTGCGCGATCGCCTCGTCGAGCGTGCGGTAGCCCAGCACCGGCAGGATCGGGCCGAAGATCTCGTGGCGCATCACCTCGGCATCGCGCGGCGGATCCAGCACCAGCGTCGGCGGGAACAGGCGGTCCTGCGCATTGCGCACGCGCGCTTCGTCATCGAGGTTGGGCGTCACCGGCTCGATCACGGTCAGGCCGCGCGCACGTGCATCGTCGACGTAGCCGCGCAGTCGCGCGAACTGCCCGTCGTTGATGATGCGGGTGTAGTCGTGCGGTGCCTTGAAGTCGCCATAGCGCGAACGCAACTCGGCGTTCATCGCCTCGACGAAAGCGTCGCGGCGCGCCGCATCGATCAGCACATAGTCGACGCCGATGCAGGTCTGCCCGGCGTTGAACCACTTGCCGGTGGCGATGCGCGCGGCGGCGCGGTCGAGCGGGTAGTCGGCGCAGACGATCGCCGGTGCCTTGCCGCCCAGCTCCAGCGTGACCGGGGTGAGGTTGGGCGCGGCCGCAGCCATCACCTTGCGCCCGACCGCCGTCGAACCGGTGAACAACAGGTGGTCGAACGGCAATCCGGCAAAGGCCGATCCGACTTCCGGCCCGCCCAGCGCAACCGCGACGCGGTCGGCCGGGAACACATCGGCCAGCAGCTCGCGCATCCACAGGCTGGTGCGCGGCGCGTGCTCGGACGGCTTGAGGTAGACGTGGTTGCCGGCCGCGATCGCCGACACCAGCGGCACCAGGGCCAGGTTCACCGGGTAGTTCCACGGCGACAGGATGCCGACCACGCCAACCGGCTCCGGGCGGATCTGCGCGCTTGCCGGCCAGAAGCGCCAGCCGACCGCGGCGCGACGCGGGCGCATCCACCGGCGCAGGTGGCCCAGCGCATGGTCGAGTTCGGCCAGCACGATCATCGCTTCCGACAGCAGGTTCTCGTGCTGGCTGCGATGGCCGAAATCGGCGCGGATGGCCGCGTGCATGTCGGCGATGCGGGCGCGGAACGCGTCGCGCAGGCGCAACAGGTCGGCGCGGCGCTGGGCGTAGTCCGGCTTCTTCTTCTGCCAGGCCTGGCCCAGGCGCTCGCGGGTAGCGGCCAGTTCGTCGAGGGGCGTGTCGGCGGTGATGTCCATACGGGTGAGTGTAGACCGCGCCGGGGCGGGCCGAGCAGGGCATTGGCGGACATCGACACCGCCGTTCAACCCCCCCCTCCGCTAGAATCGGTCCATGACCATGCGCCCCTACCTCGACACCTTCCCGACGCACGGCGAGCGGGTCTACATCGACCCCTCCGCGGTCGTCATCGGCGACGTCACCATGGGCGACGACGTCTCCATCTGGCCGATGTGCGTGATCCGCGGCGACGTCAACAGCATCCACATCGGTGCCCGCACCAACGTCCAGGACGGCACCATCGTCCATGTCACCCACGAGGGGCCGTTCACCCGTCCCGGCGGAGTACCGACCGTGATCGGCAACGACGTGACCATTGGCCACGGCGCCATCCTGCACGCCTGCACCCTCGACGACTTCTGCCTGATCGGCATGGGCGCGCGGGTGCTCGACGGCGCCCGCGTGCACCGCTATGGTTTCGTTGGCGCCGGTGCGGTGATCGCCCCGGGCAAGCAGGTCGGCGAGGGCGAGCTGTGGCTGGGTAATCCGGCCCGGCTGGTGCGCCGCCTCGGCGAGCGCGAGATCGAGCAACTGCACTACAGCGCCCAGCACTATGTACGATTGAAGGACCGCTACCTGGACATGAACGGGTAGCACGACGGCAGTCCGCGGCAGGGGGTCGCGGGCACCGTAGACGCAAGGAAATTCCCGCAAGGGAATGGGGGATACATGGAAAGTTTCGAGTACCGCAATCCGTATGCGGCGCCGACCGCGCAGGTCCAGCCCACGGCGGCGGAGCGTTTCGACGACGAACCCACTACCGCCGGACGGCTGCCGCGCCTGCTGGCGGCACTGGTCGATGGCGGCGTGTCGATGGTGATCGCCATTCCGGCCATCATCGGTGCACTTCGCTACACGCCGCAGCGCGGCATCGGTGAGCTGGGTGGCTCGCTGATCCTGCTCAGCGTGGTCGGCTACGTGGCCCTGATCATCTACACGCTGATCCTGCTCAGTCGCGAGGGCCAGACCATCGGCAAGCGCGTGATCGGCATCCGCATCGTGCGTACCGACGGCGACCGCGCCGGCCTGGGGCGCCTGTTCTGGCTGCGCTACTTCGTGCCGGGATTGATTGGCGCGGTTCCGTACGTCGGCTGGATCTTCAGCCTCGCCAACATCCTGTGGATCTTCGGCGAGCAGCGCCGCTGCCTGCATGACCACATTGCCGACACGATGGTCGTCAACGTCTGATGCTCGACACCTACCGGGAAGTGGTGACACCCGAGGGTGTCGCCCTTCACCTGCCCGCGGCCGGCCCGGTGCCGCGGTCCCTGGCCTGGTTGCTGGATCTGGCGATCCGGCTGGGCATCGTGCTGTTCTCGGCGATGGTGCTGGGCTTGCTTGGGCGCAGCGGCGCGGGCTTCAACGCGGTCGTGCTGTTCCTGGTGTACTGGTTCTATCCGGTGCTGTTCGAGGCGATGTGGGACGGCCGCACGCCCGGCAAGCGCGCGCTCGGGCTGCGCGTGGTCGCCGCCAACGGCGCGCCGGTGGGTTGGCTGGCCGCGTTCACGCGCAATCTGCTGCGCGTGGTCGACATGCTGCCGTTCGGCTATGCCGCCGGCCTGGTCAGCAGCCTGTTCGATCCCTGGGGCCGGCGCGTGGGCGACATGGTTGCCGGCACGCTGGTCGTTCATGACGTCCGTGCGCAGGCGCCGACGCCGACCCCGGTCGACCATGTGATGGCACCGCCCGTGCTCCTGCAGCCCTATGAGCAGGCCGCGCTGGTGTCCTTCGCCGAACGCGGGCCGCGGCTGACCCAGGCCCGGCAGGAAGAACTGGCCGAATTCGCAACGCCCCTGACCGGCGCGCGCGGCACCCTCGCGGTGACGCGCCTGTACGGCATGGCCAACTGGCTGCTGGGGCGGCGCTGAAATGCGGCAGGAACACTTCATCAAGCGTCACCAGCCCGAATGGAATGCCTTCGAGCAATGGCTCGATGCGCGCGGCGAGCATGCCAAGCGCGCGCGCATGTCGCGACGGCAGTGGCACGGTCTTTCCGATCACGACGTTCCGGCGCGCTATCGGCGCCTGTGCCAGCAACTGGCGCTGGCGCGCCGTCGCGGATACAGCCCGCTGGTGACCGATCGCCTGCAGCTGCTCATGCAGCGTGGCCATGGCCTGCTCTATCGCACGCCGCCGCCGCGCTGGCGGCGGATGGTGGAGTTCCTGCTGGCCGGCTTCCCGCGCCTGGTGCGCGCCGAGCGCGGCTGCATGGCCGCGTCCGCGCTGTTGTTCTGGCTGCCGCTGGTGGTGGTGTTCGTCGCCATCCAGCTGACGCCGGAGCTGTCGGCGTCGTTGTTCGATCCGGCCCAGCTGATGCAGTTCGAGTCCATGTACGACCCGGACGATCCGTTGCGCAAGCTCGGGCGCGACAACGGCACCGACGTGGCGATGTTCGGCCATTACGTGTGGAACAACGTCAGCATCGGCTTCCGCACGTTTGCCAGCGGCCTGCTCGCCGGAATCGGCGCGGTCGTGGTGCTGATCGTCAACGGCATTGTGATCGGCGGCGTCGCCGGCCACCTGCAGGCGGTTGGCCACGGCGACCCGTTCTGGCGCTTCGTCGCTGCCCACTCGGCGCCCGAACTCACCGCGATTGTCATCGCCGGCGGCGCGGGCCTGCGCCTGGGATTGAACCTGGTCGCGCCGGGGCAGCGCCGGCGTATCGATGCCCTCGTCGACGGTGGGCGGCGCGGTGCGCTGCTGTGCCTGGGCGTGCTGGCGATGCTGGTGTTCGCGGCGTTCGTCGAAGCGTTCTGGTCGTCGATCGCGTGGATGCCGGCGTGGATCAAGTACAGCGTCGGCGGCGTGCTGTGGACGCTTACGTTCCTCTGGTTGTGGCGAGGTGGACGCAATCTCGACCTCGCTGAGGCCGGCGCCACGCCATGAAGATCGAATCCCTGACCGTGGCATTGCGACCGCGCACCGCGTGGGAAGCGATCGAGCTGGGCACCGCGCTCACCCGCCGCCATGCTGCGGCAATCTGGAAACCCTGGCTGGCGCTGACCATACCAATCCTGCTGGCGGTCAATGCCCTGGCATGGGTGACGGAGTCGTTGTGGCTGGCCGGGCTGGTGATGTGGTGGTTGAAGCCGGTGTTCGATCGCATCCCGCTGTACGTGCTGTCGCGTGCCGTGTTCGGCGACGTGCCGACCACGCGCCAGACCCTGCAGGCGCAGCGCAGCTGGGGCCTGCGCTGGGCATTGCCGTACCTGACCTGGCGCCGGCTGGGCCCGGTCCGTTCGCTGTACATGCCGGTCGACCTGCTGGAAGGTGGCCGCGGCAGCGAGGCGGCGGAGCGCCGGCGAACCCTGGGCGCGCCCGCGTACGGTGTCGGCGCCGCACTGACGATCGCCTGCGTCCACTTCGAAATCGCGCTGTTGCTGGGGTTCTACGCCACCACGATGCTGTTCGTGCCTGACGAGTACCTGTCGCAGTTCGGCAGCACCGTGTGGAAGGTGGTGCAGAACATGCCCGCCTGGCTGCAGCTGGCCAGCAACCTGCTGGCCTGGGTTGCGACCAGCCTGATCGAACCGTTCTTCGTAGGCGCGGGACTGGGCCTGTACCTCAACCGCCGCACCGAGATCGAAGCCTGGGACATCGAGCTGGCCCTGCGTCGGCTCGGCGCGCGCCTGGCCAGTGCCAGTGCGCCGGTGCTGTTGCTGCTGGCGTTCGCGTTCGCGGCGATGCCCGCGGTGTCGCATGCGCAGGACGGGCCACCGCAGGCGCAGGCGCAGTCCGACGGCGGCAGCCAGGACGAGAGCACGGACGACAGCGCGGACGACAGCACGGACGACAGCACGGACGACAGCGAAGTCGAAGAGGCCGTGCAGAAGGCCCGCAATCGCAAGATCACGCGCGTCACCCCCGAACAGATCTTCGGCCGATCACTCGTCGACGACGCCAGCCTGCGCAAGGCAGTCACCAAGGCGTACGCCGATCCCACCGTGAGCCCCAAGCGCACGGTAGCCACCTGGAAGCCGCGCGATCCGAAGAAGCCGGACGAGAAGCGCGAACCGCTGCAATGGCAGTGGCTGGGTTCGATCGTGGCGCTGATCAGCGAGTTCGGGCTGTGGGTCGTGGTGGGTGTGCTGGTGATCATCCTGCTGCTGACCGCGCCGCGTTGGCTGGTCTGGTTCCGCGATGGCGTGGCGCGCGAGGAGCGCGAGGTCGGCGGACTGCGCCTGGCCGACCTGGCCGAGCCCGAGCTGCCGTTGCCTGACGACGTCCCCTCGGTGGTCCGGCGGCTCTGGCGCGAAGGCCGCGAACGCGAGGCGCTGGCGTTGCTCTACCGCGCCAGCGTCGAAGCGATGGTGGCGCGTACCGAAGCCGTGCTGGTGCCGGGCGCGACCGAGGCCGAATGCCTGCGCGCGTCGCGCAAGCTCGCGCACGCCGAGGATCGCGATGCATTCGCCCGCGCCGTGCGCACCTGGCAGTTCGCCGCGTATGCGCAGCGCATGCCCAGCATCGACGACCTCGACACGTTGATCGACGAACTGTCGCGCCGCTTCGCCTGGACGCCGGTCGCGGCGACGCCGGGGGTGGCGGCATGAGCAGGAACAACCTGCAGGCCGTCGTCATCACCGCGGTGATGCTGGCACTGGTGGGCCTGGGCGTGGCCTGGTGGTTGAGCCATTACGAGCGCGTCGAGGAATCGGTCGACATGCCGCGCACGGGCGAGGCGCGCAGCAACCCGCTCTACGTGCTGAAGCTGGCGTTGCGCGCCGATGGCGTGAAGGCCGAGGCACGGCCAGACCTGCAGCGCGAACGGCATCGCCTCGGCGAACGCGACACGGTGCTGTTGTACAGCGACCCACGCTCACTGAGTCGCGAAGACGGCCGCGCGCTGCTGGACTGGGTCGCCAGGGGCGGCCACCTGCTGGTGCGCACGCCTCCGCCCGGGCCGTTCGCCGCCGGCACGGTCGTGCCGGTGTTGTCCCAGCTCGACGTCGTCCCTGCGCGCACACCCATCCAATGCGCCGGCTGGGACGTGCGCGGCCAGGACCCGCACGTGGAATTCTGCAGGGGCCGCCGCGCCGAACTGCTCGGCACCGCCGGCGAACTCGCGCTGGGCTGGGCCGACAGCACCGGCAACGTGTTCATGCGGCTGGCCCATGGCCGCGGCTACGTCGACGTCCTGTCCGACTTCGATTTCCTCGCCAACGACTCGCTCAAGGACATCCCGCACATCGTCCTGGCGCGCCAGTTGCTGGCGCCGAACTACCGCGCCGGCACCGTGCACCTGATCTACGACGCCGACATGCCGTCGTTCTGGTGGACGCTGGTGCGACACAGCTGGATGGCGTGGCTGCCACTGCTGCTGGCACTGCTGGCCTGGTTGTGGCTGCGCGCGCAGCGTTTTGGTCCGCTGCAGCCGGCGCCGGCCAGCGAGCGCCGTTCGCTGCTCGAGCATGTCGTCGCCAGCGGCGAACATGTCTACCGGTATGGCTATGCCCACCTGCTGCACGAAGCCGTGCGCAATGCCTTCCTCGCGCGCCTGCGCCGTCGCGACCCGCAGGCCGCGGAGCTCGGCGGCGAAGCGCAGGTGGTGATGCTGTCCGAACGCTTCAACGTGCCCGCGGCCGAGATCCGCGATGCCCTGTCCACGCCGATCGCACGCGACCACGCCGCGTTCCGCAGCCGCATCGCCACCCTGGTGCGCCTGAGGAACCAGCTGTGACCGTCCCGCCCGACTTCACACACGAGTCCACGCCATGAACGCCGACACCAACCAACCCCTGGTCCCGATCACCGGCGCCGAGCTGGCCGAACGCGCCGCTGCCGTGCGCGAACAGGTCGGCAAGGCCTTCATCGGCCAGGCCGACGTGCTCGACCAGATCCTGATCGCGCTGCTCGCCGGCGGCCACGTGCTGATCGAGGGCGTGCCCGGGCTGGGCAAGACGCTGCTGGTGAGGGCGCTGTCGCGCGCGCTGGACTGCACCTTCGCGCGCGTGCAGTTCACCCCCGACCTGATGCCCAGCGACATCAGCGGCCACGCGGTGTGGAACCCGAAGACGGAGACCTTCAACATCCGTCGCGGCCCGGTGTTCACCAACCTGCTGCTCGCCGACGAGATCAACCGCGCCCCGGCCAAGACCCAGTCGGCGCTGCTGGAGGCGATGGCCGAACTGCAGGTCACCATCGAAGGCCACAGCTTCCAGTTGTCGGCACCGTTCCTCACCCTGGCCACGCAGAACCCGGTCGAACAGGAAGGCACCTACCCGTTGCCGGAAGCGCAGCTTGACCGCTTCCTGCTGAAGATCCTGATCGGCTACCCGTCGCGGACCGACGAGAAGCGCATGGTCGCCGCGGTCAGCCAGGGCCGCAGTGCGTCGGACTTCGACCTGTCGCAGGTGCAGCGCGTGCTCGGCCCGCAGGACATCGCGGCGATGCAGGCCGGCACCGCGCTGACGACCGTGGACGATGCGGTGATCGACTACGCGGTGCGGATCGTCGCCGCGACCCGTGACTGGGCGGGCATCGCGCTCGGCGCCGGTCCGCGCGGCAGCCTCGCCCTGGTGCGTGCCGCGCGTGCGCAGGCAGTGCTTGCCGGCCGCGACTTCGTCACCCCTGACGACATCCGCGAGATCGCCAAGCCGGCGCTGCGCCATCGCATCGCCCTGGCGCCGGAGCTGCAGATCGAAGGGCAGTCGCCCGACGATGTGCTGCACGCGCTGCTGTCGAAGGTGGAGGCGCCGCGCAAGTGAGCAGGGCGCCGAAGCGTCGCGACATGGACGCTCTCGCGCCTGCGCGATTGGGTCGGGCTGAGGGCATGCGATGACCGACCAGGTCGCCGTGCGCCGTTCCTTGCCGCGTCCTGCGCCGGCCATGTTGTGGCTGCTGGTGCTGTGGGCTGCGCTCGGCGTCGCGGTCGCGTCCGGGCACGCGCCGCTGCAGGCATGGTCCACCGCCGGCCTCGGCTTGCTGCTGCTGGCGCTGTTCGACGCCGCGCAGGTGCTGCGGCGTCCGACGCCGCGCGTGCAGCGCCGGCTCGCCGACACCTGGCCGATCGGCATCGAGCGCCCCGTCACGCTGGACCTGGACAGCGACGGGCATCGCCAGCGGCTCGATGTGTTCGACCTGCATCCCGGTGGCTGGCGCATGCACGGCCTGCCGCGACGCCTGCAGTTGCGCGCCGGCGAAGCGGCATCGTTCGACTACCACCTTTGCGCCCATGCCCGTGGCGACTTCCGTTTCGAAGGCGTGCAGTTGCGCCTGCATTCTCCGCTGCGCTTGTGGTGGCACTCGCGCGTGGCGGCGGTGGAGCAGTCTGTGCGGGTGTTTCCGAACTTCGCTCCGCTCGCGCGCTTTGCCATGTTCAGTGCCGAGCAGGCCTCGCGCCTGGTTGGCGCGCACCTGCGCCGACGCCGCGGCGAGGGCACCGACTTCCACCAGATGCGCGAGTACCGCATCGGCGACAGCATGCGCCAGATCGACTGGAAGGCCACCGCGCGTGCGCGGCGACTGATCTCGCGCGAGTACCAGGACGAGAAGAACCAGCAGCTGGTGCTGCTGCTCGACACCGGACGGCGCCTGCTGGCGCGCGACGGCGAAGTGGCGCACTTCGACCACGTCCTCGATGCCTCGCTGGTCGTGGCCTACCTGGCGTTGCGCCAGGGCGATGCGGTCGGCCTGCTCGCCAGTGGTGGCGACAGCGCATGGGTGCCGCCACGTCGTGGCGTCGGCGCGATCGACGAATTGCTGCGCGCCAGCTACGCGCTGCAGCCGCAGCCGGTGGCCACCGACTTCCTGGCCGCCGCGACCGAGCTGTCGCTGCGCCAGCGCCGGCGTTCACTGGTGATGATGGTGACCAACCTGCGCGACGAGGACATGGACGATGTGCTCGCGGCCGTGCAGATGCTGCGCAAGCGCCACCTGGTGTGCGTGGCGAGCCTGCGCGAGGGATCGCTCGACAGCGCGCTTGGCGAGACGGTGCAGGATTTGTCGCAGGCAATCCGCGCCGGTGCCACCGCGCAATACCTGGAACAGCGCAATGCCGCCCACGAGGCGCTGCGCAATCACGGCGTGATGGTGCTGGACGTGGCCTGCGACAAGCTCGCCGCGTCGCTGGTGGAGAAGTATCTTTCGGTCAAGCGCGACGGCTTGCTGTAGCGCAGACGATCAGCTCCGACGATCAGCTCCGACGATCAGCTCCGACGATCAGGGAGCAGGCGATGACCCGCACTGCTCCCCCCTCGACTCAGGCAGCTTCCTGCTGGCTCTGCGGCCAGCCATCGGCCAGCGATTCCGACAGGCGCTTTTCCGGCACCCACTCGCCGAGCGAGTACTTCACGATGTAGATGCCCATGACGGTGCCGATCGGCACCACGAGCATCGTGACCGCACCCAGTACCAGCGATGCCGTGCGTCCTTTGCAACCGTCCGCACTGCTGCCGACGATGAAGTGTGCTGCCGCCAGGATTGCCAGCGGCGCCGCGATCATTGCGGCCACCATTCCCGGATTGGTGCCAACTGCTGCGTAGACGAAAATCGCCGCGAGCACCATGACGACGCAGTAGATGCCCGCGATCATCCGGTGTGCGTGTGCTGCTCTTACGTGGTTTGCCATGCCTTCCCCCTGAGATAGTCCCCACTACCCGAAGCCCGGCCGGGCCGTGCTGCCCCAGCCGGTGCCCGCCTGCAGCCTATGGCAGTTCGGGCGGGTCGGCAAACGCGCGGAAGCCCCTGATTCCGCAGTCCCCTGTTCAGCGACGGCGCTGCGAGAACAGCCACTCCCGCCACCCGTGGCCGGGGTAGATGTCGGCCGGCAACCGGTGATCGAGTCCGTCGTACTCGCGCAGGCGGACCTTGCTGCCTCCCAGGGTGCGGATCGCGGCGATGAGGCGGCGGTCGGCGTCGATCGGGTTCTCGCTGTCGGCGTTGCCGTGGAGCACCCAGGCCGGCGTGTCGAGCAGTGCCCGGGCCGTGTCGTCGGCCGGGGCGATGCCCGACACCGGCACGATCGCGGCGAACAGGTCCGGGCGCGCTGCGGCCGCGAGCCAGGTCGCCGAGCCGCCCATCGAGAACCCGGCGGCGTAGATCCGCTGGCGGTCGACGGGCCGCTGCGAGGCCACGTGCTCGACCAGCTCGAGCGCCGCCGCCAGCGCCGGCGAGGCGACGGCCGACTGCGGATGCGTCGGCGAGTCGTAGTTGGCGCTGCGCTGTTCGAACTGCGGCACCAGCACATAGGCCGGGTAGCGACGGCGCACGTCGGGCATCGCCCAGGTCAACGGCATGCGTTCGATCTGTGCGGCGTTGTCGCTGCCGATGCCGCCGGAGGAATGCAGCTGCAGCACCAGCGGGTAGCGCTTGCCGCGCTTGCCATCCAGCGGCACCAGCAAGCGGTAGCGGATGCGGGTGCCGTCACTGGCAACGAACTCGCCACGCTCGAACGCGTCGGTGCTGGCGGCGGCGAGGGTGTCTCGGGACAACGGACCGACACCGAGGATGATCTCGTCGCCATCGCCGGCATGCGAGGTGAACGTAACGAGCAGGAGCACCAGCGCAGCAAGCAGCTTCATGCGATTCACAAGTGAACAGGGAGCCATAGCGTAGCCCGGGCAAGGCCAAAGGCCGCACCCGGGGAACGAACAACCTCAAGGCAAGGTCAACCGCTCCAGCTCACCAAGCGAGGCCATCGCCTCGTTGCGTTCACCCCCGCACATGTCGACCGTCGGCCGCAGCGACGCGCAGAACGCTGGCCTCTCGGGCCGGCCAAACAGTCGGCAACGCAGCTCATCATCGAGCTGGACGCAGGGCATTCCCGCCGGCTTGCCATGCGGCATGCCGGGAATGGGCGAGGTGATCGAAGGCGCGATGCAGCACGCGCCGCAGCGGGCGCGGCATTCCATCGGTTGAACTGGTGTGTCGTGTCCGCGGTCAGTCCGCGGTGACCAGCACCGCACGGTGCTCGCGCAGGAACTCGAAGCACGGATCGGTATCCGGGCGCACGCCATGCCAGCGCTGGAAGCTCTCGGCGGCCTGCTCGACCAGCATGCCCAGGCCGTCGATGCGGTCGTGCGCACCGGCTGCGTGTGCCCATGCCAGGAACGGGATCGCGACCTCGCCGTAGCTCAGGTCCACCGCTGCCGTGCGCGGTCCGGCCAGGGCCACCGGCAGGCTCGGCAGGGCGGCATCGCGTGCGGCCGAGGTGGCATTGATGATCAGGTCGAACATGCCCAGCGAATTGACGTCGCTGAAGTAGCGCGGATGCACGCGGCCGGGCTGGGCCAGCACGTCGGCCAGGGCGTCGGCGCGTTCGGGCGTGCGGTTGACGATGTAGAGGTCGCCGATGCCCGCGTCGAGCAGCGCCGGTGCCACGCCGCGCGCGGCGCCACCGGCGCCCAGCAGCAGGGTTCGGCGCGAGCGCAGGTCCAGGCCATGGCGTTCGGTGAGGTCGCGGACCAGGCCGACGCCGTCGGTGTTGTCGCCTTCCCAGCCCGTGGCGGAGCGGATCAGCGTGTTGACCGCGCCGGCGCGGCGCGCGCGCTCGGTCAGCGTGGTGCAGCTGGTTGCCGCGCGGGTCTTGTGCGGCAGGGTGATGTTTGCGCCCAGGCCGCCCTCGGCCGCGAATTCCACCAGCATCGCGTCGAAGTTCTCCGGCGCGGCGTCGAGCGCGATGTACTCCAGCGCGATCCCGGTCTGCTTGCCGAACGCAGCGTGGATCTTCGGCGACAGCGAGTGCGCCACCGGATGGCCGATGACCGCGAAGCGCTTGACGATGGCGGGATTTGCGACAGAGGCGAAATTGGACACGGGGGACCCTCGCTTAGACTTGAGGCCACAGACACAGGAGAACGTTCCATGCGACGTGCAGCGGCCTTGCAGGGCTTGAGTTTACTCCCCGCCTTGGCGCTGGGCGCCTGGATCATGTCCGGTCCGGCGGCGGCCTTCCTGTCCGAATTCGGGATCGAAGGCATGGGCGTGGTGTCGACCAAAGCCAGCGAAGTCCGTGCAAGCGTCAGCCCGGACGGCAAGCGTATCGTCTGGGGCAGCACGGACCGTGAAGGCGGCCCGGGCGGCCGCGACCTGTGGCAAGCCACGCTGAAGGACGGCCGCTGGCAGGACGCCACACCCCTGTCGATCAATTCAGCATCCAAGGACTACGACCCGCTGTTCAGCGCCGATGGACGCTGGCTGTACTTCTTCTCCGACCGCCCCGGCGGCGTGGGTGGCGATGACCTGTACAGGGCGGCGGTGCTGGACGGTGGCGGGTTTGGCAAGCCGGAGAATCTCGGCGCGGGCGTCAACACGCGCGGCAACGAATGGGCGCCGACCCCCAGCCGCGACGGCCGCCACCTGCTGTTCGCCAGCGACGGCCGTGGTGGCGCCGGCCGCCAGGATCTGTTCGTGGCGCGATGGGACGGCAAGGCGTTCAGCGATGCGAAGCCGTTGCCGGGCGTGAACAGTGCCGGCGACGAACTCGACCCGGCCTGGCTTGGCGACGGCGAAGCGATCGTCTTCACCCGCTCGAAGAACGTGAACGACCAGCCGGTGCGGTTGTTCGTCGCCCAGTGCGATGGCAAGCGCTATGACGACGTGCAGCCGCTCAAGCTGTCCTTCAACAGCGAAGACGGCATCACCTTTGGTCCGGCGCTGGACTGGAACAAGCCGGGCGAGCTGCTGGTCACCGGGACCGCGAAGTCGCCCAAGGCGGGCAAGTACGACATCTACCGGATGAAGGCGCCGGCGGTGACGGGCAAGGCGGGGTGCATCCCGGGGTGGCGGGAGCTGGGTGACGGGACCCGGGTGCGGCCTGCGGCCTTACCCGGGCTACCAAACCACCACCCAACACGTAGCCCGGGTAAGCGAAGCGCACCCGGGACCACCGTCACGCCATCTCGCGCAACCACCTCGCCGCATCGAGCGCGTAATACGTCAGCACGCCATCGGCACCAGCACGTTTGAACGCCAGCAACGCTTCCAGCGCAGTGGCGCGCTCATCCAGCCAGCCGTTCTGCGCGGCCGCCTTCAACATCGCGTACTCGCCGCTCACCTGATAGACGTAGGTCGGCACGCGGAATTCGTCTTTCACCCGGCGCACGATGTCCAGGTACGGCATGCCCGGCTTGACCATCACCATGTCGGCGCCCTCGGCGAGGTCGAGCGCGACTTCCTGCAGCGCCTCGTCGGCGTTGGCCGGATCCATCTGGTAGGTGTACTTGTTGCCCTTGCCCAGCGCCGCGGCCGATCCGACCGCGCTGCGGAACGGGCCGTAGAACGCGCTGGCGTACTTGGCGCTGTAGGCGAGGATGCGGGTGTTGACCAGCCCGGCCGCTTCCAGCGCATTGCGGACCGCGCCGATGCGCCCGTCCATCATGTCGCTGGGCGCCACCACGTCGGCACCAGCCTGCGCGTGCGACAGCGCCTGCTTCACCAGCGCATCGACCGTCTGGTCGTTGAGGATGTAGCCGGTGTCGTCGATCAGGCCGTCCTGGCCATGGGTCGTGTAGGGGTCCAGGGCGACGTCGGTGATCACGCCCAGTTCCGGGAAGCGCTGCTTGAGCGCACGCACCGCGCGCTGGACGATGCCGTCCTCGCTCCAGGCGATCGCGCCGTCGGCGGTCTTGCCGTCGGACGGCACGCCGAACAGGGTCAGCGCGGGAACGCGCAGTTCAACGGCCTGCTCGGCTTCGCGCAGCAGTTCGTCGATCGACAACCGCGATACCCCGGGCATCGAGGCGACCGGCTCGCGGCCGTCGCGTTCGTGAACGAACACGGGGTAGATCAGGTCGTTGGTGGTCAGGACCGACTCGCGCATCAGGCGGCGCGAGAACTCGTCGCGGCGCATCCGCCGCGGGCGTACGTAGGGGTAGCTGCTCATGGCGCGGCATTGTACGCCCCGGGAAAGGGGCGTCCGGTGCGGGATCGGGTGGAATGGCAGCTCAGGCCGCAAACACCCGGTACCGCAGCGGCTCCAGCCCGATCGTGCTGCCCGGCGCCGGCGTGGTCACGCCTGGCGAGGCAACGAAATCCAGTTCCAGCGGCCGCGTCTGCCCCTCCACGGCCAGCTCCAGGGTGATGCGGTCGGCCAGGCGGTGGGCGGCGATGACGAGCGCGGCGATGCCGGCCTCCGGCGTGGCCGGGGCGATGTCGTGCGGTCGCGCATAGAGCCGCGCCGGGCCATCGGCCACGTCCTGCGCGGGCAGCGCGATGGCATGGCCGGCGATGCGGAACTGGCCCTGCTCGACGCGTCCTTCGAACACGTTGGCGCGGCCGATGAAATCGAACACGTAGTCCGAAGCCGGTGCGCTGTAGATCTCGTCGGGCGTGCCGACCTGTTCGATGCGGCCGTCGCGAAGCACGACGATCCGGTCGGCCAGCTCCAGCGCTTCCTCCTGGTCGTGGGTGACGAACAGCGTGGTCTGGCCGGTGCGTTCGTGCAGCTGCCGCAGCCAGCGCCGAAGCTCGACGCGGACCTTGGCATCGAGCGCGCCGAACGGCTCGTCCAGCAGCAGCACGGTCGGATCGATCGCCAGCGCACGCGCCAGCGCGACGCGCTGCTTCTGGCCGCCGGACAACTGCTCGGGATAGCGCCCGCCGAACTCCGGAAGCTGGATCAGCCCGAGCAACTCCTCGACCCGGCGCGCGATCGTCGCCTTGTCGGGCCGGCGCCGGCGCGGACGGCTGCGCAGGCCGAAGGCGATGTTCTCGGCCACGGTCATGTGCTTGAACAACGCGTAGTGCTGGAACACGAAGCCGACGTTGCGCTCGCGCAGGCTCAGTCGCGTGGCGTCGTCCTCGCCGAACAGCACGCGGCCTTCATCCGGATGCAGCAGGCCCGCGATCACGCGCAACAGCGTGGTCTTGCCCGAGCCTGACGGGCCCAGCAGCGCGACCAGCTCGCCGGCCGCCACGTCGAGGTCGACGCGGTCGAGCGCGGCAACGCCGCCATAGCGCTTGCCGAGCTGGCGGATGTGCAGGTCCATGCCGCTCCGTGCCGGGTGGGGCCGGCGGTTGAATGGGGCGGACACGAGCGTGGCAGAGTCCGCGGCCGTGGTCACCTGCGGGGCCTGGGCGGGCCCGCGCCGCCAGCCGGTGCCGGGGGCGCCGATGTCGGCGGTGTCGGTCACCTCGCCCTCGGAAGCGTGAGCCTCGGGCGCGCGGACACGGTCAATGTCGACGATGGGATTGCGCAAGGGCGTCGCCATGGCGTGCCTCCAGCCAGAACTTCAGGACAAGGGTGATCAGGGCGAGGCCGGCCAGCAGCGACGCGGCGGCGAATGCCGCAGTGCTGTCGAACTCGTTGTAGAGGATCTCGATATGCAGCGGCAGCGTGTTGGTCAGCCCGCGGATGTGGCCCGACACCACCGACACCGCGCCGAACTCGCCCATCGCCCGCGCCGCGCACAGCAGCACGCCGTACAGCAGGCCCCACTTGATGTTGGGCAGGGTGACCCGGCGGAACATCGTCCAGCTGCCGGCCCCGAGTGAGCGCGCGGCCAGTTCTTCGTCGGCACCTTGCTGCTGCATCAGCGGGATCAGTTCGCGCACGACGAACGGGAAGGTGATGAACAACGTCGCCAGCACGATGCCCGGCCGCGCGAACAGGATCTTCACGTCATGCTCGGCCAGCAGTTCGGCGAACCAGCCCTGCGAGCCGAACAGCAGCACCAGGCACAGGCCGGCGACGACCGGCGACACCGCGAACGGCAGGTCGATCAGCGACAGCAGCAACTGCTTGCCGCGGAACTCGAAGCGCGTGACCGCCCACGCGGTGAGCATGCCGAACACGGCGTTGACCGGGACCACAATTGCCACGGTGAACAGCGTCAGCTTCAGCGCGGACAGTGCATCGGGCTCGGTCAACGAAGCGAACCAGACGCCGATGCCCTTGGCAAACGCCGCGCCGAGCACCATCAGCAATGGCATCAGCACCAGCGCGGCCATCACCAGCACGGCCAGCACGATCAGCGTCCAGCGCAGCCATGCCGGTTCCTGCAGGTCGTTGCGCGGTCGGTTACTCATGACGCCGGCTCCGCTTCTCGTGCGCGAACAGCGACGGAATCGCATTGATCGCCAGCAGGCAAACGAACGAGGCCGCCAGCAGCAGCGCCGCGATCGCGACCGCGCCGGGGTAGTCGTACTCTTCCAGGCGGATGGTGATCAGCAGCGGCGCGATCTCGGTCTTGTAGGGCAGGTTGCCGGCAATGAAGATCACCGATCCGTACTCGCCCAGTGCGCGTGCGAACGCCAGCGAGAAGCCGGTCAGCAGCGCCGGCAGCAGTTCCGGCAGCACGACACGGCGCAGCGTGGTCACGCGTGAGGCGCCGAGCGATGCGGCTGCCTCTTCCTGTTCGTGCCCGAGGGCCTCGAGCACCGGCTGCACCGTGCGCACCGCGAACGGCAGGCCGATGAACACCAGCGCGATCACGATGCCGATCGGGGTGTAGGCGATCTTGATGCCGAGCGGTTCCAGCCAGCGTCCGACCCAGCCGTTGGCGGAATAGATCGCGGTCAGCGAAATGCCTGCGACCGCGGTCGGCAGCGCGAATGGCAGGTCGACCAGCGCATCGAGCAGGCGCCGGCCGGGAAAGCGGTAGCGCACGATCACCCAGGCCACCAGCGCACCGGCGAACGAAGCCGCCACGGCGGCGACGAATGCCGCGCCGAAGCTCAGCTTCAGCGACGCCTGCACGCGCGGGTCATGGATTGCGCGCAGCCAGCCATCGAGGCCAAGGCCGGCGGCGCGGATCGCCAGCGCCGCCAGCGGCAGCAGTACCACCACGCTCAACCACGCCAGACCGAGGCCCAGGCTCAGGCCAAAGCCGGGCAGCGGCTGGCGAAAGCCCGGGATCCTGAGGCGTGGCAGGGGCAGAGCGTGGGCGGCCATCGTCACTTCGGCTGATAGATCTTGTCGAAGAAGCCGCCGTCGGCGAAATGCTCCGCCTGCGCCTTCTTCCAGCCGCCGAACGCGCCGTCAATCGTCACCTGCTTCACCTGCGGGAAACGCGCCAGCTCGGCCGCCGGCACCTTGTCCGGTTCGGCCGGACGGTACCCGTGCCTGGCAGCCAGGCGCTGGCCTTCCGGCGAATACAGGTAGCGCAGGTACGCTTCGGCCTGCTTGCGCGTGCCGTGACGGTCGATGTTCTTGTCGACCCATGCGACCGGCGGTTCGGCCTTGATGCTAAGGCTGGGTATGACGACCTCGAACTTGTCGCGCGTGTCGGCTTCCGACAACGTCAGCAGCGCTTCGTTCTCCCACGCCAGCAGCACGTCGCCGATGCCGCGCTCGACGAAGGTCGTCGTCGCGCCACGTGCACCGGTGTCGAGCACCGGCACGTTCTTGAACAGGCGCGTGAGGAAGTCGACCACCTTGCCGCCGTCGCGATACTCCTGCGACGCCCAGGCCCAGGCCGCCAGATAGTTCCAGCGCGCACCGCCGGAGGTCTTCGGGTTGGGCGTGATCACGGCGACGCCCGGCTTGACCAGGTCGCTCCAGTCGCGGATCTGCTTGGGGTTGCCCTTGCGCACCAGGAACACGATCGTCGAGGTGTAGGGCGCGCTGTTGTGCGGCAGGCGCGTCTGCCAGTTGGCCGGCAGCAGCTTGCCGTTGTTGGCGATCGCATCGATGTCGGCGGCCAGCGCGAGGGTCACGACATCGGCTTCCAGGCCGTCGATCACCGAACGTGCCTGCTTGCCCGAGCCGCCATGCGAGGCGCGGATCTTCAGCGTCTCGCCGGTCTGCTGCTTCCATTGCGCGGCGAAACTCTGGTTGACCTCGGCGTAGAACTCGCGCGTCGGATCATAGGAGACGTTGAGTAGTTCCACGTCCTTGGCCGCGGCGGTTCCGCCCGCCAGTGCGAGTGCGAAGCCGAGGACAAGGGTGCGTAGCAGGGTGGTGCGTGGAGTACGGGTCATGGCACGTTCCTGGGGGAAGGTCAGAACGAGAACTGCGCGCGGGTGAAGAAGGCCTTTTCGTCTTCGCGGTCGGCGCCGGCAGGCGCACCACCGTCGAAGTCGGTCTGTGTGTAGTTGGCTACCAGCTTGAAGTTGCTGTTGAGGTACCAGTTGACGCCCACGCCCCACGCCTTGGCGTTGCGTGCGGATACGGCGGGGTCGGCGAACAGCGGGAAGGCATCGTCGTCGATGTCCAGTTCGCCGTAACGCGCCACCAGCTCCCACGCACCCCAGCCTGCACTGCCGACCGTAAAAGGATGGTTAGGCCGTGTTACGCCCTTGTATCCGGCGTCCTCGCCAGTGAGCACGACGCCGGCGCTGAGCTGCCAGGCGCTGTTGTCGATCGATTCGCGCGCACCGGTGGCCGGCAGCACCACGTCCTGGCTGGAGCTGATGTACTCGCCGAGCAGGCCGAATGCGTTGCGGTAGTAGTACGCCTGCGGCGACCAGCGCGTGTTCTCGCCATCGGCGGCCACGGCGCTGCGGTAGTTGAAGAACTGCACCTGGCCGGACGAGCGGTAACGCGGCAGGAAATTGTTGCCGGTGCCCTGCTTGTCGCCGGCGCTGCCGGCAATGCCGAAGCCCAGGCCGGACAACGCGTTGCCATCGTTCTTCCACGGCTCGACGAAGACGCGTGCGGCGACTTCGAAATCGTTGTCCGGGTTGGTGGTCGAACCGTCGCGGCCATCGACCGCACCGTTGTAGACGCCCAGCGCGTAGCTGACGGTCGAGCTGGCGAACTCGCCCTGCAGCTGCACGCCGATGTCGCGGCCGGGCGCCAGTTCGCCGGGCAGGCCAAGCTCGACCTGTGCAGTCGATCCGCTCGACTGCAGCCGCTCCAGCCCGACCGGCACCTTGGTCTTGCCGATGCGGACCGTCGCGCGCGGATCGAACTTGAGGTCGAGGTAGACGTCGCTGGTGGTGGCGCTGTCGCCGGCCAGCTGCGCGGTGATGCGGTAGCCGATCAACGATCCCCACGTGCCTTCGATGGTCGGTTCGATCCGGCGCATCAGGAAGGTGTCGTTCTGCGGGTACTGGTCGTCATCGAAGTAGAAGCGTCCATCGCCCTGGACCAGCGCTTTGAACTTGACCTCGACATCGCCGGGCGGCGGCGACTTCACCGACAGGCCCTTGCTGGCGCTGAGGCTGACCGTCGGGGTGCTGGCGGCGCGGGTGGCGGCTTCTTCCGACTGCAGCTCGAGCTTGCGTTCGATCACGCGCAGGCGCTGGTCGAGGTCGGCCAGGCCGGCGTCGTCGGCGGTGGCGGACGGTGTGGTGCCCAGGCGCTGCTCGATGGCCTGCAGGCGGCGGGCGAGGTCTTCTACGGTCGGGGCGGTCTGTGCCTGGGTCGGGGCGGCCAGCGCGCAGGCCAGCGCGCCGCTCAGCCAGGCCACGGGGGACGACGTTGGGTGCGGGGTCGGCATCGCCGGCTCCTGTTCAGGATTGGGGAAGGGGCAGCAGGGAGCCGCATCCGGGCGGCATCCATGGCGCGACTGTGGCGGCCGCGGCGGGCGGTGGGAAAAGGTTTTGCGTCATCTGCTCATGCCGAACAGGCATCAGGGCAGGCCGGCAGTCGGTGTGGGAAAACCGGCGCCACCGGGCGCCGGTCAACCCGGTCTGGTCCGTCCCTGTCCAGTTCGCCGCAGGGGGCGCGCCGTCAGATGACGCCGCCGCCGATACCCAGGCGGACGATGCCGACAATGATCACGATGCCGTTGAGGACCAGTCCGGTCTTGGCCCGGCCGCGGTTGCCCGGGCTGGTGAAGAGGATGCCGATCGCCGCGATGATCGCGCCGACCGCGGCGAAGGGAATCAAAAGCCAGTTGCCCCATCCAAGCAGCGGAATCAGCGCGACCACCATCCAGATCATGGCAACGATGCCCCAGAGCAGGCTGATCAAACCCATTGCGGTATCTCCCCAGTCAGGTAGTGACTGTTGCCTTGGCACCTTAGCCGGGCTGGGCCGCAACGCAAGTGACGGCAAAGCGGTCATTCCCGCCTACGCGGGAATGACGATGGACGGGGAAGGACCGCCTAGGCGTGGACGCCGTCGATCTCGACCCGCAATTCGCGCCGGCACACCGCTGCGTGCAGCAGGATGCGCGGAACGTCCGGGCCCAGGCGCGCGTCCAGCTCGGCCGCCACGGCCGCCATCTCGTCGAGCTGGCGCACGTAGACCTTCAGGCGCGAGTGCGCGCCGAACTGCGGCGGCAATGCCGGCCGCTGCGCACGTGCGGCGGTCAGCAGGCTGTCGAAATTGGCCAGGGTCTCGTCGAGCTGCGTCACCACCGAATCGATATGGCGCGACTCGTGGCCGACGATCGCGGCAGTGCCCGACAGCAACAGCGGCATCGCGCCGTCGGCCGGGGGCAGCATCGCGCGGGCGAAGCTCGGCGGCTGCGGCCCGTACTGGCGCGGGTAGCGGTACGCGCTGATCTGGCGCGGGTTCTCCAGCGGCGTGCCCGGCATGCGCGCGGCCAGCCAGTACACCTGCAGGCGGCGCTCGCTGTCGACGCGGCCGATCGCGGTGGCCGCCGGCAGCGTCGCCGGATCGACCGTGCCCAGGCCGCGTGCGCGGCCCACGCAGAACTGGCGATAGCGCTCTTCGTCGCCTTCGCCGCTGGTGATGCCGTCGAGGTAATTCCACACCCGCAGCAGGTTCGGGTAGCCGCGCTCCTGCAGGAACGCCGCCAGCCGGGCGTACAGCCGCCCGGATGTGGCCTCGATGTCGCTCATGCCGTCGGGGCCGGCCGCTTCATCGAGTTCGATCGCGCCGAACTGCAGCGTGCCGTCCTCGGCCCAGGCGACATCGCCGTCGCGGCCGCGCATCACCGGGCCACTGCCACGCCAGACTTCGAACGGCGCGGCGCCATGCGGCTGCAGCGCGACGCGCAGGTAGCGCGGGTCGTCGTGGTGCGGGGCGTCGCTGCCGAAGCCGATCACCGCCAGGGTGTCGTTGCCGTCCAGCAGTTGCTGGGGGCTGGCGTCGACGTAGTCCACCGACAGGTGCGGCGGTTGCAGCATGGGGCGTACCGCGCTCACGACTGCGATTCTCCACTGCCCGGTTGCAGGGTGTCGCGGCCGCCGCCGAGGCCGACATCGACGCCCACCTGGCGGCGCCGGCGCAGCCAGCCACGCAGCGCTTCGGGCGCCATGCTCAGGGCCGTCATCGCATAGATGAAGCGGAACAACCGCAACCTGCGCAGCACGCCGGGGTTGTCGAACACATCGCCGGCCAGCATCGAGATCACGGCCTGTTCGACCTGCCAGTAGTTGCGCGGGTGGTTGAACAGGTGGCGCATCACCGGCGTGGTGAAGCGATAGATGAACCACTGGAAGTGCTTGAGGCCGCGCTTGAGGCGCCTGCTCATCGCGCGCTGCAGCGACGCTTCGCTGGAGGGATCGCGCAGTGCGCCATCGACGACCTGCGCGGCCTGCTCGGCGCTGTTCATGCCCAGGTACACGCCCGAGGAGAACACCGGATCGACGAAGGCATAGGCATCGCCGACCATCACCCAGCCCGGGCCGTGCATCTGCGTGCAGGTGTAGGAGTAGTTGCCGGTGACATGCACCGGGGCGATGCGCGTGGCGTTGCGCATGCGCTTCCACACCGACGGTTCGGACTCCAGCGCCTTCATCAGGAACGCCTCGGTGTCGCCGCGGCGCTGCTTGAGGAACTCCGGGAAGCACACCGCGCCGACGCTCATCACGCCATCGCGCAGCGGGATCAGCCACATCCAGCCGTGGGCGAAACGCTGCACGGTGATGTTGCCGGCGTCGTCGCCGGGACGGCGCTCGACATCGCTGAAATGACTGAAGATCGCTGCCGACTGGTGCAGCGGGTTCTTCCGCTTGAGCTTGAGCTGGCTGCCGAAGAACGCATCGCGGCCGCTGCCATCGACGATGTAGCGCGGCTTGATCGTGAACGCATTGCCGTCGCCATCGCGCGCGTGCACCAGCTGCGGGCGCCCGTCGGCGTCGAACTCGACGCGTTCGACGCGATGGCGCTCGCGCGCATCGACGCCGTTGGCCTGGCTGTGGCGGAACAGGACTTCGTCGAACTCCTCGCGCTTGACCTGGTAGGCGTAGCCGAACTGCGGGTTCAGCGCCCGCTCGAAGCGGAAGGTGTTGTAGTTGTCGGCGTCGATCGGGAACTCGGCGCCCGGCTTGAACGTGCCGATGTCCTTGACCTGGTCGAGCACGCCCAGGCGCTCGAGGATCGGCAGGTTCATCGGCAGCAGCGACTCGCCGATATGGAAGCGTGGATGGCGATCCTTCTCCAGCAGCAGCACGCGCCAGCCGCGGCGGGCCAGCAGGGTGGCGGCGGTGGTGCCGGCCGGGCCGCCGCCGATCACCAGTACATCGGTGTCGATCGGATCCGGGTGGGGGTGCTGCGCATTCAGGTCCGCGGCCGCGGTGGCGTCGGCCGGTGCGGGGGCAGGTGCGGTTTCGGTCATGTGCGAATGATACGGGAAGGCACGACCCCTCTCCGCGGGCGCCGCGCGCCCGTCTCTCTCCCCTCTCCGCGCCCGCCGCGCGCCCGTCTCTCTCCCCTCTCCGCGCCCGCCGCGCGCCCGTCTCTCTCCCCTCGTCCGGCAGGGGCAGGGCGGCGGCCGGGTGGAGGAGTTGCGCGCGGCGCCACGATGCCGGATCGTTGCGCCCCTCGCTTGCCCTTTGCCCCTGGATTGCCCGATGTCTGAACAAAGCCCCGTCGAACGCGAGCTGGCGCAGCTGCTGGTCGAAAGCCTGAACCTCGAAGACGTGGCGCCGGAGCAGATCGAGCCGGAAGCAGCGCTGTTCGGCGAAGGCCTGGGCCTGGATTCGATCGACGCCCTGGAGCTGGCGCTGGCGATCTCCAAGCGCTACGGCTTCCAGCTGCGCTCGGACAACGACGAGAACCGCCGCATCTTCGCTTCGCTGCGCGCGCTCGCCGCGCATATCGAGCAGCACAAGACCGCCTGAGGCGGGCTCCTCCCTTGAATCCGACCGTGCTGCTGCCGCTGATCCTTGCGGTCGCCTATCCGTTGCTCGCGCACTGGGCCAGCGAGGATGGCGGCGGCATGCCGGCCGCTATCGCGCTGGCCGACCTGGTGGTGCTGGTGCTGGCCGTGCCGATGCTCGAACGCCGCGGCTGGGCATGGGCGCTGGCGTTGCTGCTGGGCGCCGGCCTGGTCTGGCTGGCCGGCACGGCCTACGCGCAACTGCTGCTGCTGGCGCCGCCGATGCTGTTTGTCGCGCTGGTGGCATGGTTGTTCGGGCGCAGCCTGCTGGCGCCGCGCGAGGCGCTGATCACACGGATAGTTGCAGCGATGGAACGCACCATGCCGGCTGCGCTGGCACCGGAGCTGTACCGCTACTCGCGCCGCCTCACCGCCGCCTGGGCCGCCGTGCTGGCACTGCTCGCGCTGGCCAACGGCGTGCTGGCGACGATCGCGGTTCCCGGCGGCGTCCTGGCGCGACTGGGCCATGTCCCGGCGGTGTCGATCACGCAATCGCAGTGGTCGCTGTTCGCCAACCTGGCCAACTACGGCATCGTCGGCGGCTTCTTCCTCGGCGAGTACGCGCTGCGGCGGCAGCTGTTCCCGCACCGGCCGTACCGCAACCTGCTGGACTTCCTGCGGCAGATGGCCGCGCTCGGCCCGAAGTTCTGGCGCGACCTGTTCGCCTGAGCGAGGCCTTATCCTGTGCGTCCACGCACAGGTGCCCGCCGCTGCCGCCATGGGTTTCGTGATCGCCGCCGACCATCCCTGCCTGCCCGGGCACTTCCCGGGGCGGCCGCTGGTGCCCGGCGTGGTGCTGCTCGATCACGTCATCGCCGAGATCGAGGCCGGACACGGTCCGCTGCCGCCGCTCGGCCTGCCGCAGGTGAAGTTCCTGCAGCCGCTGCTGCCCGGCGAGGAAGCGCACATCGAAATCGCCGGCGCCGCGCCGCGCTGGCGCTTCCGCGTGCTGCGCGGTGACACGCTGCTGGCCAGTGGCGACATCGTCGCCGCCGGGGCGCAGCCGGTGTGAACGCGCACTGGAAGCAGCGTCCCGAAGGCGGCAGTCGCTTCGCCATCTGGCTGATCCGCAGCATCGCCCGCTACGGCGGTCGCGCGGTCGCGCGGCTGTGCCTGTACCCGATCACCGCCTACTTCCTGCTGGTGCGCGGACCGGAGCGGCGCGCCTCGCGCGACTACCTGGCGCGCGTGCTGCAACGTCCGCCGGCGTGGTGGAACGTCGCACGCCACGTCCACACCTTCGCCTCGACCATCCTCGACCGCGTGTTCCTGCTGAGCGGCCAGCTGTCGCGCTTCGACATCCGCGTCGAAGGCCTGGAGGCGCTGGCGCGGCGGGTGGATCGCGGCGAAGGCGTGCTCGTGTTCGGTTCGCACCTGGGCAGCTTCGACGCCCTGCGCGTGCTGGTGACGACGCGGCCGTCGCTGCGCGTGCGCATCGTCCTCGACATCTCGCACAATCCTGCGCTGACCCAGCTGCTCGATGCACTCAACCCGCGCCTGGCGCGCGATGTCATCGACGCCGGACAGGATGGCGTCGCCATCGTGCTGGCGATCCAGCAGGCGCTGGCGGCGGGCGAGCTGGTCGCGTTGCTGGTCGACCGCGCCGCGCCGGGAGAAACCGTCACGCGCGTGCCGTTCCTCGGCGACGACGCGCCGTTCCCGAACGCCCCGTGGCTGATCGCCGCGACGCTGCAGGTGCCGGTCGTGCTCGCCTTTGGCCTGTACCGCGGCGGCAACCGCTACGACCTGCGTTTCGCGGAGTTCAGCGATGGTCGCGATACGCTGCGCCAGCATGTGTCACGCAAGGACCGGCGCGATGCGGTTACCGCGCAGGTCCGGCGTTACGCGGCGTTGCTGCAGGAGCAGGTGCGCGGTGCCCCCTACAACTGGTTCAACTTCTACGATTTCTGGGACGGCGATGACGCGGCGGACGAAGAGCAAGCGCAGCAACAACGTGGCCGCGTGGGCGCGGCGACTGGCACCGGTGTGGATGCTGGCCAGCGCGACGCTTTGCGCAGCCGCACCTGAGGGCGCCGCGGCGGTCGAACCGGAGGTTGGCCCGGCGGTCGACCCGGCGTGGATCCTCAAGGGCATCGCGCGACCGGTGCCGGCGAGCACGCCGTTCGTGGAAGTGCGCGCATCGAAGCTGCTGAAGGCGCCGCTGCGCCTGTCGGGCCAGTACGTGCGGCCCGACCGCGACACGCTGGTGCGCGAAGTCCGAGCGCCCTATGTCGAGACCACCACCCTGCGCGCAGGCGAGGCCACCATCGCGCGCGCCGGACAGTCGTCGCGCAGGTTCGCGCTGTCGCGCGTGCCCGAGCTGGCCGGTTTCCAGGGCAACTTCGCCGCGCTGCTGGACGGCGATCGCGCCGGCCTGGAGCGTCACTACACGCTGTCCGCACAAGGCTCGCGCCAGCGCTGGACGCTGACGATGTTGCCGCGGGATGCGGCGCAGGCGACGCGACTGCAGGCGATCGCGTTGTACGGACGCGGTTCGGAATTGCGCTGCATCGAGACGCGCACCGTCGGCAACGCACCCCCGCAGCACACGCTCCTGGCCGGCGCCGCGGTCGACGCGGCCGCTGTCGTCGATGCCCCGGCGCTGGCGGAACTCTGCCACGGCGGCGCAGCACGATGAGCACGAACGCATGAGCGCGCCCCGGCGCCTCGCCCTCGCGCTGCTGTGGCTGGTCGCGTTGCTGATCCTGGCGACGCTGGTCGCACCGCGCCTGCAGCTCAGCGGCGACCTGCGCAAGTTCATGCCGGCGCCGCAGACCGCCGCGCAGAAGCTCCTGATCGATGAACTCGGCGAAGGCCCGGGCTCGCGCCTGCTGCTGGTCGGCCTGGCCGGTGCGGACGCGGCAACGCTGGCAACGCAGTCGCAGGCACTGCGCGAGCGGCTGGCGTCGCTGCCGTCGTTCAAGCTGGTCGCCAACGGTGCCGCGCTCGGGCCCGAGGCCATTCCGCCAAACCTTCGACCCTACCGCTACCTGCTGTCTTCGAAGCTGGACGCGCAGGCACTGGATGCGGACTACCTGCGTGCCGAGCTCGATGCGCGCGTGCAGGACCTGGGCTCGCCGGCAGCGGCGCTGATCGAACCGCTGCTGGCGGCCGACCCGACCCTGGAAACCCTCGCCCTCGCCGAGGCCTGGCAACCGGCGAATGCGCCGCAGCGCCTGCACGGCGTCTGGTTCGACAAGGCCGGCCGCGAAGCGCTGCTGGCCATCGAGACGCATGCCGCCGGCTTCGACCCGAAGGGCCAGCAGGTCGCCTTCGATTCGATCCAGGCGGCGTTCGCCGACGTTGCCCGCGGCACCGCCACGCGGATGTCGCTGACCGGACCGGGCGCGTTCTCGGTCGAGATCGGCAACCGCACCGCGCGCGAGGCCAGCCTGATCGGCACGCTCGACAGCCTCGTCTTCGTGCTGCTGCTGTGGCTGGCCTACCGCAGCTGGAAAGCGCCGCTGCTGGGTGGCCTGCCGTTGGCCAGCGCCGGCCTGGTGGGGCTGGGCGCGGTGGCGCTGGCCTTCGATGGCGTCCACGGCATCACCGTCGCATTCGGCTTCACGCTGATTGGCGTGGTCCAGGATTACCCGATCCATCTGTTCAGCCACCAGCGCGCCGGTGTATCGCCATGGGCGAGTGCGCGCGCGCTGTGGCCGACGCTGGCCACCGGCGTGGCATCGACCTGCATCGCCTACCTGACCTTCCTCGTCTCCGGCGTCGACGGCTTGCAACAGCTGGCCGTGTTCACGGTAGTTGGCCTGGCGACGGCAGCGCTGGCGACGCGGTTCCTGCTGCCGGCGCTGATCGATCCGGCGCCGCGCGATGCCGCCGACTCGGCCTGGCTGGGGCGCTGCTGGGAACGCCTGGCGCGCTGGCCACGCCTGCGCGGCGGCACGGTGCTGGCGATTGCGCTGGTCGCCGCCGCGGTGGCCGCATTCGCGCCCGGTTCGTTCTGGCAGAACGACCTCGGCCGCCTGACGCCGGTACCGCCGGCCGCACTGGCGCGCGATGCGCAGTTGCGCGCCGAACTGGGCGCACCCGACGTGCGCTACGTGCTGGTGGTGCAACAGCCGGATGTCGAGTCCGCACTGCGATCCTCCGAGCGGCTGTTGCCGGCGTTGCAACGCCTGCGTGCCGACGGCGCCATCGGCGGCTTCGATCTGGCCGCGCGTTACCTGCCGAGCGCGGCGACGCAGCAGGCGCGACAGGCACGGTTGCCCGATCGCCCGGCGTTGCGGGCAGCGCTCGACGCGGCGATGGCCGATGGTCCGTTCCAGTCCGACGCCTTCGATGAATTCGTTGCCGATGTCGAACGCGCGAAGAACGCGCCTGCACTGGCACCGCGCGACCTCGCCGGCACGCCCTTGTCGGCCAGCGTCGAAGGGCTGCTGCTGCAGCGCGGCGGCCACGTCACCGCGCTGGTGGCCCTGAGCGGCCTGCACGATCCGGCGGCTGTCGCGCAGGTCGCAAGCCGTCACGGCGCGCAGTTGCTGGACCTCAAGCAGGCGTCGGAGTCGCTGGTCGCCCAGTACCGCCAGCGCGTGTTGTGGGCGCTGGCGCTGGCGTCGGTGCTGCTGACCGCGGCGGTGTGGTTCGCATTGCGCTCGCCGCGGCGCGTGCTGCGCGTGCTGGCGCCGATGGCGCTGAGCACGCTGCTGATCCTGGCCCTGCTGCGCGCCGCCGGCGTCGAGCTGAACCTGTTCCACCTGGTGTCGTTGATCCTCGCCGCCGGCCTGGGCCTGGACTATGCGCTGTTCTTCGATCACGCCGGCGACGACCGCGCCGAGCAGCTGCGCACCCTGCATGCAGTGATCGTCTGCAGCCTGACGACCTTGCTGGTGTTCGCGCTGCTGGCGGCATCGAGCATCCCGGTGCTGCGCGCGATAGGGGCCACGGTCGCGCTCGGCGTGGTCTGCAACTTCGTGCTGGCGCTGTTGATCGTGCGCGCGCCGGTGGCGGCGGCGGGCGCGGCGGGCGGCGTGGGCGGAGCGGCCGATGGCGCGTGAGGACATCGAGCTGCTGATTCCCCACCAGGGTGCGATGTGCCTGTGGGAAGAGATCGTCGAATGGGATGGCGAGCACGTCCGCCTGCGTTCGCATGGCCACCGCGACCCGGCGCACCCGTTGCGCCACGTCGGCCGGCTGCACGCGGTGCACTTGTGCGAGTACGGCGCCCAGGCGATGGCCGTGCACGGTGGCCTGCTCGCGCGCGCCGCCGGCGAGACCGTGCGACCGGGCCTGCTGGTGACCCTGCGCGGCGTCGAACTGCACGTCGAGCGCATCGATGAACTGGCCGGCGCGCTCGAGGTCGAGGCGCGATGCCTGATCGCCGACGCCACGGGCAGCCAGTACCAGTTCGCGATCCAGCACGGCGGCGTCGAAATCGCCCACGGCCGCGCCGCCGTCCTCTACCGGTAGCCCGGGTAAGCGAAGCGCACCCGGGGTCCCGTGCCGCCTGAACCCCGGGTGCGCTTCGCTTACCCGGGCTACGCGGCGCACAATTGCGCCATGAATCCGTCCAGCTCACATCCCCGTCGCGCCCTCGTCACCGGTGGCAGCGGCGATATCGGCAGTGCGATCTGCCGGCGCCTGGCCGCCGATGGCTGCGAGGTGATCGTCCACGCCAACCGCAACCTCGAGCGCGCGCAGGAGATAGCCGCTGCGATCGAGGGCGCCGGCGGTCGGGCCGTGGCGGTGTCGTTCGATGTCGCCGACGGCGAGGCCACCGGCGCGGCGATGGCAGGCCTGCTCGAACACGGCCCGATCCAGATCGTGGTCAACAACGCCGGCATCCACGACGATGCGCCGCTGGCCGGCATGAGCGACCGGCAGTGGAAGCAGGTCATCGACGTCTCGCTGCACGGCTTCTTCCACGTCACCCAGCCGCTGCTGCTGCCGATGGCGCGCACGCGCTGGGGGCGGGTGGTGAGCGTGTCGTCGGTGGCGGCGGTGCTGGGCAACCGCGGCCAGACCAACTACGCCGCGGCCAAGGCGGCGCTGCACGGCGCGACCAAGTCGCTGGCGCGGGAAATGGGCAGCCGCGGCATCACCTGCAATGTCGTCGCCCCGGGCCTGATCGCCGGGCGCCTGGCGGATGCGGCGTTCCCGGCGTCGGCCATCAAGCAACTGGTGCCGGCGGCCCGCGCCGGCCGGTCCGACGAGGTCGCCGCGCTGGTGGCCTTCCTGTGCTCGGACGCGGCCGGCTACATCAACGGCCAGGTGATCGGCATTGACGGTGGAATGACCTGACTGAACGTCAGGAATTTCGCATTGGCCGGCCCGCGCGGCCTGGCGTAGGATCGGCGCATCTTCCAACCCCGGAGATCGCCATGCGTCGCGTCCTCCTGTCCCTCGTTCCCCTCCTGCTTGCTGTGCTGGCCGGCTGTTCGTCGACCTCGCAGCTGGTCACCGGCACGCCGCGCACGCCGATCGACCCGTCGCAGGTCCGCATCTACTTCACGCCGCCGCCGGGTGGCTACGAAGAGATCGCCCAGCTGGAAACCGCCAGCGGTGGCTTCACCTACGGCGAGCAGAACAAGCTCAACGACGTCATCAACAACCTGCGACTCGAGGCCGCCAAGCTCGGCGCCAACGGCGTGCTGTTCGTCGGCAGCGAGAACAGCTACGGCGGCAGCAGCATCGGCGTCGGTGCCGGTGGCGGCAGCTACGGCGGCTACCGCGGTGGCAGCTTCAGCTCGGGCGGCATCGGCGTGAGCATCTCGCCGACCAAGAAGTACGCGCACGGCGTGGCGATCTTCGTCGCCAATCCGCCGCCGGAACAGGGTCCGCCGGCGATGCAGCCGCAGCAGGGCGTGCCGCAGCAGGGCGTGCAGCAGCAAGGTGTGCAGCAGCAGGTCACTCCGCCAAAGGGCACGCCGCCGCAGGGCACGCCGCCGAACGGCAGCAAGTAGCCGCGCGTCTACCGCGTCGCGTCGTCGATCGCGGCAAGCGCCTCGCGGGCGGTCTCGCGCGAAAGCAGCGCTTCACCGTCGTCGATCAGCGGCGGATTGGCGCGGATGCTGCGGAACATAGCCGGAATGCTGCCGCGGCGGAACACGCCGGCGACGATGTGCGAGGTGATCCGGCTGAAGTCGCGCAGCGGCTTGAAGTGGCTGGCGCGGAACTGCTCGTCGCCGTGCACGCTCTGGTAGCGCGATTCGATCGGCACCGACACGCAGCGCGTGCCCAGCTGCTGCGCGGCCGAAATCAGGATCTGCGCCTCGAACACGAAGTCCTCGCCAGGCGTGTCGGTCAGCGCCGCCACCGCGGCCGGATACAGGCGCTGGCCGCTCTGGCTGTCGGCGATGCCATAACCGGTGCCCCAGGCGATGCCCCAGTCGGCGAAGCCGTTGGCCAGGCGGCGGTGCAGCGGCTGCTGCGAACGGCGCTGCAGGCGCGCACCGATGACGACATGATCGGGATGGCGATTGGCGCTGGCGAGCAGGCGCGGGATGTCGCGCGCCAGGTGCTGGCCGTCGCCGTCCATCGTCACGATGGCGCGTGCGCCCATCGTCAGCGCTACCGCGAAGCCGTGGCGCAGGCTGGCGCCCTTGCCCATGCGCACGGAGTGGCGAAGCACGGTCGCCGGCAGGTCGGCGATGCATTCGCCGGTGCCGTCGTCGGAACCGTCATCGATGACGATCACGCGCGGGCATTCGGCGAGCGCGCCGCTGACGACCTCGCGGATGCGCAATGCCTCGTTGAGCGCGGGAATGACCACGACCAGGTCGTCGCGGGTCAGGCGAGCCGGGCGCGTGGCGATGTGCAGGTCGTCAGCCATGCGCGAACTCCAGCAGCGCGCCGGCCACAGGCGCGTCCTCGCTGGCGGCACCCTGCGCCGGCGTGAGCTCGACCAGCAGGTCGTGGTCGGGGCCGGCGACTAGATGCACGTGACCGTGGCCGCGTGCGAGCAGGTCGAACAGCGGCAGCATCGGCGCCATGGCATTGGCTGCGGCCAGCGTCGACAACGGTCCGCGGGCGTCGCGACCGCCGCTGCGGGCCGTCAGCTGCACGCGCAGCTGCGGGCGTCCGGGTGCGGCCTCCCGCGACAGCACCAGCGCACCGCCGAGCAGGCCTTCGCTGGGTGCCATCCGCGCCAGTGGGCCGGCGGCCTGGCCGTCGTAGGCGACCAGCAGTACCGCCTCGTCGCCGCAGGCCAGCTGCGCCAGTGCATCGAGCAGGCCTTGCGCGAAGCTCGCTTCGCGCGCGCTGATCGCGCTGGCCGGTGCCATCGCGCCGGTACCGATGGTCCAGTAGCCGGCGGCGGCGTTGTGCACCGAGTTGTGGAAGCGCGTCGGCGACAGCGCCTGCGGATCGCCGGCAAGCGTCGCGCACATGTAGTCGGTGATGCCCAGGTCGCCGTGGGTCGAGGCGAACACCGACGGCAGCGTGGCCGGATCGCGGCCGGCGTCCTGGCAGGCCGCCAGGGCGACTTCGAGCGCGACTGCCACGGTATCGGGCGCACGCCGACGCTCGTTGGCGGGCAGCAGCTGCGGCGACGGGCGTGCCGGCGCATCGGCCACGGGCGTGCCGCCACCGTCGTCGGTGGCGTAGGCGATCGCGGTGCCCCACGAGGGCAATCCGCGCGTCCAGAAACCGATGCCTTCGATGTGGGCCGACAGCGGCGTCATGCGCGACCGAACACCAGCGAGCAGTTGTTGCCGCCGAAACCGAAGGAGTTGTTCATTGCGTATGCGATGTCGACGCGCTGCGGGTGGAAGCGGATCTGCGGGCCGCAGGCGGGGTCGGGCGTGGCGCTGTGGAGCGTGCCGGGCAACTCGCCGTGTTCCAGCGCGATCAGCGCGATCACCGATTCGACGATGCCGGCGGCGCCGAGCGTGTGCCCGGTCCAGCCCTTGGTCGAGCTGGCATGCAGGCTGTCCGGGAACAACCCGGCCACCGCGGCCGCTTCGATCGAATCGTTGGCGGGCGTGGCGGTGCCATGCAGGTTGAGATAGCCGACGTCGCCGGCGCTGATGCCGGCGCGGGCGAGCGCATCGCGCATGGCCAGCTGCGCGCCCAGGCCTTCCGGGTGCGGCGACGACATGTGGTGGGCGTCGCTTGACTCGCCATAGCCGCGCAGCTGCAGGCCGCTCTCGCCAGGCTGTGCGCGTTCGAGCACGGCGAATCCGCCGGCTTCGCCCAGCGACAGGCCGGTGCGTCCGGCGTCGAAGGGCTGGCACGGCCCGCTGGCGACCAGCTGCAGCGAGTTGAAGCCGAACAGCACGCTGCCGCACAGGGTGTCGACGCCACCGACCAGCGCCGCATCGGCGAGGCCGGCGGCGATCAGTCGCGCGGCCTGGGCGAACACCTTCGCACTCGACGAGCACGCCGTGGCCACGGTGACCGCGGGTCCGCGAAGGCCGCTGGCGTGCTGGACGAACTCGCCGAGCGAATGCGGCGTGTGCACGTCGGCGCGCGCCAGCGCCGGAGGAAATCCACCGTCGACGAGATGGGCGTAGGCATCCTCGGTCGCGCCGATGCTGGACGTCGAAGTACCGACCACGACCGCGATGCGATCGGCGCCATGGCGTGCGACCAGCGCGGCGATCGCCTCGGGGATGCCGTCCTGGTTCAGCGCCAGCCAGGCAAGGCGGTTGTTGCGCGAATCCCAGCGGCTGAACTGCGCCGGCAGCGGCATCTCTTCGAGCCCGTCGACGCGGCCGATCCAGCAGTCCAGTGGCGCCGACCCGAAGTCATTGCGGCGCAGGCCACTGCGCGACTCGCGCAGCGCCGCCGCCAGTGCCTCGCGACCACGGCCCACGGCGCTGGTCGCGGTGTAGGCGCGGATCGCCAGGGGCGGCATCGGCACCACAGCGGGACTGGCAGGACTCGGAGCAGGCGGCACGCGGGACTCTCTTTCCAACAGTGCGCAGTATAGCCAGCGCCCTTGCGGCCTATCCGGCGCGTAAACTGAACGACTTGTTCCCCGACCGACCACGCGCCCGTTCACAGTGACCAGCCGCAGCGCCCACCGACTGGCCCTTTTTGCCGACCGGGACGTCCTCCATGCCATGGCCGTGGCCGGCGCCGCCTGCCTTTTCAGTGCCGGGCTGGTCTATCTCGGCTACCTGGTCCATGTCCTGCGCGTGGCGCGGCGGGCGTCTTGCCGGCCCCAGCACGGCAACTGCGTGCTGCTGTTCGGCAAGCATTCACCGCAGGGCCGCATCGACCACGATTTCGAAGCACGCCTGGACCGGGCCGCCTCGCTGTGGAAAAGCAGCCCGCCGGCGAGCCTGGTGCTGCTCGGTGGCGGCGCGCCGGGCGAGGTCACCGAGGCGGAACTGGCGCGCGCCGGCCTGCGCGCGCGCGGCATGACCGATGACACGCCGTTGCTGCTGGAGTCCGATTCGCGCGACACGCTGCAGAACCTGCGCAACGCCAGGACGCTGCTGGGCGAGCGGATGCGCTCGCGCGTGACCCTGCTGAGCAGCCGCTACCACCTGGCCCGCTGCGCGCTGTTCGCCCGCCAGCTCGGTTTCGATGTCGAATTGTGCGCGGCCGAACCGCACCTGCGCCTGGACCCGCGCACCTGGCTGCGCCTGGTCGGGGAGGCCGGATATGTCTGCATGACCGACGTGGGCGCGCGCTGGGCCCGCCTGATCGGGCATCGGCGGATGCTGGCCCGGGTCAGCTAGTCGGGCGTTGAGGCACCGCGCCCCGGGTGCGGCCGGGGGCCTTACCCGGGCTACGGGGCTGCCCTCACCTGCGCCTGAGCCCTCTCCCGCTGGCGGGAGAGGGGTTGGGGTGAGGGCCGCGCTTACTTGCTGGCCTTCTGCGCCGGCACGAACACCTCACGCACCGCCTTCGCCAGCAGATCCGGCGGCAACAGCCCCTGGTCGAGCAGGAAGTTGTTGAAGGCAAGGCGGTCGAACTTGTCGCCCAGCGCCACCTCGGTCTCCATGCGCAGCTCGAGGATGCGCGTGTAGCCGTAGAAGTAGCTGCCGGCCTGGCCCGGGGCATTGAAGGTGTAGCGGTCCAGCTCCTGCTTGGTCATCGCCTCCGACAGGCCGACCTTCTCGCGCAGGATCCTGCCCGCGGCTTCGCGGTCGATCAGGCCCAGATTGAGCATCGGGTCGAGCATCGCGCGCGCGGCGCGCATCAGGCGGAACTGCAGCGCGATCAGCTGCCCGTCGAGCGGCTCGTACGGGACCATCTCGGCTTCGGCATACAGCGCCCAGCCTTCGACGTTGACCGAGTTGAAGGCGAACATCGTGCGCGCCAGCGAGATGCCGCGCTCGACCATGGCGGTGAACTGCAGCTCATGGCCGGGGCGGCCCTCGTGCGCCGACAGCGTCCAGCGCACTGCATCGAAGTTGAAGTCGTCGTACGACAGCGCCTTGCCGTCCGGCGTCGGCACCGACACCGGCAGCACGAACTGGCCCTGCTGGCCGGTGTTGCCGATCAGCGGCGCCGGCAGGAAATGCGGTGCCGGCTGCGCGGCCGATTCGGCCTCGCTGCCCAGGCGCATCACCATCGGCCGCTGCGGCACATCGACGATGCGCTCCTTGCGGATGATCGGATCGATCGCGTCGATGACGGTGCGGTAGCGCGCCTCGAGCTGGTCATTGGGCATGTTCTGCTGCTTGAGCGCGCCGATCACGCCGACGTAGTCGTGCACGTCGCCGACCTTCAGGCCCTTGTCCTTGGCCACCAGTGGGGCGAGCTGCTGCATCGCCGCGCGGGTTTCCATGAACTCGACCTGGGCGCGGCGGATCAGCAGCTGCGGATCGATGTCGATGCCGTACTGCTTGAGCTGGTTGGCGTACAGCTCCGCCGGCAGGCGCGTGTCGGTGCGCGCTTCCGGCAGCACGCTGGTTCGCGCCCACTGGCCGTAGGCCTTGAGCTGCGTGTCCATCGCCGCGAGTGCTTCCTCGGCGCCGGCGACCTTGTACTTGGCGAACAGGTCCTTGATGCCGGCGACATAGGTGTCGACGTTGCCCAGTGCCTGTTCGACTTCAAGCTTCGTCGGCCGCAGCAGCGCCTTGTCGCTGGTGCGTTCCTCGTAGCGCGCACGTGCCAGCTCGGTGATCGGCGTGGTGCCCGGCGCCTGGCCGACGTAGGCCTTGAGGCGGTCGAGGGCGCGGGCGCGACGTTCCGGCGGCGTCTGGTCGGAGAGCAGTCCCTGCAGGCCGCTGAAGACCGTCAGCGGTGCATCGGTCCACGGCAGGGTCAGGCGTTCGGTGAGCGCGCTGGTTTCGATGTTCTCGTCGGCGGCCTGGATCATGATCGCCAGGTCCTGGCGCACGTTCGGGTCACGCTCGGTGGCGAGCTTGCCCTGCAGCTCGGCCCTGGCCTTGGCGGTGGCGTCGCGGTAGCGCTTGGCGTTGTCGGGCTTGAGGTCGGCGACGCGGTCGTCGTAGCCCGGCACGCCGAAGAACGACATCTGCTCGGGTGCGAACTCGGCCTGTGCCTTGAGCAGGATCTGCGCGTACTCGTTGCTCTTGGTCACCCAGGCCGGCGAGGCCTTGGCGGCAGCGGACTTCGTGGCGGACGTCTTGGCTGCAGGCGTGGCGGCCTGGAGCAGGGCGGGCGAGCCCGCGGCGAGGGTCAGGGCAATGGCGAGGGTCAGCGGCTTGATCATGGCTTCGCGGGCTGGGGACAGTCCGGCGAGCATGGAGGCTGCGGGGTCTGGCGGCTATACCCCGAAGGTCACGGGGCCTGGGCCCCTCCCCCTGCTTGGAGGGGGAGGCTGGAAGGGGGCTGGGTGCGCTCCCGCGCCGGGGTCCGCGCGCTGCGGCCCACCCCCTGCGAACCCTCCCCTGTCAGCAGGGGAGGGAGCAGGTCACTTCAGGCAGCGGCCGAAGAACTCCTCGGTCAGGCGCAGGCGATGCAGGTTGTCCGCGCCCTTGAGGCCGTGCTTCGCGCCCGGGTAGGTCATCAGCTCGAACGGCTGGCCGCGCTTCTGCAGCGCGCTCATCAGTGCGGTCGAGTTGGTGAACAGCACGTTGTCGTCGGCCATGCCGTGGATCAGCAGCAGCTTCGACTTCAGGCCGCCGATGTGCTGCAGCACGCGCGCCTCGCGGTAACCGTCGACATTGCCTGCCGGCAGGCCCATGTAGCGCTCGGTGTAGTGCGTGTCGTACAGGCCCCAGTCGGTGACCGGTGCGCCGGCGACGCCGCAGGTGTACTGGTCGGAGGCCTTGGCCAGCAGCATCAGCGTCATGTAGCCGCCGTTGGACCAGCCGTACACGCCGATGCGCTTGCCATCGACCCACGGCTGCTTCTTCAGCCACTGCACGCCCTGCAGCTGGTCGGCCACTTCGACCGTGCCCTGCTTGCCGTACAGCGCGCCACCGAAGGCCGCACCGCGTCGCGGCGTGCCGCGGTTGTCGATCGAGAACACGACGTAGCCGTGCTGCGCCAGGTACTGGTTGAAGTCCGGCGCCCAGGTGCGCTTGACCGTCTGCGAGGCCGGGCCGCCGTAGACCATCACCACCACCGGATACTGCTTGTCGGCCTGGAACCCGGCCGGCTTGAGCACGCTGTAGTGCAGCTCGGTCGTGCCGTCGGCAGCGGTCAGCGTGCCGAACTCGATCGGCTGCTGGGCGGCGGCGAACTTCGAGTACGGGTGCTGCGGATCGCTGAGCTTGTTCTCCAGCAGCGCGGCGATGCGGGTGCCGTCGTTGCGGTACAGCTCCAGTTGCGGCGGCGTGGTCGGGTTGGACCAGTTGTCGACGAACACGCTGGCGTTGGCGGCGAAGCTGGCGGCGTGCATGCCGTCGGCCTGCGACAGGCGCGCGATCGCGCCGCCGGCGAGCGGCACGCGGTAGACCTGCGCGTCGAGCGGCGAATCCTTGCCGGCGGCGAAGTAGACCTGGCCCGCGGCTTCGTCGACCGCGAGTACGCCGTCGACCGGCCAGTTACCGCTGGTCAGCGCCCGGGCGTTGCCGCCGTCGGCGTCGAGCACGTACAGGTGTTCGAATCCGCTGCGCTCGCTGTTCCACAGGATGCGACCGTCGTCGAGGAAGCGCAGGTCGTTGTGCAGCGGCACCCAGGTCTTGCTGGTCTCGGTGACCAGCACGCGCTGCTTGCCGTTGGACAGGTCGTTCTCGATCAGTTCCAGCGTGTGCTGGTCGCGCGACTGGCGCTGGAAGGTCAGGTGCTTCGGATCGCGCCAATCCACGCGTGCCAGGTAGATGTCCTGCTGCTTGCCCAGGTCGACCCACTTCGGCGCCGCACCGGCCTTCGGCGCGACGACACCGAGCTTGACCAGCACGTTGTGGTCGCCGGCAGCGGGGTAGCGCTGCTCGACCACTTCGGTGCGATCCGGGTAGACCTCGTAGCGCTTCTGCACCGGCACCGGCGTTTCGTCGATGCGTGCGAACGCAATCGCCGAGTCGTCAGGCGCCCACCAGTAACCGGTGTGGCGGTCCATTTCCTCGTCGGCGACGAACTCGGCGACGCCGTTGCCGATCGTCGCGCTACCGTCGCGGGTGAGCTGGACCTGCTTGCCGCTGGCCAGGTCGATCACCCACAGGTTGCGGTCGCGCACGAAGCTGACGAAGCCGCCCTTGGGCGACAGCTTCGGGTCGGTGGCGAAGCCTTCGCCGCTGGTGAGCTTGCGCACCGCGGCCTTGCCCGACTTGCTGAGGTCATAGACGTACAGCTCGCCGCCGAGCGGGAACAGCAGTGCCTTGCTGTCCGGCGCCCACTGGTAGTCGACGATGCCGCTGAGCGCGGCGATGCGCTGGCGCTCGCGGCGCGCCTTCTCGGCGTCGCTGAGCACTTCGTCGCCGGGCAGGATGTCGTCGGCATCGACCAGCTTCACGGTCTGGCCGCTGGCGATGTCGTAGGCCCACAGGTCGAGGCGGTTCTTGTTGCTCTCCTTGCCGCGCAGGAAGGTCACGCGGCTGCCGTCGGGCGCGATCTTCGCCTTCATCAGGCTCGGACCCGACAGCGGCGCATCACCGGCCAGCGCTTCGAGCGTCAGCTTCTGCGGTGCGGCGGGGGCGGTCTTCTGGGCTAGGGCGGGTACGCTGGCAATCGACATGGCAAGCAGGCAGGCGGCGGCGCCGCGGGCAGTGAAGTTCTTCATTTAGTTTCTGGTGTTCCAAAAAGGATCTTGTGCATTTCCGGGGTCATTTCGCGCCTGGTGTAGCGCTCGGCAATCGCGTACGCGCGCTGCACGGCCGGACGCGCGGCCACGCCTGCATGCCAGCGGCGCAGGTTCGCGAACGGTTCCAGGTCGAGCGGCGCCTTGGTGTAGGGGTTGATCCACGGGTGCGCGGCCATGTCGGCGATGCTGAAGTGGCCGGCGATGAACTCGCGGTCGGCCAGTCGCTTGTCGAGCACGCCGAGCAGGCGCAGGACCTCGCGCTTGTAGCGGTCTTTCGCGTAGGGGATGTCCTCGGGCGCATAGACGTGGAAATGGCCGTACTGGCCGGTCATCGGCCCCAGTCCGCCCATCTGCCAGTGCAGCCACTGGTTGACCTCGACGCGGCCGCGCAGGTCGTCGGCGAAGAACCTGCCGGTCTTGTTGGCCAGGTACAGCAGGATCGCGCCCGACTCGAACACGCTGATCGGCTCGCCGCCGTCCGCGGGCGCGGTATCGACGATCGCCGGCATCTTGTTGTTCGGCGAAATCTTCAGGTACTCGGGTTTGAACTGGTCGCCGGCACCGATGTCGACGGGATGGATGGTGTATTCCAGCCCCGCTTCTTCGAGGAACAGGGTGATCTTGTGGCCGTTGGGGGTCGGCCAGTAGTGCAGGTCGATCATCGGTTCACGCCCGGACGATGGGATGTCGGAGTGTAAAGCGGCGGGCGCGGTCAGGGAGCGTGCCGAACGGCCAAAAGGTGCAAGGTCCCGGTTGGCGGCGCCCGAGGCCGGCCGGTACCCTAGCCGGCCCGAAAACCAACGGCCCACGCCGCATGACGCAGACGTCCGAACGCTCCCTCAATCCCCTTCCGGCCCTGATCTTCAGCTCGCGATGGATGCAACTGCCGCTTTACCTGGGCCTGATCGTCGCCCAGGGCGTCTACGTCGTGCTGTTCATCAAGGAGCTGTGGCACCTGATGTCGCATGCGACGTCGTTCGGCGAGCAGCAGATCATGCTGGCCGTGCTGGGCCTGATCGACGTGGTGATGATCTCCAACCTGCTGGTGATGGTGATCGTCGGCGGCTACGAGACCTTCGTCTCGCGCCTGCGCCTGGAAGGGCACCCGGACCAGCCGGAGTGGCTGAGTCACGTCAACGCCAGCGTGCTCAAGGTGAAGCTGGCGATGGCGATCATCGGCATCTCCTCGATCCACCTGCTCAAGACCTTCATCGCCATCGGCGGCCTCGGTGCCGACCCGGCGATTGCCGCTGCCGCCGCAGCTGCAGCGACCGACCCCGCGACCAAGGGCATGGTCTACACCGAAGCCGGCGTGATGTGGCAGACGATCATCCACTGCACGTTCATCCTGTCGGCCATCGGCATCGCCTACACCGACAAACTGATGGCGCAGTCGGCCAAGCCGCACAAGGCGGCGCACTGACCGGAACTAGCGTTGTGCGTGCGGCCGCATGATGGCCGCACGCAGTTTCCGAGCCTCGGCCCGGTCGGAGTACACCAGTCCTCCCGCGCCGCGTTCGATCCCTAGCGCCGAATAGGCGGTTTCCAGCGAAGGAAACTCGCGTGACTGCGCGTAACGCTTGTAAGCCGGCAGGAACACCGCCGCGCCGGCAAGCTCGTCCAGCTTCGCCATGAACGCTTCGGGCGCGACCTCGCCGGTGCCGCGCAGGCAGCAGCGCGAGTACTTCGACAGCACCTGGTCCAGGCTGCTGTGGTGCTCGCGCCGCAGCGCCAGGTCCACCTCCAGCCAGAACGCCGCGCCGGCCCAGTACACCCGCATCGTTCCGCGCCGGCCGAGCCCGTCCAGCGGCATGCCGCTGTGCTCGCGCTGGCCGCGGCTGAAGCCGGCATCGAGCTCCCGCCACGCCGCCTCCGGCGCCAGCAGGCCAGCGCGGGCGCGCAGGACGTTCTGGTAGTAGCTGGCCAGGCCCTCGGCCAGCCAGCGCCCTTCGCGGCCGAGATAGGGATGGAACAGGTGCGACAGCTCGTGCACCGCGGTCCAGTCGGCGCGCAGCTGCGCCAGGTCGGCATCGCGGCGCACGAACAGCAGCACCGATACGTCGTCGCCGCGCTGGGTCTGGCCCCAGGGCACCGGGCTCTCGTCGTCGCTGTCGATCTGGGTGATGCGGACAGTGGCGTCGGCGAGCGGATAGCGACCGAAGGCGGTCAGCGTCGCCCCGGCGGCCTCGGCCAGCCAGCGCTGCAGTTCGTCGATCCGCACCGGATCGGTGGTCTCGACCACCTCGACGTGCAGCGAGTTGCCGCCGGCGCTGAGCACGCGCTGGCTCGGCGCGCTGTCACCGGCCTTCGCCGGGACCGCCGCGAGGAGTGCCAGCAACAGCAATCTGGATTGCACGGCGCGACGCTCCGGGCGGGGGAGGGGGTGACGGCCCCGGTACAATACCCGGATGGATGTCTCCCACCTGCTCGACGCGCTGAATCCAGCGCAGCGCGAGGCCGTCAGCGCCCCGCCCGGTCACTATCTGGTCCTCGCTGGCGCTGGCTCCGGCAAGACCCGCGTGCTCACCCATCGCATCGCCTGGCTCAACGAAGTCCACGGCGTGCCCACCCACGGCATCCTGGCGGTGACCTTCACCAACAAGGCCGCCGGCGAGATGCGCGCGCGCGTCGACGGGCAGCTGCGCAGCGGCGCCCGCGGCATGTGGGTCGGCACCTTCCACGGCCTGGCCCACCGCCTGCTGCGCCTGCACTGGCAGGAGGCCAAGCTGCCGGAAGGCTTCCAGGTGCTCGACTCCGACGACCAGCTGCGCCTGGTCAAGCGCGTCGTGCAGGGCCTGGAGATCGACGAGGCGCGCTTCCCGCCGCGCCAGATCGCCTGGTGGATCAACGCCCAGAAGGACGAAGGCAAGCGCCCGCAGAACATCCAGCCGGCCGGCAACGATCGCGCTTCCAATGATCCTTGGGCGGACGTGATGCTCAAGTCCTACGAGGCTTACCAGGAGCGCTGCGAGCGCGCCGGCCTGGTCGACTTCGCCGAGCTGCTGCTGCGTGCGCACGAGCTGCTGCGCGACAACCCGGCACTGCTGGCCCATTACCGCCACCGCTTCCGCGAGATCCTGGTCGACGAGTTCCAGGACACCAACGCGATCCAGTACGCCTTCGTGCGCGTGCTCGCCGGCGACAGCGGCCATGTGTTCGTGGTTGGCGACGACGACCAGTCGATCTACGGCTGGCGCGGCGCCAAGGTCGAGAACATGCAGCGCTTCCTGAAGGATTTCCCAGGGACGCAGACCATCCGCCTGGAGCAGAACTACCGTTCCAGCGCCAACATCCTGGAAGCGGCCAACGCCGTCATCGCGCACAACCCCGACCGCCTCGGCAAGAACCTGTGGACCGACAGCGGCACGGGCGAGCCGATCGACCTTTACGCCGCCTACAACGAAATGGACGAGGCGCGTTTCGCAGTCGATCGCCTGCGCCAGTGGGTGCGCGACGGCGGCAGCTTCGGCGAAGTCGCCGTGCTCTATCGCAGCAATGCGCAGTCGCGGGCATTCGAAGAAGCATTGCTGTCGGAGCAGGTGCCATACCGCGTCTATGGTGGCCAGCGCTTCTTCGAGCGCGCCGAAATCAAGGACACCCTGGCCTACCTGCGCCTGATCGCTTCACGCCTGGACGATGCCGCGTTCGAACGCGCGGTCAACACGCCCACGCGCGGCATCGGCGAGCGCACGCTCGACGAAGTGCGCCGGCGCGCGCGCACCGACGGCGTCGCGCTGTGGGAAGCGGCGCGGCGCACGGTCAGCGAGAACGGCCTGACCGCGCGTGCGCGCAATGCCATCGCCGGTTTCCTCGCCCTGATCGACGACGTCGACACCGAAGCGCAGACGATGACGCTGCCGGAGAAGATCGACCACGTCCTGATCCGTTCGGGCCTGCGCGACCACTACTTCAACGAATCGCGCGGCCAGCTCGACTCGCGCGTCGACAACCTCGACGAACTGGTTTCGGTGGCCTCGCGCTTCACCCGCACCGACGAGGAAGACGCCGCGGCGATGCCGGAGCTGGTCGCCTTCCTCAGCTACGCCGCGCTCGAGGCCGGCGAAGGCCAGGCCCAGGCCGGCGAGGAAGGCGTGCAGCTGATGACGCTGCACAGCGCCAAGGGCCTGGAGTTCCCGCTGGTGTTCCTGGCGGGCATGGAAGAAGGCGTTTTCCCGAGCGGGCGCTCGACCGAGGAATCCGGGCGGCTCGAAGAAGAGCGCCGGCTGGCCTACGTCGGCATCACCCGTGCGCGCCAGAAGCTGGTGCTGAGCTACGCCGAAACGCGCCGCATCCACGGCGCCGACATGTACGGCGTGCCGTCGCGCTTCCTGCGCGAGATCCCGCCGGCGCTGCTGCACGAAGTGCGGCCGAAGGTGCAGGTGTCGCGGCCGATGTACAACTCGCAGCCACGCCGCGACATAGGCCACGCCGCGATCGAGGCGCCGCCGATCAAGCTGGGCGCGATGGTGCGCCATCCCAGCTTCGGCACCGGCACGGTCACCGATTACGAAGGTGCCGGCGCGCACGCACGCGTGCAGGTCAACTTCGACGACGCCGGCAGCAAGTGGCTGGTGCTCGCGTACGCGAACCTTCAGCCGGCCTGAGGTCGCGGCGTGCCGTCCGGGCGCGCCGGCCGGGCGCAGCGCCGGACATCAGTGCCGGCCGGGGCCTTCGATGCGCTTGCCCCAGTCTTCGACCTCCGCGCGCTGCAGCCGCGTTTCCAGCAGCTTGCGCCAGGACGGCACCAGCGGCAGGTCCAGCGCCGGGTGCAATTGCGCCGGATCGAGCTGGCGCTCGAACAGCAGCGTGCCCAGGCGCCGCAGCGACCACTGCGGATGCGGCCGCGCCTCCAGCGCCATGGCGTCACCGGCGCGCACCGCGCCGGGCTCCAGCACGCGGTAGTACCAGCCGGTGCGGCCGGTGGCCTGCACGCGCCGCGCCAGGTCGGCGACTGCGAAGCGATCGTTGAGCTTCCAGCACGGCTGCCGGCCCTGACTGACTTCCAGCAGCGCCGTGCCGATGCGGAAGCGGTCGCCCAGACAGACCTCGTCTTCGGTCAGGCCCTGGCTGCTGAGGTTCTCACCAAATGCGCCTGCGGCCTTGAGGAGATCGAGATCGCCCAGGTCTTCGCGCCAGCGCGCGTAGTGATCGAACGGGTAGTGGTGCACCGCCTTGTCCGGGCCGCCATGGACGCGCAGGTCGCCCTGTTCGTCGCCGACCAGGCCAAGCGTTTCGATCCGGACCACGCCATCCGCCGGTCGCTTGTCGATGGCGCTGACGCTGCCGGGCCGCGTGTAGGGCCGTGCCCGGCCGAGCAGGACGGCATCGATGGAGATCGGGCGTGACGGGTCGCGCATGGGGTGAATGTACCTCCCTCAGGCCGCCACGCTCACAGGGCGTCGTGGAAGATCACCCCCAGCGTGTGTCGCCGGCCAGAATGGATGCGGCTGACGCCGTGGCGCATCCGCACGCGGTAGCTGCCGCGCGCGCCCGTGACCGGCCGCTCCCGCACCGCGAAAACCACGCCATCGCCCTGCTGCAACGGCACCACTTCGGCGCGCGACTGCATGCGCGGACGCTGCTCGGTCAGCACCAGCTCGCCGCCTTCGAAGTCGCGGTGCGGTTGCGACAGCAGCACCACCAGTTGCAACGGGAACAGGTGTTCGCCGTAGACGTCCTGGTGCAGGCAGTTGTAGTCGCCCTTGTCGTAGCGCAGCAGCAGCGGCGTCGGCCGGGTCTGGCCGGCCTCGTGGCAGCGGTCGATGAAGCGCGCATGCTCGTCGGGGTAGCGCGCGTTGATCGCCATGGCCTCGTTCCAGCGATTGGCGATTGCGACCAGATGCGGGTAGATCGCGGTTCGCAGTGCCGCCACCGTTGCCGGCAATGGATAGGAGAAGTAGCGGTACTCGCCGCGCCCGAAACCGTGCCGGGCCATCGTTACCGTGCTGCGGAAGCCGCCGGGGTGGTCGTACAGGCCTGCGATCGCGTCGCAATCGGCCTGGTCGAGCAGCGCCGGTATGCGGGCACAGCCATGGGCATCGAGTTGCGCACGGATACCGGGCCAGTCGACCCAGTCGATGCGCTGCGCCAGGCCGTCGCCGTTCCAGCGTTGTTGCAGCACCGCGTTCATGCCTGCGCCCCGAGCGCGGTCGCGCCGGCATGGAGCAGGTCGTTGTGAAGCCAGTCGTTGTGAAGCAGGTCGTTGCGGAAGGTGGGAGTTTTCATCGCGTGCCTCGTTGACGGGGACGCGAATCAATCTAGGTGGCATGCCGCCGGGCCGATATCCGGTTCTTGCAAGGCAGGCAGTTGTCGCCGGACAGGTGGCCAGCCTGGATCCCGGCATGCACCGGGATGACAGTGCAGTTACTTCAGCGCAGTTCCGAAGTGGAATGCCTCGATGCGCAGCCCTTCTCGCAGGTAGAACGCATGCGCATCCTGGCGATGGGTGCCGGAGTCCAGCTGCAGCCGGGCGCAGCCCAGGCGGCGCGCTTCGGCCTTGAGCCAGTGGAGCATGGCCTTGCCATGGCCGCGGCTGCGGGCGTTGGCGTCGGTGACCAGGTCATCGACGTAAACGTGCTTTCCGACCGCCAGCATCTCCATGACCCGCCAGCAGGCGAACGCGCGCGGCGCGCCGCCTTCGTCGAACAGCACCGTCGCCCGGCAGCCCTCGCCGATCTGGCGCTGCATCTGGGTGACGAAGCGGTCCTCGTCGAACTCGGGGCGAAGCTGCGAGACCAGCGGCCAGATCGCGCGCAGGTCGGTTTCCGCGGTGAGCGTGCGGATCTGGTGTCCGCGGTCGTGCTGTGTCGTCATCGTGCCTGGCTTACCAGCTGAAGAGTTTGTACTGCACCGGCGAGATCGGGCCCTCGCCCTTGCTGCTGTCGAGGATGCCGTCGCCGTTGCTGTCGGTCAGGTAATAGACCGGGCCGCGGGCCGGGGTGATCTTCACCACGCGCAGCTGGCCGGCGACGTGGTACTCCTCGATGACATCGCCGCCTTCGATCGTGCGCGTACGCACTTCGGCGCCCTGCAGGCCGGCGGTCGGGTCGTCGCCTGCGCCCATGGTCGCGCAGGCCGTCAGGGTCAGCGGCAGCAGCACGAGGGCGAGCAGGTGGTTGCGCATGGCGGTCTCCAGTCCGGTGGGGGTCGCAGCCCACAGGATACGCGCTCGCGCTGAAGCGGCGGTGATGGACAGGTGGCCATGTCGCCGTGCAGGCGACCCCGTAGAATCGGCCGAATGAACCAGCCCGCCCCCCGCCTCGTCCTGATCGATGGCTCCAGCTATCTGTACCGCGCCTTCCATGCGCTGCCACCGCTGACCAACGACGCGGGTGAACCGACCGGCGCATTGTTCGGCGTGGTCAACATGCTGCGGGCGACGCTGAAGGAACAGCCGACCTACGTCGCCTTCGTGGTCGACGCGCCCGGCCCGACATTCCGCGATGAGCTGTACCCGCAGTACAAGGCCAACCGCCCGCCGATGCCCGACGACCTGCGCGCCCAGGTGCAGCCGATGTGCGACATCGTCGAGGCGCTGGGCATCACCATCCTGCGCATCCCCGGCGTCGAAGCCGACGACGTGATCGGCACGCTGGCGCTGCGCGCGGCCGAGCAGGGCATCGACGTCACCATCTCCACCGGCGACAAGGATTTCGCCCAGCTGGTGCGCCCGGGCATCGCCCTGGTCAACACCATGAGCGGCAGCCGCCTGGATTCGGAGGCCACCGTGATCGACAAGTTCGGCGTGCGCCCGGACCAGATCATCGACCTGCTGGCGCTGATGGGCGACACCGTCGACAACATTCCCGGCGTCGACAAGTGCGGCCCGAAGACCGCGGCCAAGTGGCTGGGCGAGTACGGCACGCTGGATTCGGTCATCGCCCATGCCGACCAGATCAAGGGCAAGATCGGCGAGAACCTGCGCGCCGCATTGCCGCGGCTGCCGCTGAATCGCACGCTGACCACCATCCGCACCGACCTGGAACTGGAGCGCGCGCCGACCGGGCTGTCGCTGCGCGCGCCCCACGCCGACGACCTGCGCGTGATGTACGCGCGCTACGGCTTCAAGCAGGCGCTCAAGGAACTCGAAGGCGCCAGCGGCGCCAGCGATGACGGCGATGCGCGTGGCGCCGGCGTGCGCAACACCGCCGCCGGCTACGCGCGATCGGCGACGGCGGCAGAAGCACCGCATCCCGATCTCGGCATTCCGGGCGAGTACGAAACGATCCTGACCAGCGACCAGCTCGACGCATGGATCACGCGCCTGCGCGAGGCCGACGAGTTCGCCTTCGACACCGAGACCGATTCGCTCGATCCGATGCAGGCGCGCCTGGTCGGCCTGAGCTTTGCCGTGGAGGCGGGTCGTGCCGCCTACCTGCCGCTGGGCCACGACTATCCGGGCGCGCCGCCGCAACTGGACCGCACCGGAGCGCTGACTGCACTGGCGCCGCTGTTCGCCGACGCGGGCAAGAAGAAACTCGGCCAGCACGGCAAGTACGACCTGCATGTCCTGCGCCGCAACGGCATCGAGGTCGCCGGCTATGCCGATGACACGATGCTCGAAAGCTTCGTCTACAACGCCACGGCGACCCGCCACGACATGGACTCGCTGGCCAAGCGCTACCTGGGCTACGACACCATCAAGTACGAGCAGGTCGCGGGCAAGGGTGCCAAAGCGATCCCGTTCTCGCAGGTCGCGCTCGACGACGCCACGCGTTACGCCGCCGAAGACGCCGACGTGACCCTGCGCCTGCATCGCGCGCTGGCGCCGAAACTGGCGGCCGAGGCGGGGCTGGAGCGTGTCTATCGCGACATCGAGATGCCGCTGGTGCCGGTGCTGGCGCGGATCGAGGCCAACGGCGTGATGATCGACGGCGACGAACTGCGCCGGCAGTCGGCCGACCTCGGCCGGCGCATGCTGGCCGCGCAGCAGAAAGCGACCGAGATGGCCGGCCGCAGCTTCAACCTCGACTCGCCGAAGCAGCTGGGCCAGCTGCTGTTCGACGAACTCAAGCTGCCGGCCCTGGTGAAGACGCCATCGGGCGCGCCTTCGACCAACGAGGAAGCGCTGGAAGCGATCGCCGAGCAGCACGAGCTGCCGCGCGTCATCCTCGAATACCGCGGTTTGGCCAAGCTGCGCAGCACCTACACCGACAAACTGCCGGAGATGGTCAACCGCGACACCGGCCGCGTCCACACCAGTTACCACCAGGCCGGTGCGGCCACCGGACGGCTCGCATCGAGCGATCCGAACCTGCAGAACATCCCGATCCGCACCGACGACGGTCGCCGCATCCGCCAGGCATTCGTCGCGCCACCCGGTCGGCGGATCGTCGCCTGCGACTACTCGCAGATCGAGTTGCGGATCATGGCGCACCTGTCGGAGGACGCCGGCCTGTTGCGCGCGTTCGAGTCCGGCGCCGACATCCACCGTGCCACCGCCGCTGAAGTGTTCGGCAAGGCGATGGAGGACGTCAGCGGCAACGAGCGCCGCGCCGCCAAGGCGATCAACTTCGGCCTGATGTACGGCATGGGCGCATTCGGCCTGGCGCGCCAGCTCAGCATCGCCCGCGGCGAGGCGCAGGACTACATTGCGCTCTACTTCAGTCGCTACCCCGGCGTGCGCGATTTCATGGAGCGCACCCGCCAGCAGGCGCGCGAGCAGGGCTATGTCGAGACCGTGTTCGGCCGGCGCCTGTATCTGGAGAACATCCAGGCACGAAACCAGGGGCTGCGCGCAGGCGCCGAGCGCGCCGCGATCAACGCACCGATGCAGGGCACCGCGGCCGACATCATCAAGCGGGCGATGATCACCATCGATGCCTGGCTGGCCGGGCAGGGCGCCCGCGCCCTGATGGTCCTGCAGGTCCACGACGAACTGGTCTTCGAGGTGGAGGAGGGTTTCGTCGACACGTTGCTGACCGAAGTAGGCTCGCGGATGTCCGGCGCGGCCCAGCTGCGGGTTCCCCTGGTGGTCGACAGCGGGGTCGGGGCCAACTGGGACGAGGCGCACTAGGGCCCTTCCCGAACGGCTCCAGCCGACGAGCGGAGCGCCCGCGACCCCTTCCTGGCGGGATCGGGCTCCCGGCGAGTTTCATGCCATCGCATTCAGTGTTTTGCTGAACGGGAAAAGCGCTGGGGTAACCGTTTTCCCAGAATGAATCCGTCCTGAATCCAACGGATTGTTAACCCCAATCTTCACGAACCATCCATGTACGGAATGGTCATATAGGTCGCGACAGGTGCAACGCCTGTCGTAGATCTCTCCCTCCCCTGGAGTGATCCCCCGGAGCGAAGACCCCTCCCCAGGTCCCGCTCCACCAGCCCCGCCGGCCCCCCCTGCCTGCGGGGCTTTTTATTGCCTGCGCTTTTTGCGCAGGGCAAAAAAACCCCAACGTTTGCTGCGCAAACCTTGGGCCCCGCTATGTGCTTCCGATCCTTGGCGGCTGCCGCCGCGCCCCCTTACCAAGCGGGCTGATGACTCCAGATGGGTTTCGTCGCCGTCATCCCGGCGAACGCCGGGATCCATCTTGATCTTGGGCGTGGTGCACAATCGCCGCGAACCTCGCGCTGGAGCGCCGCATGTTCGAGCTGTCGATGCCGTGGTGGGAGTTCGTCTTTCGTGCGGTCGTGGTCTACGTGGTGCTGCTGGCGATGATCCGCATGTCGGGCAAGCGCACGATGGGGCAGTTCACTGCGTTCGACATGCTGCTGATCGTGCTGCTCGGCAATGCCGTGCAGAACGCGCTGCTCGGCAAGGACACGTCGATGACCGGTGGGCTGCTGCTCGCGGCCACGCTGATCATCCTCAACTGGCTGGTCGGTTTCGTCACCTCGCGCAGCAAGACCGCCGAACGCATCCTCGAGGGCGAACCGGTGGTGCTGGCGCGCAACGGCCACGTCTATCGCGACGTGCTCAGGCGCGAACTCGTCAGTCGCGACGATCTCGCCAAGGCCATGCGCGAGGCCGGATGCAGCGACATCGAGCACGTAAGGCTGGCACTGCTGGAAACCGACGGCCACATCACGATCATGTCGGCCAACCCGGAAAACGGCGACAGCAACGTCCCCTGAAACGCACCCCACCCCACGTAGCCCGGGTAAGCGCAGCGCACCCGGGACCCGTCAAGCAGGAAGCCCCGTCACACCCCGCTCAACCCACCAGTTCCCTCAGCCAGTCACGCGGCCGCAGGTAATCGGCCAGGCGCGCCTCGGCACTGCCATCTTCCGGCGTGAAGCCGTACTCCCAGCGCACCAGCGGCGGCAGGCTCATCAGGATCGATTCGGTGCGGCCGCCCGATTGCAGCCCGAACAGCGTGCCGCGGTCGAACACCAGGTTGAACTCGACATAGCGTCCGCGCCGGTACAGCTGGAACTGGCGCTCGCGATCGCCATGGGGTGTGTCGCGGCGTCGTTCGACGATCGGCATGTAGGCATCGAGGAAGCCATCGCCGACTGCGCGCATGTAGGCGAAGTCCTGGTCGGCGTCCTCATGCAGGTCGTCGAAGAACAGGCCGCCGACACCGCGCGTCTCGGCGCGGTGCTTGAGGAAGAAGTACTCGTCGCACCAGTGCTTGTGCTTGTCGTAGCGCTGCTGCCCGCCGAACGGTTCGCACAGGTCGCGCGCGGTGCGGTGCCAGTGCAGCACGTCGGCGTCGAACGGATAGAACGGCGTCAGGTCGAAGCCGCCGCCGAACCACCACGCTACCGTTTCGCCATCGCGGATGGCGCGGAAGTGGCGGACGTTGGCGTGCGTGGTCGGCAGGTACGGATTGCGCGGATGGAACACCTGCGACACGCCCACCGCGCGCCACGACGCACCGGCAAGCTCCGGTCGCGCGGCCGTGGCCGACGGCGGCAGTTTGGTTCCGGACACGTCCGAGAAGCCGATGCCGGCCTGTTCGAACACGCCGCCGTCGCGAAGGATGCGGGTGCGTCCGCCACCGCCTTCGGCGCGCTGCCAGAGGTCCTGGCTGAAGCGCGCGCTGCCGTCCACCGCTTCGACGGCCGCACAGATGCGGTCCTGCAGGCCGGTGAGGTAGTCGCGGACGGCATCGAAGCCGGGGGCTGGCTCGGTCATGTTCACAAGAAACTTGCAGGGGTGGTGCGCATGATAGCCGCCGCCTGAACCAGGGGCCGGCCCGGGACCCGTGATCGCCCACCGGCTGCAGGTTTCAAACGCCACAGCGTTGGGAGTCGTCCGTGCGCAACCATCGTCGAATTGGCCTTCTCATGGTCCTGCTGTCGCTGGCCGCGTGCTCCGGCGACAAGACTCCCGCGCCAGCGGCGACAGCGCCGGCGCCCACGCCGGCCGCTCCCGCGGCCACGCCCCCTGCTGCGGCACCGGCGGCGGCTCCCGCCTCGACATCGTTCAGCAAGGAAGAGCTCGACCAGATGGTCGCGCCGATCGCGCTGTACCCCGATCCGCTGCTGGCGCAGGTGCTGATGGCGGCGACCTATCCCGGCAACGTCGCCGATGCTGCGGCCTGGTCGAAGGCGAACCCGAACGCCAAGGGCGATGACGCGGTCAAGCAGGTCGCCTCGCAGCCGTGGGACCCGAGCGTGCAGGCGCTGGTGGCGTTCCCGCAGGCGCTGGACACGCTTGGCCAGGATCCGGCCTGGGTGCAGCGCCTGGGCGATGCGTTCCTGGCGCAACCGGACGCGGTGATGGATGCGGTGCAGCGACTGCGTCGCCAGGCGCAGGCCGCGGGCAACCTCTCATCCAACCAGTACCAGAACGTCACCGTGCAGGCCGCCGCGCCGGCTCCCGCGCCTGCGCCCGCTGCGGCGCCGTCGGACGGTGGCACCACGATCATCCAGGAAGCGCCACCGCCGGCCGAGCAGACCATCATCATCGAGCCGAGCGACCCGGAGGTCGTCTACGTCCCGTCGTACAACCCGACCGAGGTCTATGGCAGCTGGGCCTACCCGTCCTATCCGCCGGCCTACTACCCGCCGTCGCCGGGCTACTACGCCGGCAGCGCCTTGATGGCCGGCCTCGCCTTCGGCACCGGCATCGCCGTCACCAATGCGTTGTGGGGCGACTGCGACTGGGGCAGCAACGACGTCGACATCGACGTCAACCGCTACAACAACATCAACACCAACCGCACCATCAACAACAGCAACTGGCAGCACAACTCGCTCAATCGCGACGGCGTGCCGTACCGCGACAACGCCAGTCGCGAACGCTACGGCCGCCAGCTCGACGGTGCGCAGAACCGCAACCAGTTCCGTGGTGATGATCCGGGCCGTGCCGACGCGCGCAACCGTGCCCGCGATTCGATGCAGCAGCGCGGCATCGATTCCCCCGCCAGGAGCAACAGCGAGGCCCGCGCCCGCGCCCAGGCGGCAAACCGCGACGTCCAGGGGCGTGACCGTGGCCAGGGCGGGGGCCAGTCGCGCGACGCGCAGCGCCAGCGTGCCCAGTCCGCCGCACAGCAGCACGCCTCGCGCGATCGTTCGAAGCCGACAGATCTGGGTGGCAACCGGCCGAATGCCGCGCAGGACCTTGCCTCGCGCGACCGTTCACACAACGCCGATCGTGACCGTGCCCGCGCAGCGTCCGGCGGCGGCGCCGGCAACCGCAGCCAGGCCGATCGCCAGCGCGCGCAGCAGACGGCGCAGAACCGCCAGCAGCAGCGGCCGCAACAGCACCGCCAGACGCAGGGCAACAACCAGGCGCGGCAGCAGGCGCGTTCGCAGCATGCGTCACGGCAATCGCCCAATAACAACGCCTTCGCCGGCGCCCGCAACCCGCAGCAGTCGCGCTCGCAGGCCAACCGCGGCAGTGCCAGCCATGCCTCGGCACAGCGCTCGCATCAGTCGCGCGGTGGTGGCGGTGGTGGTGGTCATCAGGTTTCACGTCAATCCCGCCCGCCGCAACGCCAGGGTGGCGGCGGTCGTGGTCGCTGAGGGGGCCTATCCATGAAATCCGTCCTGCGCATGCTTCCCGTAGCGATGCTGACCCTGTTGGCCGTGCCCGCATGGGCGCAGCAGGCCTATCCCACGCCCGACGCGGCGGCCGAGGCGTTCGTTGCCGCGCTCGGCACCCAGCGCGCCGACGAGCAGAAGCTGCAGGCGCTGCTGGGCAAGGACTGGCGTGAGTACATCCCGATCGCGGGCGTCGACCGCAGCGATGTCGAGGCGTTCCTGACCGGTTACCGCGACAAGCACGTGATCCAGACCGGCAAGGACGGGCGCGCCCATCTCGCCGTCGGCAAGGACGCATGGGTGCTGCCGATCCCGCTGGCCAAGGGCAAGGACGGCTGGGCGTTCGACACGCACGCCGCCACCGAGGAGATCCGCGTGCGCCGCATCGGGCGCAACGAAGACGACACGATCGAATCGGAGCTGGCCTATCACGACGCGCAGACCGAGTACGCGCTGGTCGATCGCGATGGCGATGGCGTGCTCGAGTACGCGCAGAAGGTCCTCAGCACCGATGGCCTGCACGATGGCCTGTACTGGGCCGACGACGACAGCGGCGAAGTCAGCCCACTGGGCCCGCTGTTCGCCGACGCAGAGCCGGGCAGCGACTGGCACGGCTACCACTTCAAGATCCTCACCGCGCAGGGGCCGTCGGCACCGGGCGGCGCCTACAACTACCTGCTGGGTAAGAACATGAGCCGCGGCTTCGCGCTGATCGGCTGGCCGTCGAAGTACGGGGACACCGGCGTGATGAGCTTCATGATCAGCCACGAGGGCGAAGTGTTCGAGAAGGACCTCGGGCCCGACAGCGAGAAGCTGGCCAAGGCGATGACGAAGTTCGATCCGGACAGCAGCTGGAAGGAAGTGAAGCCGGACGCTGCGGCGGCTGCGTCGAAATGAGCCACCCTTCTCCCGCTCGCGGGAGAAGGGGTCGGCAAGCGGGAGAGGGAGCCGGGCGGGTTACTTCAACGTCCGCTCAAACAGCTCATAGATCCGACGGTACTCGTCGTACCAGCTGTCCGGATGCGTGAAGCTGTGGCGCTCCAGCGGATACGGCGCGATCTCCCACTTGTCCTTGCGCAGCTCGATCAGCTTCTGGCTGAGCATCACCGAGTCCTTGAAGAACACGTTGTCGTCGATCATGCCGTGGGCGATCAGCAGGTTGTCCTGCAGGCCGTCGGCGAACTCGATCGGTGACGAAACCTTGTACGCCTGCGGGTCGAGCTCGGGCGTGTTGAGGATGTTGCTGGTGTATTCGTGGTTGTACTGCGACCAGTCGGCCACCGGGCGCAGCGCGGCGCCGGCCTTGAACGTGCCCGGCGAGCGGAACAGCGCCATGAACGTCATGAAGCCGCCGTAGCTGCCGCCATAGATACCGGCGCGGTCCTTGTCGCCGCCCTTGTTGGCGACCAGCCAGTCCAGGCCGTCCAGGTAATCCTCGAGCTCCGGATGGCCCATCTGGCGGTAGATGGCCGTGCGCCAGTCGCGGCCGTAGCCCTCGCTGGCGCGGTAGTCCAGGTCGAGCACGATGTAACCCTGCTGCACCAGCAGGTTGTGGAACATCTGCTCGCGGAAGTAGTTCGGATAGCGGTCCGACACGTTCTGCAGGTAGCCGGCACCGTGCACGAACATCACGATCGGATACTTGCGCGACGGGTCCGGATTCTTCGGACCGTAGTACTTGCCCCAGACCACGCCGGCGCCGTGCTTGCTCGGCACCTGCACGTACTCGGGCTTGATCCACTCGCGCGCCTTGAACTCGGGCTTGCGCGTGTCGGTCAGCTGCACCAGGCCGTCACCGCCGGTGTTGACCACTGCCAGTTGCGGCGGCGTGTAGCTGTCGGAGTGACGCACCAGCACCCTGGAACCGTCCGGCGACAGCGAGAAGTCCTCGACGCCGTCGAGCGAGGTCACCTCGCGCACGTCGCCGCCATTGCGATCGACCGCGCAGACTTCGTAGTCGCCCGGCCACTTGCGGTTGCAGACGAAGTAGAAGCTGCGGCCATCGCTGGACAGCTGCGGCGCCGACACTTCCCACTTGCCCGAGGTCAACGCGCGCGACTTGCTGCCGCCGTCGTTGAGGTACAGGTGGGAGTAGCCGCTGCGCTCGGACAGGAACCACAGCGAACCGTCGGCGGTCCAGCCGAAGTCGTTGAAGCCCCAGTTGATCCATGCCGGGTCGGTGAGCCGGTCGCGCACGGCGAGCTTCGCATCGGCCGCGGGCGCAACGGTCGCAATCCAGCGGTCCTTGTTGTCGATCGCACGGATCAGCACCGCAGCCTGGCGGCCGTCGTTGCTCCAGTGGATCGCCGGGCCGGTGCCATCGCCATCGGTCTCGATGCGCACGGCGCGATCGCCCTTGAGCGGATCCTTCCTGGCCGCCTTGCGCATGGCCGCGAGCGGGTCGTCGTTGATGCCGGGCAGGGCGTCGAACTTGAGCTCGGTCGCCTTGGCCGCGTTGACATCCACCAGCCACAGCTTGTGCGCCACCGGCGCGTTGCGGCCGACGCGCACGCGCACGTCTTCGAATTCCTCGTAACCCGATTCGGTCACGTACTTGGGCATCTTGCCGGCCTTGCCGTCGTCGGCGTCCTTGGCCGAGGTGACCACCAGCAACCACTTCGCATCCGGCGACAGCGCGCTGTCGACGATCTTGACGTCGTCGCCCAGGTAGGTCGGCGCGGCGGCACGGGTCGGATCGGCCTGGCGCCACTGTTCGTTCTGGGCGCGCGCGGCGTCCTTCTGGGCGCGGTCGTTCTTGAGCGTGGCGATCATGTCGAGCTGGCGCTCACGCAGGTCGTCGGCCTTCGGCGCGGCTGCCGGATCCTTCTCGGCCTTGACGATCGCCGCCTGCGCGGTGCCCTGGCCGGCGCGCCACTGATACCAGTCGTTGCCGCTGCGGAAGACCAGGTTGCCGTCGTTGCTCCACTGCGGCGTGGCCTCGTCCTCGTTGCTGCGCGTGACCTGGGTCAGCGCGCCGTTGCGCAGGTCGCGCACGAACAGGTCGCCGTTGCGCACGAAGGCCATGCGCGTGCGCTGGGCGTCCATCACCGGGTTGGCACCATCGAGGTCGGCGCGGGCGGCGCCGTCCAGGCGCGCGGCACTGCCGCCGCCGATGCCCTGTTGCCAGGTGTCGCGGATCGTCGCGCCTTCGCGGCGCAGCTGGTACTGCACGCGCTGGCCGTCCCAGGCCCACCAGGCCTGTTCGACCGGCGGCCCGATCCAGTCCGGATCGGCCATGGTCTGGGCCAGGGTGATGGGCGTCTGGGCGTGGGCGACGGAAAGCAGCAGCGTCGACAGGGTCAGGGCGGTGGCAAGCGGCGTAAGGCGCATGTATTCGGGACCGGGCGTATGGACAAGGCGTATGGGCACAAAACCGGCGCAGCGTATCAGTCCCGGGCTTTGCTGGATCGGGTCATGCGTCATGGGCAACACCAAATTGCCCCAGGCGCGCGTGACAGCCCCTGTGACGCGGCGCACAATCATGTCCAGGAAGTCATGGAGTCACGCCGTGGACGCACTGCTCCTTTCGCGCATCCAGTTCGGCTTTGTCATCTCGTTCCACATCCTGTTCCCCGCGTTCACCATCGGCCTGGCGAGCTGGCTGGCCTTCGTCGAATGGCGCTGGCTGCGCACCCGCGACACGCTCTGGCGCGACCTGTATTTCTTCTGGACCCGGATCTTCGCCCTGTCGTTCGGCATGGGCGTGGTGTCGGGCATCGTCATGAGTTTCCAGTTCGGCACCAACTGGGCCACGCTCAGCGAGCAGGCCGGCAACATCCTCGGGCCATTGCTCAGCTATGAGGTGCTGACGGCGTTCTTCCTGGAAGCGACGTTCCTCGGCGTGATGCTGTTCGGCTGGGGTCGCGTCAACGAACGGATGCATTTCCTCGCCACCTGCATGGTCGCGCTGGGCACGCTGATCTCGACGTTCTGGATCATCTCGGCCAACAGCTGGATGCAGACGCCGACCGGTTACCGCATCGTCGATGGCGTGTTCGAGCCGGTCAGCTGGATGCAGATCGTCTTCAACCCCTCTTTCCCGCTGCGGCTGGCACACATGGTGCTGGCGGCGTTCATCACCACGTGTTTCGTGATCGGCGGCGTCGGCGCGTCCTACCTGCTGCGCGGCGTCCATGTCGAAGCCGGCAAGCGCATGCTGAAGGCGGCAGTGATATTCGCCGCGATCACCGTGCCTGCGCAGGTGATCGTCGGCGACCAGCACGGTCTGGTTGCGCTCGAGCACCAGCCGATCAAGGTCGCGGCGATGGAAGGGCACTGGGAGCACTATCCCAAGGGTGAAGGCGTGCCGCTGGTGCTGTTCGCGGTACCCAACGAGAAGGCCGAGCGCAACGACTACGAAGTCGCGATACCGAAGCTGGGCAGCGTGATCCTGACGCACACGCTCGACGGCGAAGTCACGCCGCTCAAGTCGGTGCCGGCCAGCGAACGTCCGCCGGTGAAGCCGGTGTTCTATGCGTTCCGGGTGATGGTCGGCCTGGGCACGCTGATGCTGCTGCTGGCCATGGCATCGTTGTGGATACTCTGGCGCGGGCGACTGTACGAATCGCGCATCGTGCTGCTGGGCTGGAAGACGCTGATGCTGGCCGGCTTCGTCTGCATCCTCGCTGGCTGGTACGTGGTCGAGATCGGGCGACAGCCCTATGTCGTCTATGGCCTGCTGCGCACGGCCGATGCGGTCAGCCCGATCCTCGCCGCGGCCAGCGTGATGACCTCGCTGATCATCTATGCGCTGGTGTACGCGATCGTCTTCGGCGCCGGCATCTGGTACCTGCGCAAGCAGGTGCTGCAGGGCCCGCTGCCGCACGAACCGCCACAGCACACCGAAGGCGGCGACAAGACGCCGGCGCGGCCGCTGTCGGCAGCAGTCGACAGCACAGGGGAGGGCGCGTGATGGACCTGGCGACCGTACTACCGGTGGTGTGGTTCGGCGTGATCGGTTTTGGCGTGCTGATGTATGTCGTGCTCGACGGATTCGTGCTCGGCCTGGGCATCCTCGCGCCGTTCGCGGAGGACGAGCACCAGCTCGACCACATGATGAACACCGCAGCGCCGATCTGGGACGGCAACGAGACCTGGCTGGTGCTTGGCGGTGCCGGCCTGCTGGCGGCGTTCCCCAAGGCCTACGCGGTGGTGCTGTCGGCGCTGTACCTGCCGGTGCTGTTGATGCTGATCGCGCTGGTGTTCCGCGGCGTCGCCTTCGAGTTCCGCTTCAAGGCCCATCGCAGCAAGCCGGCCTGGGGCGCGGCGTTCTCGCTGGGATCGATGCTGGCCGCGTTCGCCCAGGGCGTGATCCTGGGTGCGCTGGTCGAGGGAATGCCGCTGCAGGGCGGCAAGTACCTCGGCGGCGTCTTCGGCTGGTTCAGCCCGTTCTCGATGCTGACCGGCGTGGCGGTGGTGTTCGGCTATGCGCTGTTGGGCTCGACCTGGCTGATCCTCAAGACGGAGGGCCGCACGCAGCTGATCGCGCGCAGCCTGACCCGGCCCCTGGTGCTGGTCGTGGTCGCCTTCATGGGGCTGGTCAGCGCGTGGCTGCCGTTCCTGGACTCGCGGATCATGGCGCGCTGGTTCGACGGCCCGAACTTCTGGTGGCTGGCGCCGGTGCCGCTGCTGGCCCTGGCCAACGCCTTCGCCCTGTGGCGGGCAGTGATGCGCGAGGGCCGCGACGCGGCGCCGTTCCTGTTGACCCTGTGCTTCTTCGCGCTCGGCTTCGCCGGGCTGGTGCTGGGCATCTGGCCGAACATCGTTCCGCCCGCCCTGACCATCTGGGATGCGGCCTCGCCGCCGTCCTCGCAGGGCTTCGTGCTGGTCGGCCTGATCATCCTGCTGCCGGCGATCCTGGGCTACACCTACTGGTCCTACAGCGTGTTCAGGGGCAAGGTCGCGGCGGACGCGGGCTACCACTGAGGTTCTCGCTGGGTTCTCGCTGGGTTCTCGCCCGGGTTCGCGCCGGCACGTAACCGGCCCGGGCTCACGATCGGGCGCTCAAAACAGGGCGGACGCAGGCCAAAAACCTGAACCTTTCGTTGTGCGCGCGCGCCACAACGACAGGTATGCTGTGTCCAACATCACGTTGCGGCCGTATTTGCCGCTGCTTTCGTCCGGACCGATGCAAGCCTACGTCTACAAGAGCCTCCGCAAGGCCGACACCTACTTGTACCTCGCCAAGCGCGATGACTTCGCGCGCCTGCCCGAACCGCTGCGCACGCAACTGGGGGCGCTGCAGTTCGTCCTCGAAGTGGCGCTGACGCCGGAGCGCAAGCTCGCCCGCGAGGACGCCGTCGTGGTCCGCGAGAACCTGACCTCGCGCGGTTTCCACCTCCAGTTCCCACCCACCGTGGAAGATCCGATGACGGAGGACTGGGGAACCGATGCCTGAGCACACGCCGCTGAGACCTTCGTCTTCGACACAGTCGATGCGCCTGGGCGGCCTGCTCGCAGGTGCGGTCGGGCTGGGCCTGATCGCCGGCACCGGTGGCGTCGTGGCCGTGATCGCCGGCGTGCTGGCGCAACCGCTGGCGGCTCTGGCCGTTCGCGGCTGGCGCGACGGCGCGCTGCCGACGCGCAACGAAGCACTGCGCGAAGCCGGCGTGCTGGCACTGCTGTGGACCGCGGCCGTCGCCGTCCTGGCCGCGGTCATTGCCTGGCCGCTGTCGTCGCTGCTGCAGACCGGTTCCATCTCGTCCGTGCTCGGCCTGAGCGCCCTGGTCGGCGTTGCCCTGCTCGGGCTGTGGCGGCTGTGGCCGCTGTGGCTGGGCATGGAACGCGAGGGCGGGCCGCTGGGCGAGCACTGGCAGTCCCTGGGCGAGCTGGAGCTGAGCGCCTGGCGCGGGCTTGGCGTCGCCGCGATCGTGCTGGCGCTGTCGGCCGCCGTGCTGCTGCTGGCCTGGCCGGGCCTGCTGGTGGGCGCAGGCGCACGCTGGACCGTGGCCGTGCTGTTCGCGCTGGCTGCGCCGGTGCTGCACTACCTGCTGCAACAGGTCGACCCGGCCGATCCACTGCCCGGGTTCGCCTACGCCGATGACGACGAGGAAGAGGACGAGCCGGTCGCCCTGGTCGATGGCGAACCGCTGGCGCCCGCGCTGTATGCCGCGGCCCGCAGCGGACGGGTTGAACGCGCGCTGGAACTGATCGAGCTCGGCGCCGACGTCAATGCGCCGCCGCCGGCAGACGAGCGCGACCAGCGCAGCCTGGCGGTACTGGCCGCCGTGCTGCCGGACCTGCGCCTGCTGCGCACGCTGATCGCCCACGGCATCGACCTCAACGCCACCCATGCCGGCATGAATCCGTTGCTGGCCGCCACCCGCGACAGCTGGCACGGCCGCCCCGACGCGGTCATGACCCTGCTCGCCAACGGCGCCGACCCGCGCCGCACCGACGCCGAAGGCAACACCCCGCTGCACCACGCCGCGCGCAGTTCCGACCCGGGCGTGGCGGCGCTGCTGCGCGATGCGGCGGCCGAACTGGATCCGCTCAACCACGACGGCCTGTCGCCGCTCGGCGTTGCCTGCGCAAGCGGCAACTGGCGCCTGGCCAAGTTCCTGCTCGAGCGCGGGGCCCGTCCCGAGCCGGCCGGCGGCCAGCCGGTGCTGCTCGCCGCCGCCGGTGGCGACGAGGACGACGTCGCTGGCGTCGGCCTGCTGCTCAAGCACAAGGCGCGCGTGGATGCCCGCGATCGCCGCGGTCGCAGTGCCCTGCACGAGGCCGCATTCGCCGGCCATCTCGACATCGCTGCGGCGCTGCTCGCCGCCGGTGGCGACGCCGATGCACGCGATCTTGAAGGCCGCAGTCCGTTCCTGGAGGCCGCCCGTGGCGGCCATCTCGAGATGCTCGAGCGCCTGCTCGCGCAGCTGCCGCGCGCCGGCGCCGAGGCCGCGCGCGCACTCGACACCCGCGGCCGGAACGCGCTCGTGCTGGCCTGCATGGCCGACGCGCCGTCGCCGGCGCTGGTGCAGCGCCTGCTCGACCTGGGCGTGGATGCCGAACAGCGCGACGCCGACGGCAAGCGCGCGATCGATCGCGCCGCCGAAGCTGGGCGCTGGTCGCTGGTGGCCGCGCTCGACCGCGCCTACCCGTTGCCTTCTGCGCTCAGCGAAGACGGCGAAGACGATGCGCCGCTGCCCGACCGCGCCCCGACCGTGCTGCTGCGCGACGGCCTGCGCGACGGTCGTGCCGGCGAGCTCGGTGGCCTGGCGCAGTTGCTCAGCGCCAGCGAGCGCGGCGCGCTGCTGCATGACGAAGAGTCGGCGACCTCGGCGCAACGCGTGCACTGGCTGCTCGACCAGGGCGCCGATGCGGAAGCACGCAACGCGGCCGGCGACACGCCGGTACAGGCATTGATGGCGCGCGGCCGCGACGCCGTGCCGTCGCTGCGGGCGCTGCTGCAACGCGGTGCGTCGCCGGCAGGCGCCGGTGGCGTGGCGCGTTTCCTCGCCGCCTGCCACGGTGACGATGGCGACGACGCAAGCCTGGAACTGCTTGCGCTGGAACTGATCGAACGCGGTGCCGACCCGTTCGCACGCTCGCCGGCGGGCGACCCCGCGCTGGCGCTGGCGGTGCGCCTGGGCTGGACGCGCCTGGTCGAACGCCTGTTGGCGATCGGCATCGACCTCAACGCCCGCGACAGCCATGGCATGAGCGCCCTGCACCTGGCCGCCGCGCTGGGCCGTGACGAAATGCTCAAGCGCCTGGTGGCGCAGGGTGCTGCGCCCGACCTGCTGGCCGCCGACGGACAGACCCCGCTCGGCGTGGCCCTGGCCTCGGGCCGCCGCGACCTCGCCGACTGGCTCGACTGGCGCGGCTGGCCGCTTCCCAGGCGTCCGCTGCAGGCGCAGGACGTACCCGCCGCCGCGATCATGGGCGACGCCGACGCGGTGCGCCGCCTGCTCGACCTCGGCCTCCCGGTCGATGCGATCGACGCGCAGGGTTGCACCGCACTGCTGCGCGCGGCCGGTGGCGGCCATCGCGCCGTGGTCGACCTGCTGCTCGCGCGCGGCGCCGATCCGAAGGCCACCGCAAACTCCGGCGCGACGCCGCTGTCGGCGGCGGTCAGCATGCGCCACGCCGAGATCGTCGACCGCCTGATCGCGGCCGGCGCGCCGCTGGAGCAGCGACTGCCTGGCGAACTGACCGTGCTGATGGTCGCCTGCGCCCTCGGCCTGACTGACCTGGCCGCGCGCCTGCTTGCTGCCGGCGCCGACGTCCAGGCCTGCGATGCGCAGGGCCGACAGGCGCTGCATTGCGCGGCGATGTTCGGCTTCAATGCGCGCGAGCGTTCACGCCTGGTGGCACTGTTCGACACGCTGCTGCTGGCCGGCGTCGATGCCGATCACCCGGCCGCCGGTGCGACGCCGCTGCTGCTGTTGCTGGGCGCACGCGCCGAGCCAGGCACCGGCGCCGACGAGGATGTGCTGATTGCGGGCATGCAGCTGCTGATCGACCACGAGGCCGCGCTCGACGCCAAGGACCCGCGTGGCTTCGGCCCGCTGCACCTGGCGGCGCTGCACGGCCTGCTGCGCGTGGTCCAGTTCCTGATGCGCGCCGGTGCCGACCCGGACCTGCGCGATGCGCTCAACCGCACCCCGCGCGAGATCGCGGTGATGCGTGGCTTCATCGACATTGCCGCGGAGTTCGCACCGCCGGCATCGGGCCAGAACATGTCGATGGCGCGGTTCCTGCGCGAGCCGCGCTAGGCGCCTCACTCCTCGTCCAGCACGTTCTCTTCGTTGCGCGTCGCATCGGCGATCTCGCCGAGCACGCCTTCGCCGAAGTCGGCGTTGAACAGTTCTTCCAGTTCGCGTCGCGCGTCCTGCGTTGATTGCAGCAGTGCGTCTTCGTCGTCGCGGATCAGGTACTGCGCACGCAGCAGGCGCTGGTCGTGCTCGCGGAAGCGTTCGGCGTGGTCGCGGGCAACGTCTTCGGGCAGGCCCAGCTCGACCAGCACCTTCTCGCCCATGCGCAGGCTGCTGTAGAACGTCTCGCGCAGCGCCCGCGCACCCAGGTCCATCAGTTCCCAGGCATGGCGGCGATCGCGCGCGCGGGCGAACACCGTCGCCTCCGGGTACAGGCGACGGATCGTGCGCACCGTGTGCAGGTTCTCCTCGACGCCGTCGATGGCGACCACGAACACCTTCACGTGGGCCGCGCCGGCCGACCGCAGCAGCTCGGCCTTGGCCGGATCGCCGTAGTACACCGGGTTGCCGAAGCGGCGCACGAAATCGACCTGGTCGGCGCTGTGCTCGATGCCGATGAACGGAATCTTCTGCGCGACCAGCAGTCGCGCGACGATCTGGCCGAAGCGGCCAAAGCCGGCGATCAGCACCTGCGGGTGCCCATCGTCGGGGAGCGTGTCGAACTCGCGCTCCTTGCGACGTGCCGGATTGGCCGCGAGCAGTCGCGATATCGCGATCAGCAGCAGCGGCGTCAACGCCATCGACACACCGACCGCGGCAGCGAGCCGATCGCGCATCGGGTCGTCGATCAGGCCCGACTTCACGCCTTCGTTGAACAGCACGAACGCGAACTCGCCACCCAGTGCCAGCACACCGCCCAGCTGCAGCGCAGCCCGTGGATCGAGCCCGCCCGGGCGGCGCCCGATCAGGTAGAGGATGGCGAACTTCACCACCATCAGCACCACCACCAGCCCGGCGATCATCCACGGCTCGGACAACACCCGCTGCAGGTCGATGCTCATGCCGACGGCAATGAAGAACAGGCCCAGCAACAGGCCCTTGAACGGATCGATCTGCGCTTCGAGTTCGTGGCGGAATTCCGAATCGGCCAGCAGCACGCCGGCGATGAAGGCGCCCAGGCCGGCCGACAGTCCGGCGATCTGCATGATCCAGGCGCTGCCCAGTACCGTCAGCAGTGCCGCGCCGGTGAACACTTCCGGCATCTGCGCGCGGGCGACCACGCGGAAGACGTGCCGCAGTACCACGCGGCCGCCGATGACCAGTGCGACCACCGCGCCGACGGCCTTGAGCACATCGTCCCAGCCGAACTCGGCGGCGCCGGCGCGACCCAGCAACGGGATCGCCGCCAGCAACGGGATCGCGGCAAGGTCCTGGAACAGCAGCACGCCGAACGCCACGCGGCCGTGGTCGGTGGTCAGCTCCTTGCGCTCGGACAGCAGCTGCAGCCCGACCGCCGTCGACGACAGCGTCAGTCCCAGGCCGACCAGCAGCGATGCCTGCCAGCTCAGTCCGGCCACCATCGCCAGGCCGCCCAGGGCCAGTCCGCACAGCAGCACCTGCAGGCCGCCGACGACGAAGACCGGCTTGCGCATCACGCGCAACCGCGCCGCCGACAATTCCAGGCCGATCACGAACAGCAGCATCACCACGCCGATCTCGGCGGCGGTGAGCACCCGCTCGGCCTCGGTCACGACGCGCAGGCCGTAGGGGCCGAGCACCACGCCGGCGGCCAGGTATCCCAGTACCGCGCCCAGACCGAAGCGGCGGAATATCGGCACCGCGATCACGGCAGCCAACAGGAATACCAGAGCAAGTTCCAGACCACCGCTGTGCATGAGCACCTCCTGCCTTCGAGTATAAGTGCCGACCCCCGCAGGCAGACCGTGATGCCTTCACGCCATTGCGCGCGGAAGGTGCCGTGGGGAAGGGGTCGCCAACGGCTCCGGAATCGCGATAATCCGTTCCGACCACTGAGCTTCACCCAAGGAAGGCGCCATGAAGGCATCGAGACTGATTGCGGCATTGACGTTGGCGTTGTGCTTCGGAGCGGCACTTGCCGGCGGTCGGGGCGCGGTCCGCAAGCAGATCGAGTCGACGTTGCTTGCGACCGGTACGGTCGACATCGAGACCGATGGCAGCGTCAGCGGCTACGTCCTCGATCGCGGCGGGGAACTGCCGAAGGTGGCTTTCGAATTGCTCGACAGGGCCACTCGCGTCTGGAATTTCGAGCCGATCCTGGTGGCAGGCAAGCCAGTCCGGGCGCGCACGACGATGAGCATCCGCCTGGTCGCCACGCGTGCCGGAGATGGCGACGGCGTCGAGGTGCGCATTGCCTCGGGCAATTTCGGCAAGCTCGACGTCGAGGGAGCCATCAGCAGCGTGTCACTGCCACCTCCGCAGTACCCGATGGACGCCGCTCGCGCAGGCGTCCGCGGCACGGTCTACGTCCTGGTGCGGGTCGGCAGGGATGGAAGCGTGGAGGACGCGGTTGCCGAACAAGTGAACCTGAAGGTGATCGACACCGAGGTCGGGATGGATCGCTGGCGCCAGATGCTGGCGAAGGCCGCACTGCGTGCCTCCGGCGCATGGACGTTCAGTCCGCCGACCCGCGGGGATGAGGTCGATGCCCCGTTCTGGATCGTGCGCGTGCCCGTCGACTTCGTGCTCGCCGACGAGAAGTCTCCCCGGTACGGCCAATGGGTTGCCTATGTGCCTGGCCCGCGTCAGCGCGCGCCCTGGCTTGGCGACATCGACACGTCGCTTGGCGCAGATGCGGTCGCCGCCGGATCGATCCAGCCGCTCGGCACCGGGCCGAAACTGCTGACACCGATCGGCGGGTGATCCTCCGGTCGCGTCGCCGGGGCGAGGCTGCCTGAACGGGTAATCGAGTCGGGCGCCACCCCAAAATCAACAAGTTGTCACTCCGATGTCAGGGATGTCACGCGCCTGAGGGCGGATGTCAGGCCCCTGTCACCCGGGGCGGATGGGGCGTTGCGAGGTTATCGGCTTTCCACCGTGAGCCGACCGACCATGCCTTCCGCGATCCAGAGCCGCCTCCAGCGGCGTGTCCTTACCGCCGCGCTGCTGTCGGCGCTGACCCTGCCGGTCTACGCCGGCGTTACCTGCCAGCTGTTCGACAGCACCGGCAATCCGCTGCCAGTCAACAACAGCGCCACCGGCACCGATGCCTTCGCCTGCGGGCCGAAGGCCAAGGCCAGCGGTGACCGCGCGACCGCGCTGGGCGATGAGACCTCCGCCGACGGCGCCGGCTCCACGGCCGTGGGCACCTGGTCCGACCTCAACGGCGACGGCGTGGTCGATCCGAACGAGATCACCTGGGCCAAGGGCCTGAACTCGACCGCAGTAGGCGCCGCCGCCCAGGCGATCGGCGACAACAGCACCTCGATCGGCGTGCGCGCGGTGAGCAATACCGCCGGCAGCGTGGCCATCGGCAACCAGGCCGCGACCACCCACGCCGGCGCGACCACCACGACCACCACCGTCTACAGCACGCCGCGCCAGACCACGACCACCAAGGTCGCGACCACGGCTCCGGGCAGCAGCAGCAACAGCATTGCCGTGGGCACCAGCGCCACCGCCAACGGCAGCAACTCGATCGCGATGGGCACCGGCGCGGTGACGCGCGTGCTCAACGGCACCGGGACCGTCACCGAAGATGCCAACCACATCGTCACCAAGGTCGAGACGATCAACGAAACCCCGTCGCAGGGCGCGGTGGCGATCGGCAACAACGCCCAGGTCAACGGCAACAACTCCATTGCATTGGGCACCGGAGCCACGGTCGAAGGCACCAAGGGCTATCGCGTCGATACGGCGACCAATGGCAGCTTCGGCGGCCTGCTCCCGGAAACGGCGGTCAACTCGATCGCCATCGGCAACAACGCGCGTTCGCGCGGCAACAACAACGTGGTGATCGGCTCGGGCGCCGCCACCGGCGGCGATTACGAGTACTCGCCCTACGGCACGGGCTACTTCCCGGACCAGAACTCGACCGTCGTCGGCGCCGGCGCCCAGTCCATCCGCGGACCGGGCACCGTGTTCGGCTACAGCTCGGTGTCCTACAGCGCCTATTCCACCGCGGTGGGCTACATGTCGTTCGCCCTGGGCTACGGCTCGACCGCCATGGGCGGCTGGCTGGACTGGGCCCAGGCATTCGGCGCCGCGCCGCGGGGTCCGGGCAACCTGGCCAACTCCTACGGCAAGGCCTACTCCGCCAGCCTGGGTACCGTCGCTGTCGGCGGCGGTACCTATGCCTTCGGCAACTACAGCTCGGCCTTCGGCCCGGGCGCGTCCACCGGTGATCGCGATACGGAGCACCCCGGCGAAGCCCATGCCGTCACGCGCCAGTACGACAGCACCAATCCGGCGGTGATCTCCGGTTCGACCGCAGTGGGCTTCTATGCCCAGGCGCAGGGTCGCTCCAGCATCGCCGTCGGCAACCAGAGCTATGCCCCGGACGCCGAGAGCATCGCCGTCGGCACCGACGCCCAGGCCTACGGCTGGGACAGCATCGCGCTGGGCACCGGCGCCATCTCCGGTTATCACAAGAGCATCGCCATCGGCGAGTTCGCACTGGCCGACGGCTACACCGGCACCGCCAACATCGCCTTCGGCCAGAACGCCACGGTTTCCCCGGGCGTGAGCGGCGAGACCAGCAACGCCATCGCCTTCGGCACCGGCGCGCTGGCCAACGAAACCGGCGCGGTTGCGATTGGCGCGGCCAGCCAGGCCACGGGCCTGGGCTCGACCGCGGCCGGCAACGGCGCGCAGGCGCTCGCCGATGGCAGCGCGGCATACGGCGAAAACAGCCAGGCGACCGGTCTGTACGCCTCCGCGGTGGGCAACTACGCCTACGCCGCTGGCGAGTCGGCCGTGGCAGTGGGCACCAATGCCTTCGCCACCGGCATGAACGCCGTTGCCACCGGCAACAGCGCCTACGCCGCCGGCGACGATTCGGTCGCGCTCGGTTCCTACGCGGTCGTCGAAAGCGCCGGCAGCATCGCGCTGGGCAGCGGCGCCACCGTCTATGGCGCAAACAGCGTGGCCATCGGCATGAACTCGCTCGCCGATCGCGACAACGTCGTGTCGGTCGGCAGCGCCGGCGCCGAACGGCAGATCGCCAATGTCCGCGCCGGCAGCGAGGCGACCGATGCGGTCAACAAGGGCCAGCTCGATTCGGCCATCGCCGATGTCAGCAGCAACGTCAGCGGCCAGGTGGGCGAGCTGTCGGCGGCAGCCGTGAAATACGACGACGCGACAAACAAGGACACCGTCACCCTTGGCGGTACTGGCGGCACCACCCTGGCCAACATCAAGGCCGGTACGCGCGGCGACGAAGCGGTCAATGTCGCTCAGCTGTCTGCGGTTGCTTCCGTGTTGGGTGGCGGTGCCGGGCTTCGCGCCGACGGCATGATGACCGGCCCGACGTACCTCATCCAGGGCGGCAGCCACAACACCATCGGCGCGGCCTTCGGCGCCATCGACAGCACGTTGACCGGCATCATCGGGCGCCTGGGTTCGCTCGAACACAGCCCGGGCAGCGGCGTTCCCGGCGGCACCGGCGCTGGCATGGCGATTGGTCCGGGGAGCCACGCCGAAGACGCTCGCGACACCGCCATCGGCAACGGCGCGGTGGTCGACGCCGACGGCAGCACTGCGCTTGGCAACAACAGCACGATCGGTGCGGCGGCAACCAATGCCGTGGCGGTCGGCGCCGATGCCAATGTCAGCAACGCCGGTGGCACTGCGATCGGCCAGGGCGCCTCGGTCACCGCAGACGACGCAGTGGCGATCGGCCGCGGCTCGGTGGCGAACGAAGCCAACACCGTCTCGGTGGGCAGCGTCGGCGCCGAACGCAAGGTGACCAACGTCGCCGCAGGCGTCAACGCGACGGACGCCGCCAACGTGCAGCAGATGCAGGCCGGCGACGAGCAGGCCGTGGCCACGGCCAACGCCTACACCGACACCACCGCCACGCAGACGCTGACCCGCGCCAACGCCTACACCGACAGCAAGCTCGATGCCTGGAACGACAGCTTCGACGAACTGCGCAACGACCTGGGCTACCGCCTGACCAAGCAGGACGAGCGTATCGACCGTCAGGGCGCGATGAGCAGCGCAATGATGAACATGGCGATCAATGCGGCCAACAGCCGCAGCCCGCGCGGCCGCGTCGCGGTCGGTGCCGGCTGGCAGAACGGCGAGAGCGCGCTGTCGGTGGGCTACTCCAAGGCCCTTGGCGACCGTGCCTCGATGAGCATCGGCGGTGCCTTCAGCAGCGACGACAGCTCGGCCGGCATCGGCTTCGGCATCGACCTCTAACACTCCAGCGAACACTCCAGGAAATCCACACATGAAAATGCAACGCACTTTGCTGAGCGTCGTGCTCGCCGGCCTCTGCACTCCCGTGTTCGCCGGCCAGGTCGACCTGACCGCACTCGACGACGCCACCACGCTGGCACCGCGCTTCATCGTGAAGTACCGCGCCGGCACCGCGCCGACGCAACAGGCCAGCGCCCGCCAGGCAGCGCTGGATGCCGCCACCGTCCGCGCCTCGCGCGCGGCCGGTGCCGCCATTGCCACCAACGGTTCGCAGGCGGTCACGCTGCGCACCCTGCGGGCTACCTACGCAGGCAAGCACGTTGTCGCCGCCAACCGCCACCTCGACCGCCAGCAGGCGGAGGCCGTGATGCGCCAGATTGCCGCCGACCCCAACGTCGAGTACGTCGGAGTCGACCGGATGATGCATGCGACCGCACTGCCGAATGATCCGGCGTTGAGCAGCGCCCAGATGTGGCACTACGGCACCGGTGCCGGTGGCGCGCGCGTCACCACGGCATGGGAAGCGGGCGCCACCGGCGCCGGCGTGGTGGTGGCGGTGATCGACACCGGCGCCACCGCGCATGCCGACCTCGCCCCGAACCTGCTGCCGGGCTACGACTTCATCACCGCCTCGTTCATCTCGCGCCGCGCCACCGATGGCCGCGTGCCGGGCGGCTGGGACACCGGTGACTACTCGGCCGCGAACGACTGCGGCGCCGGTTCCCCGTCCAGCAACAGCAGCTGGCACGGCACGCACGTGTCGGGAACGATCGCCGAGGTCACCAACAACGGCGCCGGCGGCGCTGGCATCGCCTACAACGCCAAGGTCGTGCCGGTGCGCGTGCTCGGCCGCTGCGGCGGCTACACCTCCGACATCAACGACGCGATCGTCTGGGCGGCCGGCGGCCACATCGAAGGTGTGCCCGACAACACCAACCCGGCTGAAGTCATCAACATGAGCCTGGGCGGCACGCACGAGTGCGAAGCCGACACGCAGGCGGCGATCAACAAGGCGGTATCGCTCGGCGCCACGATCGTGGTTGCCGCCGGCAACGACAACTCGCCGGTCGCCGGCCACGCACCGGCCAGCTGCGCCAACATCGTCACCGTCGGCGCAACCGGTGCGTCCGGCCAGCGCGCCAGCTACTCCAACTACGGCGCGGGCGTCGACCTGGCAGCGCCGGGCGGCGCGGGCGTGGAAGGCAATCCGGCCGGCTACATCTGGTCGACCCACAACGCCGGCGCCACCACGCTGGGCGCCGATCAGATGGCGGGCATGACCGGCACCTCGATGGCCACCCCGCACGTGGCCGGCGTGGTCGCGCTGATGCAGAGCGTGGCACCGCAGCCGCTCACGCCGTCGCAGGTCGAAGGCCTGCTCAAGGCGACCTCGCGCCCGTTCCCGGTCAAGCAGACGCAGGTCAACGGCGTCGGCCTGCTCGATGCCGCGGCGGCAGTCGAACGTGCCCGCACCTTCGGCCAGCCCATCGACGGCCTGCCCACCACTCCGGGCGTGGCGATGGTGCTGCCGCCGATGGCAACCGGCGCCCGCGAGCTGTACACGATCAACGTGCCGGAAGGTGCGACGAAGATCGAAATCACCACCTACGGCGGTCGCGGCGAGCTGCAGTTGCTGCTCGGCTATGAAGCCGATCCGCTGCCCAACCAGAACGTCGGCAGCTCGGTCCGTCCGGGCATCAACCAGGTGATCACGGTGGCAGCCCCGGCATCGGGCCACTACTACCTTGCCCTGTCGGCGACCAAGGACGTCAGCGGCGCGCGCATGCTGGTGAAGGTGAACTGATTGTCGCGGAAGCTCGCCTTTGCCTGTGTCGTCCTGGGGGCGAGTGTCACCGGCTTCGTCAGCTGGTACGTGGCGTCGGGTCTGGCAGACCCGACGCCCGCACCCGCCTCGATGCCCGATCACGGGATCGTCCAGCTGCAGATCGCCGACGCCGGACGTGAGGTCCGGCTGCGGCCCGGCCAGTGGCTGGCGGTGAACCTGCCGGCGACCTCGGCATCGGGCTACCGGTGCTGGATCCAGGACCCGGCTTCCCGGGTGCTCAGCATCGAGCAGGAACCGGCCCGGGCCGTCCTCAGCCATGCGTGGATCTTCCGCGCCGCCAGTGGCGGACTGGGCCACCTGGGTTTCGACTGCCGTCACGATCTGTCGGTGGAGCCGCCGCTGCGTTTCGAGTACATGATCCGCGTCGATTGACTCGGCGCGAATGGAGCCGGATGTGAGCCGGGCCCGGTCCGGCAGTGCGCCCGCTATCGTAGGATGCAGGGACGTACACGGTGCCAATGCAGGCCGGGTGAATGCGTTTTATCCGCTACAGGTTCGGCGAGTTCGAGCTCGACCCGGCATCGCGCGAACTCTGGTGTTCGGGCGAGCGCCGTCCCGTGCCGCTCAAGTCACTCGAGTGCCTCGCTTACCTGGTGGCCCACCGCGAACGCGCGGTCGGCCGCGACGAACTCATTTCCGCCGTCTGGGGGCGCACCGAGGTCAGCGACACGGTGGTGGCGCAGACAATGCGTCGCGCCCGCAAGGCGCTGGACGACGCCGGCGACCGCCAGACCATCGTGCGCACGGTGCAGAACTTCGGCTATCGCTGGGTGGCGCCGGTCGAGGTGGTGGAAGCGCGTGCGGAAGAATCGAATGCACGGACGGCAGCCGCCCCCGAAGCGACACCCCTGACCGAAGCTGCCGGGCAGTCGCCGGTCTCCACGCCAGTTCCCGAGCCGTCGCCGGCGCCAGCACCGGACCGCACTGACGCGCAGTCGTCACCCGGTGTTGCCGCTGGCGCACGCAGGCCCTGGCCGCGGCTGCTGGCGGCCGGGCTGCTCGTGATCGTGTTGATCGCCGGGGCATGGTGGCTGCGAGAAAATCGATCGGGCACGCAAACTGCGCCGCCCGCTGCGGTGGCAAACGGCGTGATCGTGCTGCCGGTCAGCATCGAACCGCCCGACCCGGAGTTCACCTGGGTGCGCCTGGGCGCCATGGAGTACGTCGCCGGGCGCCTGCGCGCCAGCGAGCTGAAGGTGACGCCGAGCGAACAGACGCTGCATCTGAACGCAGCCATGGGCAAGGACGTCAACGCCGGCACGGCCATGCCCAGCGACGCGCAACTCCAGCAGGTGCTGGCCGAGAGCGGTGCGCACTGGCTGCTGGTTCCGCATGCGCAGCGCGATCGTGATCGCTGGCGCGTGCAGTTGCGTGCGCTCGACCGTCGTTCGGAAGTGCGCGTGGACGCACAGGGCGACACACCCCTGCAGGCCATGGCCGTCGCCAGCGACGCGTGGATGCGCCGGATCGGTCGCGCGCCGTCGGCGCTGGCAGGCCCGACGCCGCTGGTCGAACGACTCCAGCGCGTTGATGCCGAACTCGACGCCGGCCAACTCGACGCCGCGCGCGAGCAGATCGTCCGCGCCCCTGTGGCGCAACGCAGCGACCCGCGCATGCTGGTTCGCGAAGGCCAGCTTGAGTATCGGGCCGGCCGCATCGACGAGGCGCAACAACTGTTCGACCGCGCGATGGCTGGCGACACCGCCACGGCCGACGCCGCTACGCGCGCAAAGGGTCTGATGGGGCTCGGCGCGGTTGCCCTGCGGCAACGGCGTTTCGAAGATGCCGAAGCACGCTACGCACAAGCTCTGTCGCTGCTGCGGGCTCCAGCGGGCGGCGCGGAGGATCCGGTCTTGCTGGGCAACGCGTACAACGGCCGCGGCGTGGCCCGGATCCGTCGCAACGATCTCGACGGCGCGGTCAGCGACCTCGGCCTGGCGCGCGTGGCCATGCAGCAGAACGGCGATACCGTGTCGGCGGCGATGGTGGGCTCCAACCTCGGAAGGCTCGAGGCCATACGCGGCCATCTGCCGCAGGCCGTGCAGGAGTTCGACAGTTCCATCGCAGTATTCGAGCGCTACCAGGTGCTCGACTACCTCGCTGCGACGCTGCAGGCGAAAGCATCGGCACAGCTGGCGATGGTGCAGCCGGCCCAGGCCCTGCAAACCCTGGAGCGGACGCGGCCCCTGTCCGGATCGATCGAGGACCCGACGCTGCGCAGCGCATTGGCGATCACCCAGGTTGGCGTACTGATCGCGAACGGGTTGCTCGACGGGGCGCAGCGTGAACTTCAAGCCTTGCCCGACGACCCGGTGGACGACACCGACGGCACGCTGTCCGGTTTGAAGATGCGGCTGGCGATCGCACGCGGCGATCGCGCTCAGGCGGCGGCGTTGGCGGCGCGGGTGCGACCGGCGTCTCCTCCGACCGACGACGGCGTGGTGGTGACGGCCGTGCAGGCCGCCGGCAACGCGACCGACGCCCGCGGCTGGCGCGCCCTGATCACGCCGGAACCCTCGTCGAATTCCGACGAGAGCGCACTGACGGCAATGTTCGCCACGGCCGTTGTCGAGCGCCGCTTCGGTGATCGCCGTGCAGCACTTGCCGCGGCCACCAGCGCGGCCCTGCTGGCCGGCCGCGATGGCAGCCCGGACGACCGCCTGCGCATGTCCGTCATCCGCGCGCTGTTGCTGATCGACGACGGACAACTGCAGGAAGCCACGGCGGTGCTGGGTGAGCTGGACCCGTATGCGTCGGTCGACTATCGCGTGGCATGGCTGGCCTGGACGCTGTACCAGCGCAGCGGCAACCCGGCCATGGCGAAGCGATCACTGGCCCGCGCCGAAGCCCTGCGTGGACAGAGGCCGCTGATGGCGGAGCCGCTGCTGTAGCGTATGTCGGCTTCCGACCCCCAAGCAGACGAGTTCTGCCATCGAGCGGGCTGCTCGACTGCGGCCTTCTAGTTGAACCACCATGCAAGCCTTCAAGAACGCCCCGCATCGTCAGCAGGATGCGACCAGGGTGCACCCAAGCGCGTTCCCGATGCCGAAACTCCATACGTCGCGGTCGAAGGCACGCCGGCGACGGATATCGAAGAGGCCAGGTGGCTCCGCCGCAATGGCTATCCAACGCCAACCGAGCTTCTGCAGCTCCAGGCGTCACGGAAGTCTCTATGCCTACTACGGAGTGTCCGCGATCTATCGCAATCATCCGGGTTTCAAGAACTACATCGAAGCTGCCGCTTTTCTTCGTGTTGCCTACATCCTGGGTGATGGCAAGGCCGCCGGACAGATCCTGAAGGACTTTCCCAAGTACGGTCCGGTCGACTACACGATCATCGATCGAAGGGCGTCGTCGCTCTACCGGACATTCGCCAAGGAGAGGAGGCCGAGCGTCCGGCCCGTCTCGCGCTGACTTCGGCGCAGCGGGCTGCCAAAAGAAAACGCCCCGCATTGCGGGGCGTTCTCGTCACGACTGTCGCAAGACTCAGCGCTTCATCGAACTGAAGAACTCGTCGTTCGACTTGGTCGTCTTCATCTTGTCGAGCAGGAACTCCATCGCGCCGATCTCGTCCATGCCGTGCAGCAGCTTGCGCAGGATCCAGATCTTCTGCAGCAGTTCCGGTTCGATCAGCAGGTCCTCGCGGCGGGTGCCGGAGCGATTGATGTCGATGGCCGGGTAGACGCGCTTCTCGGCGATGCGGCGGTTGAGGTGCACTTCCGAGTTGCCGGTGCCCTTGAACTCTTCGTAGATCACCTCGTCCATCTTGCTGCCGGTGTCGACCAGCGCAGTGGCAATAATGGTCAGCGAGCCGCCCTCTTCGACGTTGCGCGCGGCGCCGAAGAAACGCTTCGGGCGGTGCAACGCGTTGGCGTCGACACCACCGGTCAGGACCTTGCCCGACGACGGCACGACGTTGTTGTAGGCACGGGCCAGGCGGGTGATCGAGTCGAGCAGGATGACCACGTCCTTCTTGTGCTCGACCAGGCGCTTGGCGCGCTCGATCACCATTTCGGCGACCTGCACGTGGCGCGCGGCCGGCTCGTCGAAGGTCGAGGAGACGACTTCGCCGCGCACGGTGCGCTGCATCTCGGTCACTTCTTCCGGACGCTCGTCCACCAGCAGCACGATCAGGTGCACGTCCGGGTGGTTGTGCGTGATGGCCGTGGCCACCTGCTGCATCATCATCGTCTTGCCGGCCTTGGGCGGCGAGACGATCAGGGCGCGCTGGCCTTTGCCCTGCGGCGCCATCAGGTCGAGGATGCGGCCGGTGATGTCCTCGGTCGAACCGTCGCCGCGCTCGAGGCGGAACTTGCGACGCGGGAACAGCGGCGTCAGGTTCTCGAACAGGACCTTGTTCTTGCTCGCTTCCAGCGGCTCGCCGTTGATCGTGTCGACCACGGCCAGGGCGAAGTAGCGCTCGCCGTCCTTCGGCCAGCGGATGCGGCCCGACAGGTGGTCACCGGTGCGCAGGTTGAAGCGGCGGATCTGGCTGGGCGAGATGTAAGTGTCGTCCGGACCGGCCAGGTAGCTGGCTTCATGCGAGCGCAGGAAGCCGAAGCCGTCGGGCAGGATTTCCAGCACGCCGTCGGCGGCGACGCCCTCGCCATGGCGGGTCAGGACCTTGAGCAGGGCGAAGATGACGTCCTGCTTGCGGGCACGGGCGACACCTTCCTGGATCTGCAGGGTGTCGGCGAGGTCGAGCAGCTTGTTCGCCGGCATCCGCTTGAGGTCGCCCAGCGAGTACTGCGGGAAACCCTCGGGAACCTGCGGGTGCGGGCGCGGCACGAACTGCTCGCCGTTGCCACCGTCGTCTTCCATGCCACCCTGGAAGCGGTCGCGCTGGCGGTCACGGCGGTTGCGGAAGCGGTCGCGGCGGTTGTTGCGGCCGCCTTCGTCGCCGCCCTGGCCCTGCTGGCCCTGGCCGCCCTGGCCCTGCTGGCCCTGGTGCCGGTTCTGGCCCTGGCCCTGGTTCTGGCCCTGGTTCTGGCCGCCCTGGCCACGCTGGCCCTGGCCGCCTTCGCCGCCCTGCTGGGCGGGAGCGCCGTCGGCACGCGATTCAGTGGGAGCGGCAGCCGGTGCAGGCGCGCTGGGAGCGGGGGCGGCCGGCGGCGGAGCTTCCGCACGCGGCGCCGGAGCGCTTTCGGATGGGGTCTGTGCGGCGGCGGCGTTGTCGGCGGCCTTGCTCACACGCGGCTTGCGCACGCGCTTTTCGGCGGTGTCGCCAGCGTCGGGGGTGTTATCGGACAAGCAGGGATTCCTCGCTAAGGCGAGCGCTCGCAGACGGCGAGCGGGACGTCAGGGACGATGGGTTATCAGAGGGGGTGCGGCGCCGCGACTGGTCACGCGACAGGTCTGCGGAAACGCCGGGTGAGACGAAACTAGCACTGCCAAAGCGTGGCGGCAAGCGTCTGGACAGGGGGCGTTCACATCGCCGGAGAGGCCGGCGGAGCTGCGCCCGCGGGCGGGCGCAGCGGAGGGGCTCGTGGGCGGGCCGGGGCCCGGCCTCAGAGCGCCTTGTCGATCATCTGGCTCAGCTGGGCCTTGCCCACGGCGCCGATCTGGGTGGCCTGGACCTGGCCGTTCTTGAACAGCAGCAGCATCGGGATCGAGCGCACGTGGTACTTCATGGCCGTGTTGCGGTTGTGGTCGACATTGACCTTGGCGATCTTGACCTTGCCCTCGTAGGCGGCGGCCAGCTCGTCCAGGGCCGGGGCGATCATCTTGCACGGGCCGCACCATTCCGCCCAGAAGTCCACCAGGACCGGCTCGGACGACTGCAGCACGGCGGCATCGAAATCGGCATCGCCGACGTGCAAAATTTTCTCGCTCACGGGGTTCTCCTGCGGGTTGGAACGTCAGCCGGGGGGCGGCACGGGCCGCCGGCCCGGCTAGGGCCGGCCCGGGACCGGCGGTGCCGGATCGGGCGTTACGGTAAACTGGGGCGTTTCGCGGCGACTTCAAGCCCGCCGCCGACACCCGAACCGAGCCGGCCCGATGAGGCATGACCCTCTCTGGGACCGGCCCCGGCAGTCTGCGATGCGGACGCCACCCACGCAAGCGCACCGGTGCAAAACTGCATACCGCAGATAGCACGGTCCGCGCGGACAGACTGAAGCTGATGAGCGACAAGCCCCTAACCGATATTTCTTTCTCGACCTACGACCTGCATCCGAGCCTGTTGGCCGGACTCGAGGCCGCAGGATTCACTCGCTGCACCCCGATCCAGGCACTGACGCTGCCGATCGCACTGACCGGACGTGACGTCGCCGGCCAGGCCCAGACCGGCACCGGCAAGACGCTGGCGTTCCTGGTCGCGGTGATCAACCGCCTGCTGACGCGTCCGGCGCTGGCCGAGCGCAAGCCCGAGGACCCGCGCGCGCTGATCCTGGCGCCGACGCGCGAACTGGCGATCCAGATCCACAAGGACGCGGTCAAGTTCGGCAGCGACCTGGGCCTGAAGTTCGCCCTGGTCTACGGCGGCGTCGACTACGACAAGCAGCGCGAGCTGCTGCAGAAGGGCGCCGACGTCATCATCGCCACGCCCGGCCGCCTGATCGACTACGTCAAGCAGCACAAGGTCGTTTCGCTCCATGCCTGCGAAGTCTGCGTGCTCGACGAAGCCGACCGCATGTTCGACCTGGGCTTCATCAAGGACATCCGTTTCCTGCTGCGCCGCATGCCGATCCGCACCGAGCGGCAGACGCTGCTGTTCTCGGCCACGCTCAGCCACCGCGTGCTGGAGCTGGCGTACGAGCACATGAACGAGCCTGAGAAGGTGGTCGTCGAGACCGAGTTCATTACTGCAGCCAAGGTCCGCCAGAAGGTTTACTTCCCGGCCGACGAAGAGAAGATCCCGCTGTTGCTGGGCCTGCTCTCGCGCAGCGAAGGTGCGCGCACGATGGTGTTCGTCAACACCAAGGCGTTCGTCGAACGCGTTGCGCGTGCGCTCGAGCGCGGCGGCTACCGCGTCGGCGTGCTGTCGGGCGACGTGCCGCAGAAGAAGCGCGAATCGCTGCTCAACAAGTTCCAGAAGGGCCAGCTCGAGATCCTCGTCGCCACCGACGTGGCTGCGCGCGGCCTGCATATCGACGGCGTTTCGCACGTCTACAACTACGATCTGCCGTTCGATGCCGAGGACTATGTCCACCGCATCGGCCGTACCGCCCGTCTGGGCGCCGAGGGCGACGCGATCAGCTTCGCCTGCGAGCGCTATGCGATGTCGCTGCCGGACATCGAGGCCTACATCGAGCAGAAGCTGCCGGTAGTGGCGGTCGAGCCCGACCTGCTGGTCGCGCTGCCGCGCACGCCGCGCGAAGTGCCGGCCGGCGAGCCGGGCGAAGAAGAAGAAAGCATTGGCGCGATCTTCAAGGAAGCGCGCGAACAGCGTGCAGCCGACGAGGAGCGTCGTGGCGGTGGCAAGGGTCGCAGCGGCAGCAGTGCCGGTGGCCCGCGTCGCAGCAGTGGCGGTCGCAGCGATGGTCGCCCGGGCGAGCGTCGTGAAGGCGGAGCGCCGCGTGGCGAGCGCAAGCCGCGCGCGGCCGCAGCCGTCGCCGAGGCCGGTGCATCGGTCGTGGCTGCGCCGGTCGTCGCCGCGGTCACCGCGCCCACGCCGGGCCTGGCCGATGCCGAGCGCGCGCCGCGCAAGCGCCGTCGCCGTCGCGGCGGCAAGCGCGTCGAGGGCAACGGTGAAGCCACAGCCGCATCGGCCGCCGCGCCGCAGAGCAAGGGAACCCAGCAGGTGCATGCGCAGAAGCCGCCGAAGGCCGCCGCGTCGGGCGAGAAGACCGGCCTGCTCAACCGCATCGGCCGCAGCCTGAAGTCGCTGATCACCCGCGCGCCGCGCAGTCAGCACTGACGCCTGAAGCCCTCTCGGTCCTGAGCCCCTCTCCCGCTGGCGGGAGAGGGGTTGGGGTGAGGGCAGGGGCGGAAGAAGGGCGCGCAACTCCGATCACCGTCGCGGATTTCATGCCGTGCCAGTTCCCGCCGCTGGCCTTCCTCGCCCGCGCCACCGATACTTGGCGGCACGAGCAAGCACCGGTGAGCGATGAGCGTCCTGCGCTTCGACAATGTCAGCAAGCGATACAGCGGCGGCCACGACGCGCTGAGCGAAGTCAGCTTTGAAGTGGCGCCGGGCGAGATGCTGTTCGTGACCGGCCATTCCGGTGCCGGCAAGAGCACCCTGCTCAAACTCATCCATCTTTCCGAACGGCCCAGCCGCGGCGCCGTGCTGTTCGGTGACCGCAACCTGCTCAAGGTGCGCGGCCGCCGCATCGCCCTGCACCGTCGCGACGTCGGCGTGGTCTTCCAGGACCACCGCCTGCTCGCCGACCGCAGCGTCGCCGACAACGTCGCCCTGCCGCTGATCCTGCGTGGCCTGCGCCGTGGCGACATCGGCAAGCGCGTGCGCAGCGTGCTCGACAAGGTCGGCCTGGGTGCGCGTGCCGAAGCCCTGCCGACGCAACTGTCGGCCGGCGAACAGCAACGCGTCGGCATCGCCCGTGCCATCGTTGGCGAACCGCGCCTGCTGGTGGCGGACGAACCCACCGGCAATCTCGATCCCACTTTGTCGGCCGAAATCATGGCGCTGTTCGAGTCGCTGCCCGAGCGCGGCACCAGCGTGCTGGTCGCCAGCCACGACCTGGCGCTGGTCAAGCGCATGAAAAAGCGCGTGCTCGTGCTCAACCAGGGCCGCCTGGTCGACGACATCTCGCCGGAGGACCTGGCCCAGTGAGCGCGTCCTCGCAGGAAGCGACCAAGCCCCAGGCCCCTGCCGCGAAGACGCGTCCGCAGGCGCCGCGCTCGCGCCTGGGCACCTGGTTCGACCACCACCTCTACAGTCTGGTCGCCAGCCTCGGCCGCATGTTCCACAAGCCCTGGGCGACCGCGCTGACCATCGGCGTGATGGCGGTGGCGATCACCCTGCCGCTGGGCCTGTGGGCGGCACTGGGCAACATCGAGCGCTTCACCGGTTCGGTCCAGCAGGCGCGCCAGATCAGCCTCTTCCTCAAGCCGGCGGTTGCCCTCGACCGTGCCCGCGCGCTCGCCGACGAGCTGCGCGGCCGTGCCGACGTCGCCGCGCTGGAACTGCGCACACCCGAACAGGGCATGCAGGAACTGCGCGAGCACAGCGGCCTGGGTGAAGCCATTGCCGCAGTCACGTCGGATGGAGGCGAGGGCAATCCATTGCCGAGCGTGTTGATCGTCAGTCCAAAGGGCGACGAGGCCATGCTCGCGGCATCGCTGGCCAACCTGCCCGATGTCGACGTCGTCCAGCACGACGCCGGCTGGCGCCAGCGCCTGGACAGCTGGCTGCGCTTCGGCGTCCGCCTGGCCTGGGTGCTGGCAGTCCTGCTCGGCCTGGGCGCGCTGCTGGTGGTAGGCAATACGGTGCGCCTGGACATCCAGGCGCGCCGCGAGGAAATCGCCGTGCTGCAGCAGCTCGGCGCGACCGACGGCTTCATTCGCCGGCCCTTCCTTTATCTGGGCCTGAGCTACGGCCTGGTCGCAGGCGCGATCGCGCTGGCGCTGTTGACGGCCGCCGACCAGGCGCTGCGCGACCCGCTGGCCGACCTCGCCCGCAGTTATGGCAGCAGCTTCACCCTGCGCGGTTTCGACCTGCGCCAGGCCGCGGCCATCGTTTTCGGGTCCGGCCTGCTCGGCTGGATCGGCGCCGGTCTCGTTACCGGTCATTACCTGCGCCAGACCCGGCCCATCTCGTAAGCAGTGAACGCATGACCTCCCACGATCTTCGCCACCTTGCCAGCACCGCGCCGCGGATCATGGTCGTGGACGGTTCCAAGCTGGTGCGCAAGCTCATCGGCGACGTGCTCACGCGCGAACTCGCCGACGCGGTGGTCGTGCCCTGCGCCGGCATCGCCGAGGCGCGCGCTGCACTGGCCGAGGGTGCGGTCGACCTGGTCACCACCTCGCTGGTGCTGCCCGACGGCGACGGAATCTCACTGGCCCGCGTGGTGCGCGAGTCGGCCGGCCAGGCCTACGTGCCGATCATCGTCGTCTCCGGCGATGCGCAGTCGCACCTGGAATCGCGCAGCTTCACCGAGGATGTGACCGACTACTTCGACAAGGGCCTGGGCCACACTGCGCTGGCGGCTTTCATCCGCGGCTATGTGCAACCGCAGCCGATCGTGGGCGCGCGCGTGCTTTACGTCGAGGACAGCAAGGTCGTCGCGCTGGCGACCAAGCGCATGCTCGAGCGCGCCGGCCTGAGCGTGCTGCATTTCATCGGTGTCGAGGAAGCGCTGGAGTTTCTCGAGACGCGTCGCGGCCAGGACGACATCGGCGCCGACCTGGTGCTGACCGACGTCTACCTGAAGGGCGCACTCAGCGGCAACGACCTGCTCGAGCGCCTGCGCCAGGACTTTGGCCACGGCAAGCGCCGCCTGCCGGTGCTGGTGATGACCGGCGATGCCAACGCCCACAACCAGAGCGCGCTGCTGCGCGCCGGCGCCAACGATCTGGTGCTCAAGCCGATCGAAGAACGCCTGCTGATCACCAAGACGCTGTTCCAGCTGCGCCTGTCGCGCCTGCCGGAGCAGGCGGCACTGGACGCATGAACGACGGCGGCGACCGCGCAGATCGCGTCAGTCTCGAACCGTCCTGGAAGGCGCGGGTAGGCGACTACCTGCAGCGCCCCGACATGCAGGCGCTCTCGGGCTTCCTGCGCGAGCGCAAGGCCGCCGGCGTCAACGTCTATCCGCCCGGCCCGAGCATCTTCGCCGCCTTCGACGCGACTCCGTTTGATTCGGCCAAGGTCGTCATCCTCGGCCAGGACCCGTACCACGGCCACGGCCAGGCCCATGGGCTTTGCTTCTCGGTGCTGCCCGGCGTGCCGGTGCCACCGTCGCTGCTCAACATCTACAAGGAGATCGAGCGCGACCTCGGCCTCCCCAGGCCCGACCACGGTTGCCTGCTGCCCTGGGCGCGGCGCGGCGTGCTGCTGCTCAATGCCGTGCTGACCGTCGAGGAAGGCCGGGCCGGCGCCCACCAGGGCAAGGGCTGGGAAGGTTTCACCGACCACGTCGTCGACACCCTCAACCGCGAGCGCGAGGGCCTGGTGTTCCTGCTCTGGGGCAGCTACGCCCAGGCCAAGGGCAAGGTCATCGATTCGCGCCGGCACCGGGTGCTCAAGGCCCCGCACCCCTCGCCGCTGTCGGCCCACCGCGGGTTCCTTGGCTGCGGCCATTTCTCGGCCGCAAACGAGTACCTGCAGCGGCGCGGGCAGGGTGGAATCGATTGGTCCCTTCCGCCCCGGGCCCAGCTGGCTGTCTGACTCCGCCTGCGGCACGATCCCGAAGCTGAACGGTTCCATTGTTGCGCTGCTGCAACAGTGCGGAACTTCCAGGGCCTTTAGCAGTCCTACAACCCGACTGCTAAGATGCCTGCCATGACCACGAACAGCCTTTCCAACGCAAGCCTGTCCACTGCCCTGGTTGCCAACAACCTGCCGGTGCCGAGCGCGCTCGGCTCGCTGGACGCCTACGTCAACGCCGTGCACCGCATCCCGGTGCTGACTGCCGAAGACGAACAGGCGCTGGCCCGCCGCTTCCGCGAAGGCGAAGACCTCGACGCTGCCCGCGAGCTGGTGCATTCGCACCTGCGCTTTGTCGTGCACGTCGCCCGTGGCTACAACGGCTACGGCCTGCAGATCGGCGACCTGATCCAGGAAGGCAACATCGGCCTGATGAAGGCGGTCAAGCGTTTCGACCCCGACCAGGGCGTGCGCCTGGTGTCGTTCGCCGTGCACTGGATCCGTGCCGAGATGCACGAGTTCATCCTCAAGAACTGGCGCATCGTCAAGGTCGCCACGACCAAGGCGCAGCGCAAGCTGTTCTTCAACCTGCGCAAGTCCAAGACCCGCCTGGGCTGGATGAACGCCGAGGAAGTCCGCGCGGTAGCCAAGGACCTGAACGTTTCCGAGCGCGAAGTGCTGGAGATGGAATCGCGCCTGTCGGGCCGCGACATCGGCTTCGACGCCCCGGACGATGACGACGATGGCGCACCGCCGTCGCCGGTCGCCTACCTGCGTGCCGACGGCGAGGATCCCTCGCAGACCTACGAGCGCGAAGACGAGGAAGACGGCCACCTGGCACTGCTGCGCGAAGGCCTGCAGGAGCTCGATGCCCGTTCGCGCGACATCATCAAGCGCCGCTGGCTCGACGACGAAAGCAAGATCACGCTGCAGGAGCTGGCCGACGAGTACGGCGTCAGCGCCGAGCGCATCCGCCAGATCGAGGCGAACGCGCTCAAGAAGATGCGCGCGCTGTTCGCGGCGTAAGCATCAACGCGACGTAATGCACAACGGCCCTGGAAACCGGGCCGTTCTCGTCCAAACGTAGCCCGGGTAAGCGAAGCGCACCCGGGAGCGTCACGGCCCGATCCCCGGGTGCGCTTCGCTTACCCGGGCTACGGGTTGCGGGCTACGGCGTGGATCTGTCCTGCCCCAGGATGATCCGCGCATGCCGCTGGTAGCTCCAGTACGCCCATGCCCAGTTGATCAGCACGATGATCCGGTTGCGGAAGCCGATCAGGAAGAACACGTGCGCGGCCAGCCAGAACCACCACGCCAGCAGCCCTGACAACTTGAACCCGTGCAGGTCGACCACCGCGGCCATGCGGCCGATCGTGGCGAGATTGCCGAAGTCCCGATAGCGGAACGGCACCGCCGGTTTGCCGGACAAACGGGCGCGGATCGCCGTCGCCACGTGCGCGCCCATCTGCTTGGCCGCCGGCGCCACGCCGGGTACCGGCTTGCCGTCCTGCACGACGCTGGCGAGGTCGCCGGCAATGAAGATTTCCGGATGGCCAGGCACGCTCAGGTCGGACGCCACCGGCACGCGCCCGGCGCGATCGCGCTCGACACCCAGCAGTGCTCCCAGCGGCGAGGCGGCGACGCCTGCCGCCCACAACACGGTGCGCGCAGGCACGAACTGATCGCCCAGGGTGAAGCCGCGCCCATCGATCGCGCTGACCGGCGTGCCGGTCACGACCTCGACGCCCAGCTTCTCCAGTTGCCGCTGCGCCTTGGCCGACAACGACTCCGGGAACGAGGCCAGCACGCGTGGGCCTGCTTCGATCAGCCGCACGCGCGCATGCGAGGGATCGATGTTGCGGAACTCGCGCTTGAGCGTATGCCGCGCAATCTCCGCCAGCGTCCCGGCCAGTTCGACACCGGTCGGGCCGCCGCCGACGACGGCAAAGCTCAGCCATGCCGCCCGCTCATCGGGGTCGTCGCAGGCCTCCGCGCGTTCGAATGCCAGCAGCAGGCGGCGCCGGATCGCCAGTGCGTCGTCGAGCGTCTTCAACCCCGGCGCATTGCTGCTCCATTCGTCGTGGCCGAAGTACGCGTGCGTCGCGCCGCTGGCGAGCAGCAGGTAGTCGTAGGGCAGTTGCTCGCCGTCGGCGAGCGTGACCGCACGCGACTGCGTATCGATGCCGGTGACCTCGCCCAGGCGCACTTCCACGTTGCGCTGGTTGCGCAGGATGTGTCGCAGCGGCGCGGCGATATCGGGCGACGACAGGCCGGCGGTGGCGACCTGGTACAGCAGCGGCTGGAACAGGTGGTGGTTGCGCCGGTCGATGAGGGTGATGTCGACATCGTCGCCGGCCAGTGCCCGCGTCGCCCAGAGGCCGCCAAAACCGCCGCCGACGACAACGATGCGCGTGCGCGCAGGGGTCGAGCTCATGCCTTGGCTGCTCCTTGATGGGCGTCTTCGTGGTCGCGGTCGATGCGCGAGTGGTGCTTGGTGTCGCGCATGCACACGTACACCGACAGCGACACGGCGACGCATGCAGTCACGTACCAGTAGAAGTACGACTCGTGGCCGATTTCCTTGAACCACAGCGCCAGGTACTCGGCGGTGCCGCCGAACACCGACACGGTCAATGCATAGGGCAGCCCGACGCCGAGCGCGCGTATGTGCGCCGGGAACAACTCGGCCTTCACCACCGCATTGATCGACGTGTAGCCGCTGACGATCACCAGCCCGGTCATGACCCACGCGAACGCACTCCACACGCTGCTCGCCGACGCGATGCCGCTGAGGATCGTGTAGGTGAAGAGCGTGCCGAGCACGCCGAAGGCGATCAGGATCGGGCGCCGCCCGGTGCGGTCGGACAGCGCGCCCACCAGTGGCTGCAGCAGCATGAAAACCAGCAGCGATACCGCCGAGATGAGCGTGGCATCGGCCTTGCTGAAGCCGCTGGTGTTGACCAGGAACTTCTGCGGGTAGGTGGTGAACGTGTAGAACGAGAGCGTGCCGCCCATGGTCAGGCCAACGACGGTCAGCACCTCGCGCGGATGCTGCAGCAGCACGCGCAGGCTGCCGCGGCGCTTCGGATCCTGGCTGGCGGCGGCGACAAACGACTCCGTCTCCTGCATGCCGCGTCGCAGGTACAGCGCGGTGACCGCGCACATCGCGCCGACCACGAACGGGATCCGCCAGCCCCAGTCGTGCAGCTGTTCTTCGGTGAGCAGCAGGCGTTGCAGCAGTACCAGCAGCGCCAGCGCGATCAGCTGTCCCATCACCAGCGTCACATACTGGAAGCTCGACCAGAAGCCGCGACGGCGCGCATCGGCCATCTCGCTCAGGTAGGTGGCCGAGGTGCCGTATTCGCCGCCGACGCTGAGGCCCTGCAGCAGGCGCGCGAACACCAGCAATGCCGGTGCGGCCAGGCCGATGCTGTCATGGCCCGGTGCCACGGCGATCAGCAACGAGCCGGCGCACATCAGCAGCACCGACAGCATCAGCGCCGCCTTGCGGCCGTGGCGGTCGGCGTACAACCCCATCAGCCAGCCGCCGACCGGACGCATCAGGAAGCCGACCGCGAACACCGCGGCGGTATCGAGCAACTGCGCGGTGGTGTCGCCTTTTGGAAAAAAATGCGGTGCGAAGTAGATGGCGAACGCGGAGTAGGCGTACCAGTCGTACCACTCCACCAGGTTGCCGACCGAACCGCTGAAGATGCTGCGCAGGCGGTGGGCGGGTGTCATCCGGGTCGTCGCATCCATGCGCACAGTTTGCCTCAGCCCAGGCCGCTCATGCGCGTAGCCCGGGTAAGCCGTCGGCCGCACCCGGGAAACGTAACGACAACGTCGCCCGATGCTCCGCTCAGCGAAGCCGATCGGCCAGCAACGCCTCAAGCTTGCGCTGATCCGCGGCGAAGCGGCGGATGCCATCGGCGAGCTTGTCGTTGGCCATCGCATCCTCGTTGTGCTGCCAGCGGAAGGCCGCTTCGTCGAGCACGGCCGGCGCCGGTGCGCGATCGCCCGTGTCGTTCAACGCGCGCGGCACGCCGCCTTCGCTGGCGGCCAGTTCGGCCAGCAGTTCCGGCGAGATCGTCAGGCGATCGCAACCGGCCAGCGCCAGCACCTGCCCGGTGTTGCGGAAGCTCGCGCCCATCACCACGGTGTTGAAGCCGTGGCGCTTGTAGTGGTGCCAGATGCGGGTGACCGACTGCACGCCCGGATCGTCCTGCGGCGTGGCCGGCTTCTCGCCGCCGTTGGCCAGGTGCCAGTCGAGGATGCGGCCGACGAAGGGCGAGATCAGGAACACGCCGGCCTCGGCGCAGGCCACGGCCTGGGCGAACGAGAACAGCAGGGTGAGGTTGCAGTTGATGCCTTCGCGCTCGAGCTGTTCGGCGGCGCGGATGCCTTCCCAGGTCGAAGCGGTCTTGATCAGCAGGCGCTCGCGGCCGATGCCGGCCTTCTCGTACAGCGCGACCAGCTTGCGGGCCTTGGCCAGGGTGGCGTCGGTGTCGAAGCTCAGGCGCGCATCGACCTCGGTCGAGACCCGGCCCGGGATCAGCTTGAGGATCTCGGTGCCGATGGTGACCGCCAGGACATCGGAGGCATCGGCCACGCGCTCGGCGAGGTCGGCGCCGCGCGCCTGCGCCAGTGCCGAGTCGATCAGCGGCGAATAGGCGGGGATCGAGGCGGCTTTGAGCAGCAGCGACGGATTGGTGGTGGCGTCGAGCGGATGGAAGCGGGCGATCGCCTCGATGTCGCCGGTGTCGGCGACGACGGCGGACAGGGTGCGCAGTTGTTCGAGCTGGCTGGTCATGGTGTCGGTGGCTTCGGTGTCGGGCTCATTCTCTCCGATTAGATCATGGTAGCGCTAACATTCGTACGGTGATGCATGTCATCCCGACACTGCCCGCCTGGGGTAGGCTCGCCGGGACCCAGCATGGAAGCGTGTCATGGCCGAACCCGAGCGCCGCATTGCCCTGCTGATCGACGCCGACAACGCGCCGGCCGCCAAGATCGACGTGATCCTGGCCGAAGTGGCGCGCCACGGCGTGGCCAACGTCCGCCGCGCCTATGGCAACTGGAAGAGCCCCCACCTGAAGAGCTGGGAGGCGACGCTGCACGAGTACGCCATCCGCCCGATCCAGCAGTTCGCCTACAGCAGCGGCAAGAACGCCTCCGACATGGCGATGGTCATCGACGCGATGGACCTGCTCTACGCGCGCAACCTCGACGGCTTCGCGATCGTGTCCAGTGATGCCGATTTCACGCCGATGGTGATGCGGCTGCTGACCGAAGGCGTGAAGGTGTATGGCTTCGGCGAGAAGAAGACGCCGTTGCCATTCGTCAACGCCTGTTCCAAGTTCACCTATCTGGAAGCGCTGGTGCAACCGAACACCGAAGCCACGGCGGTGGCGACCAAGCCGCGCACTGCCAAGGAACTGCGCGACGACACCCGGCTGCTGCAGATGCTGCGCAGCGCGGTGGAGTCGGCCAGTGGCGACGACGGCTGGGCGCACCTGGGGCAGGTCGGCCACCAGATCAGCAACCAGGCCTCGTTCGATCCGCGCAATTACGGCTTCCGCAAACTCAGCGACCTGATCGAGGCTACGGGCCTGTTCGAGGTCAATCGCGAAAACCAGATCCTGTGGATCCGGCCCCGGCAGCGGGCCAAGACAACGGCCGTCAAGAAGGCCTGATGGCCTTCACGCGGCCCTTGCCGAAAGGGTAACGGGGCAGCTCCTAGACTCGCCGCCATGCAGGGCGGTGCCACCATCGCCGGAATCGCGCGCATGGCCGTGCTGGTCGTGGCGCTATGCAGCGCAGTCGCGCACGCGCGGCAGGGCGACGCGTATTCGCAACCACGGCGCGCGCTGATTGCCGAACTCCAGGCCGAGGCGCGGGCCGGCGCCGGCACCACCGCGCGCATCGACCGCGACGTGCTCGACGCGCTCGCACGGGTGCCACGCCACCAGTACGTGCCCGCCAGCGAACGCGAGCACGCCTACGAGAACCGTCCGCTCGCCATCGGCCACGGGCAGACCATCTCGCAGCCGTACATCGTCGCCCTGATGACCACGCTGGTGCGACCGCGCACGGGCCAGAAGATCCTCGAGATCGGCACCGGTTCGGGCTACCAGGCGGCGGTGCTGGCGGAGTTCGACGTGCAGGTGTATTCGATCGAGATCATTGCGCCACTTGCAGACCAGGCAGCGAAGCGACTGGGACGCCATGCCAACGTCACCACGCGCAAGGGCGACGGCTACTACGGCTGGAAGGACCGGGCGCCGTTCGATTCGATCATCGTCACGGCGGCGGCGTCCTCGATACCACCGCCGCTGCTGGCCCAGCTCAAGCCCGGCGGGCGCATGGTGATCCCGGTCGGCAGCAGTTTCTTCACCCAGACGCTGATGCTGGTGGAGAAGGACGCGCAGGGGCGCGCACGGACACGGCAGGTGCTGCCGGTGCGCTTCGTGCCACTGACGGGCGGGCACTGACGCTCGTGGCGGACGCTCCCGAAGCTGGCATTCCTGCCGCGGCTCCGGATGAAGTCCAGGGGCGATTGCCGTTTGCCATCGCATTGATATCGGCGGCGGCGCTGGCGTACCAGTTGCTGTTGATGCGCTGGCTGGCGATCGAGCACTGGCATCCGTTCGCGGTGATGATCATCAGCCTTGCCCTGCTGGGGCACGGCGCGAGCGGCACCTGGCTTGCGGTGTGGTTGCGCGGCCGCGGCAGCGAATTCCTGGCGCCGCGATTCGAAGCCGTGTTCGTCGCTTGCGCGTTGCTGTTCGCCATCAGCGCAGCGCTGACCCTGCTGGTTGCACGCGCGATTCCGTTCAACGGCCTGGAACTGGTCTGGGATCCGCGCCAGTTGCTGTGGCTGTGTGCGCTCTATCTGGTGCTGGCCGTGCCGTTCTTCTTCGCGGCCAGTTGTTTCGGGCTGGCATTCGCCCGTCACGGCGCGCGCATTCCGGCGCTTTACGGTGCCGACCTGATAGGAGCTGGCGCTGGCGCGCTGGTGGCCCTGGCGCTGGGCTTCCTGCCGACCGGACGCGGTCTGGTACTGGCGGCACTGGGCGGCGCCTGGGCGGCCTTCCTGGTGTCGCGGGTCAACGGGCGCCGGATCGTGGCGCTGCTGGTCGCGATCGTCCTGGTGGCGTTGATACCCACCAGGCTGCTGCTTCCGCAACCCAACCCCTACAAGGGCCTGAGCAAGGCGCTGCTGTTGCCGCAGGCCCGCGTGATCGCGCAACGCTGGGGACCTTACGGCTGGATGACCGTGCTCGACTGTCCGCAGGTGCCGCTGCGCCATGCGCCCGGCTTGAGCCTGGGCTTCGCGGGCGAGCCGCCGGCACAGCGGGGTCTGTTCACCGACGGCGATGGCTTGTCGGTGATCACGCGTGATACCGGGGCGCCACCGCGCGAGTGGCTCGACGCGATGACATCCGCGTTGCCGTATCACGCACGAAAGCCGCGGTCGGTGCTGGTGCTGGGTGCAGGCGGGGGCATGGACGTTCTGCAGGCGCTGGCGCTGGGTGCCGGCCGCGTCGATGCGGTCGAGTTGTCCGCGCAGCGACTGGCCATGGTGCGCGACGACGAGGCTCGCTATGCGGGTCAGCTCTATCGCGATCCGCGCGTGCACGCGGTCGTCGCCGATCCGCGTGCGCACGTTCGCGCGGCGCGGGGGCAGCACGACCTGATCGTGCTGGCAGGTGGCGAATCGTTCGCCAGCGGCGGCGCCGGCGTGCAGTCGGCAAGCGAACAGTACGCGCTGACCGTCGAAGCGATGAGCGACTACCTCCAGCGCCTGTCGCCAACGGGAATGATCGCCATCACCCGCTGGAGCAAGCAGCCACCGCGTGATGAACTCAAGCTCCTGGCGACGATGGTCCGGGCGCTGCAGCTGCAGGGCGCTGTCGCGCCGGGGCAGCATGTCGCGGCGATCCGCAACTGGGATGCGAGCACCTGGCTGCTGTCGCGGCGACCCTTCGCGCCGGACGAAGTCGCGGCGATGGCCGGTTTCGCCGGGGCGCGCGGCTTCGATGTGGTGCAGTTGCCGGGCATCGGGGTCAGGCCAGCAAACAACCTGCACGTGCTGGATCCGCCGTACCTGTTCGATGGCGTGCAGGCCTTGCTGTCGCCACGCGCGGAAGACTTCATCGACGACTACAAGTTCATGATCGAGCCGGCCAGCGATGACCGGCCGTACTTCGGTCACTACTTCCGCTGGCGCAGCCTGCCGGAACTTTGGAAGCTGCGCGGGGAGGGCAGTGCGGTGCTGCTCGATTCGGGTTATCTGCTGCTGGTGGCAGCGCTGCTGCAGGCGTTGCCACTGGCCTTGCTGCTGGTGCTGCTGCCGCTGCGGGTGCTGGCGCGAGTCGATGCCGGGCAGCGTGGCGGAATATCGCGCACACGCGCCGCCGCGTACTTCGTCGCATTGGGGCTGGCGTTCCTGCTGATCGAGATCGCGACGCTGTCGCGGTTGACGCTTCTGGTAGGACATCCATTGCTGGCAGCCACCGCCGGACTGGCCGGCGTGCTGCTGTTCGCCGGAGCGGGAAGCGTGCAGGCACAGCGCTGGCTTGAACGCGGTGACACCTCGACGCTGGCCATCACGCTGCGCATCCGCTGGGCGGTACGCGCGATCGCGCTGGGCCTGCTGTGGCAGTTCGCGATGTTCGCCATCGCCATGGAGTACGCCGCGTCGTGGCCGCCGGCGGCGCGCACGCTGCTCGGGCTGGCCGGCATCGCGCCGATGGCATTCGCGATGGGGATGCCGTTCCCGCTGGGGCTGGCGCGCCTGGCGCGGTCGGCGCCGGGATTCGTACCGTGGGCGTGGGGCCTCAACGGGTGCGCTTCGGTGCTGGCGGCGATCCTGGCGCTGCTGCTGGCGATGGCCTTCGGGCTGCGCGCGACGTTGCTGATCGCGCTGGTGCTCTATGTGTGCGCCGCGTGGGTGTGGCCGGTGCGGGCGCGCGATCAGTAGAGATCGACCGGGTCGACATCCAGTGACCAGCGCACCTTGCGGGCGTCGGGCAGGGCGTGGATCGCCGGCATCGCGGCATCCAGCGCTGAATGCAGCGTGCGCCGGTCGGCGGACGACAGCAGCAGCTGCGCGCGCTGGTAGCCGGCACGGCGCGGCATCGGCGCCGGCAGTGGTCCGTGCAGGTCGAGGGCGGCGCCGGTGTCGTGCAGGATCGCGCGCGCCGAACGCAGGAAGCTTTCGCAGGCTTCGGTCTGCTTGGCTTCCGCGCGCAGCATCGCCAGGTGTGCGAACGGCGGGAAACCGGCGGCTTCGCGCTGCGCCAGCTCTTCTTCGGCGAAGGCGGAGTAGCCACCGGTCAGCAACGTCGCCAGCAACGGGTGGCCGGGGTGATGGGTCTGCAGCAGCACTTCGCCGCGGCGTTCGGCGCGGCCGGCGCGACCGGCCACCTGGATCAGCAGCTGCGCCAGTTTCTCCGGTGCGCGGAAGTCGGCCGAGAACAGGCCCTCGTCGATGCCGACCACGGCCACCAACGTCAGCTGCGGCAGATCGTGGCCCTTGGCCAGCATCTGCGTGCCGACGAGGATCCCGCGCTGCGTGCCAAAGCGGGCCAGGTGCTGTTCCAGCGCGTCGCGGTGCTGGGTGGTGCCGCGGTCGATGCGCAGCACCGGGACGTCGGGAAAGCGCGCGGTCAGCGCTTCCTCGATGCGCTCGGTGCCCGCGCCCTGCGCCTGCAGCGCAAGCCCGCCGCAGTCGGGGCAAGCGTTGGGCACGGGGCGGCGTGCCCCGCAGTGGTGGCATTGCAGGCGCCGGCCGCCGGCGTGCACGGTCATGGGCGAATCACAACGCTGGCACTGCGCGCTCCAGCCGCAGTCGTGGCACAGCAGCACGGGCGCATAGCCGCGGCGGTTCTTGAACACAAGCACCTGGCCGTCGGCATCGAGGGCGCGGCCGATCGTGTCCAGCAGCTCCTGCGACAGGCCGGCCTCCAGCGGGCGTTTGCGCACGTCGCACACGCGCACGCTCGGCGGCTGCGCATCGCCGGCGCGTTCACGCAGGCGCAGGTGCGTGTAGCGACCGGTCTGGGCGTTGCGCAGGGTCTCCAGCGACGGCGTCGCACTGCCCATCACAACCGGAATGCCGAGGGTCTTGCCGCGCACCAGGGCGAAGTCGCGGGCGTGGTAACGGATGCCGTCGAGCTGCTTGAAGCTGCCGTCGTGCTCTTCGTCGATCACGATCAGGCCGGCGTCGGGCATCGGCAGGAACACCGCCGAGCGCGTGCCGACCACCACCCGCGCCTCGCCGCGGGCGAAGGCGGCCCAGGTGCGGGCGCGCTCGGCGTCGCCCAGGCCCGAGTGCAGGGCATGCACCGGCACGCCGAGGCGGGCGCGGAAGCGCGCCAGGGTCTGTGGGGTCAGGCCGATCTCCGGCACCAGCACCAGCGCCTGGCGGCCGCGCGCGAGGCAGTCGGCGATCGCGTGCAGGTAGACCTCGGTCTTGCCGCTGCCGGTGACGCCGTCGAGAAGCAGGGCGGCAAAGCCGTCGCGGCTGGCCAGCACCGCGTCGACGGCGGTCTGTTGCTCGGCGTTGAGGGCCGGGCCGGGCCGGGGCGCCGGTGCCCGTTGCGTCACCGGCACGGCGATGCGTTCGGCCAGTTCGCGCTTGGCCAGGGCGCGGGCGGCGCTGCGCCAGTCTCCGAGTTCGTCGTCCAGGGTGTCTTCGTCGCAGGCACCGTCCTGCAACCGGTCCGCCAGTCGCCGCGGCTTGCCGGCGCGCAGTCGCTCGCGCGCGGTCTGCCCGGCCTCGGTCAGTTGCCAGGCCCAGGCGTGGGTATCGGCCAGGGCCTCGCCGCGGCGTAGGGTGGCCGGCAGTGCGGTGGCCAGCACTTCGCCGAGCGGGGCATGGGTATATCGCGCCAGCCAGCGCAGCGACTCGAGCAGCTCGCCGTGGAACAGCGGCTGTGGATCCAGCCGGGCGATGGCGTGCTTGAGCTGGGGCGCGTCATCGCCGGCAGCGCCAACCTCGGCGATGACCCCGACCAGTTCGCGGCTGCCGAACGGCACCCGCACCCGGCTGCCGACGTCGCCCGCGCTCGCTGCCTCGCCCACGGGGGGCAGGTAGTCGAAAAGGCGGGGCAGGGGCAGCGGCAGGGCCAGTCGCCAGACCGGCGAATCAGGCATCGGGGCATCGGGCATCGGCGCAGTCTACCGAGCCACGAGGATGCCCATGAGCGGTCCGGAGAGTTGCGGGGCATTGCTGCCCACTCTGTGACAAAAGTCACGCAAGTGATGGAAGTAAAAGGCAATTGGGCCTTATCCACATCGCCTGTGGATAAATCTGTGCATGGTGTGTCGGCAGATTGGTCCGACTACAGAAAAACAGGCCTCGTGGCCACGTTGGTGAAAAAAGTGCCAACGCGGTTATTCTCTTTTAAATCATATAGTTGACTGTGAAACATCGCTGTCATGCGGTCACGCACCGGGGTCGGGCGTCCGACCGTGACGATTCCATTACTGCTGTGCACAACCGCTTTTCGGGTGCAAGCCACGTCCCGCTTCGCGGAGCACGTGTTAGCGCGTTGTCAAGCGGTTTTGTGGCATGCCGGCATCGCTATGATGCGGGGCATGGTGATGCAGTCCCGATGAGCGTTTCTTCCCCCTCCCACAACTCCACTCCGCCCCCCGCCCTGTCCGCGTTCCTGCGCGGAGTGGAGCGCCGTGGCGCGGTCCTGGCCGAGCTCCAGGCCGGCGATGCCGGCTCGGGCGATGCCGCCCTGGCGACGGCGATGGCCCAGTTCCGCGGCGAGGCCGAGTCACTGGCGATGCCCGCCTGGCCGACCCGGTTCTGGAGCCTGCTGCTGGCCCAGCCGCAGCTGCGCAACCGCACCGCGGTGGCCTTGCCGATCGATGTCACCGACCGCCTCGGCGAGCTCGGCAGCGGTCCGCGTGCGGCCTTGCTGCTACGGGTGGCCGCCGGGCTCTCTGAGGACGAGGGCGCGGCCGTGCTGGGCGTGTCCCAGCCGAGCTTCCGCCTGGCTTTGCAGCGGGCGCTGCCGCACCACGAGGACGGCCGCGCCGATCCCGAGGCGTGGCAGCGGCTTCGCGAGCAGATCCATCGCCGGATCAAGACCCTGCCGGCCGACCGGCTGGTGCGGCTCAGTGCCGCCCGCGACGCGGTGATGCGCGGCCCGGCACCGGCTTCGTCGTCCGCCGATGCGGCCAGTGCCCGCCGTCGCCCGCGCTGGCTGATGGCGTCGCTGTGGGTGCTGCTGGCGACGTGCGTGCTGGCATTGGCGGTGAGTTTCATCTGGCCCGACCTGCTGACGCCCTGGCAGCGCGCGCTCGGCCTGGAGCCGGGCGTGAAACGCGTCCGCGTGGAACCCTTGCCGGAAGGTGACGAGCCGGCCGCGCGCTACTCCCCGGAAACCGCCCTGGTCGCCCACCGCGACTTCGAGCTGCTAGCCGATCCGCAGGCGCAGGTCGATGCCGGCGACCTCGAGTTCCACAGCTGGTACGCCGCCCAGCAGGCCGCGGGCGTGACCGAGCCCGCTCCGCCCAGCGACGTGCCGCCCGCCGATGCGATCGCACCGACACCGGCCACCGGGCCCCCGACCGGCAGCGAGACCGAGACGGAGTCGTCCGATGCGCCGTAACCGTCGTTTCCTCGCCATGGCGCTGCTGCTGGCCGTCGCCCCGGCCGGATCGACCCCACCGGAGCTGCGCGACGTGCTGGCGAAGCTGCCACCGGCCGCGCACGCGCAACTGCAGCGGCAAACGCAGCAATGGGCCGCCTGGTCGCCGCAGCAGCGCGCGGACTATTCACGGCGTGCCGCGCAGTGGGATGCCCTGCCGCGCAGCGAACGCGATGCCTTCCGCGAGCGCTATCAGGCCTGGCGTGCGTTACCGGTGGACGAACAGGTCCGCATCCAGGCCGCCGCCACGCAGCTGGCGACGCTGCCGGCAGAACAGCAGCGCGCCTGGCGGGCGCAGTTCGACGCGCTCGACAAAAGTGAGCAACGGGGCTGGTTGCTGGGGCCCGCGCTCGGCGGCGACTACGCGATGTTGCAGCCGTTGCTGGCGCAGGTACCGGAGCAGGAGCACGCAGCGCTGATGCAGGCGCTGCGGACGATGACGGCACAACAGCGCAGGGATCTGGGCGTGTTGGCCCAGCGGACGCCGCCGACCCAGCGCGAGGCGCTGCGCCGCGGCCTGCTGGCCGCCGGGGCCGAAGGGCGCGGCGACTGGCTGTGGCAGCAGCTGCAGCACTGACCGGCGTCGAACCCTACGCGTGCGGAGCGAAGCGCTCCAGCACGATGAGCACCCGGCGCTGCGCGCGGAACGCGTCGCCGAACCGCGCCAGTCCTTCGCTGCGCATCTCGTACACGACCTCCAAGGACTCCACGACCTCGCCGCCGCCCGAACTCACATCCGCACCAGGCTCGCCAGGGCGAGGAAGGTCGCGGCGAAGGCGAGCAGGACGAAATAGAGATTGCCGATCACCAGGTATCGCAGGACGGTCACAGGCCAGCCGTTGCGATACACGCGCTTCTGCATCAGCAGCAGGTAGAACGGCAGCCACAGCCACAGCAGCGTCACCAGCAAGCCGCTGATCCAGCCGTAGCCGGCCCAGTGCGGCGAGATCGCGTTGTCGAGCGCGATCAGGATCAGGAACGCCAGCATCGTCAGGCACATGTAGGCATGGCTGTAGAGGGCGATGACCAGGTGCTCCAGGTACAGCCGGCCGGACCCCAGGTAAGCCAGCTTCAGCAGCAGGGCAAATACAGGCACCAGCAGGAACAGCGCCGAGGGCACCGCGGCGAGCAGCGCGCGCACCCACAGCCCCGGATCCTTCTGTGCGCGCGAGACGTTCTCGCGGCCATGTGCGATCTGGCGATTGATCCAGTGATTGACGAAGCCCGGCGCCGAGCCGATCACCAGCGGATTGGTTTCCTCGTCCCACGGCTCTTCGCTGCCGAACAGGGTCAGGCGGTCGTAGCAGTCCGGATCGCCATAGATGCGTGCATCCTCGGACTCCTTGCGAACGCGGTCGCCTTCGGTGCTGGTCGCATCGGCGATCTGCAGCTGCGCGGCCCGGCAGCCGGCGGCGATGTTGATGTCGCGGATCTCGTTGAGTTCGTGGCGACGCGCAGCCGCGGCGTTGGCCGGCAACCCGGCCAGCTTGACGTGGTGCGGCGCCAGCCGCTCGTCGCGCAGGCGTTGCAGCGTCGCCAGGTCGGCGGCCTTCTCGAGGTTCTGCTTCGCCGTCTCCATCGCGACGGCGGCGCGGCGTGCGCCGTCGGTCTTGGCCGCGGCGATCTGTTCGGCGCTCATGCCCTTCTCGCGACCGATGGCCTCGATGCGGCCGTCGGCGGCGCGGTTGACGTCCTCGATCGCTACGTCTATCGCCTTGCGCGCGTGCAGCAGCACCGCCGGGATCGCCGAACGCGCCTCGGCCAGGTCGGCCAGGTTCTTGCGCCGGACCTGCTCGACGTCGGCAATGCTGGTCGCCTTGGCGAAGGCCTTGGACTGCTTGGCGGAATTCTTGTTGCTGGAGACGCCATCCTTGAGCTGCACCATCGGATTGGCGCTGTCGTTGTTGTCGACGTGGATGACCATCTGGGCGAAGAAGAAGGTCACCACGCTCAGCACCAGGAACAGCCGCAGCGGTGCGACGTAGCGCGCGCGCTGGCCCGCAAGGTAGTTGTTGGCGACGCGTCCCGGGAACAGCAGGTCGCGCAGGGTGTGGAAGATGCGGCCGTCCAGATGCCAGAACGATTCGAACACTTCTTCCAGCGCATGCCCGGCGTCGCGCACCGGATTGACCACCGACTGCCCGCAGTCGTGGCAATAGTGGCCTTCAAGGGGCGCATTGCAGTTTTCGCAATGGCTGGGAATGTCGTGTCCCTTTGCGCTCATCGGTTGTTCCCTCTCCCCTGGGTGCCACGGCATGTGCAGGCCATGGCAACGAGCTGTTCAGATCAAGCCGCTAAGATAGCGGCCCGCCGCGACCCGGCGCCAGCGCCCGACATCGGATTCGGTCGCGCGGCCGCAGTCGTGCGTCTGGTTGTAACGATGTCCCCGTCTCCCACGCTCGCCGTTCCTGCCCGCAAAGGGCTGCTCGGCGAAGTCCGCACCACCGCCATCCTTGCCGCGCCGCTGGTGGGCGGGCACCTGTCGACCGGCCTGATCGCGTTCGTCGACAACGTCCTGGCCGGCCACCACAGCACCACCACGCTGGCCTCGGTCACCATCGGCACGGCGCTGTGGTGGCTGCCGATGATGGTGCCGATCGGGACGCTGCTGTCGGTGCCGCCGTCGGTGTCGCAGCTCGACGGCGCCGGACAGCGCAACCAGATCGGCGCATTGTTCCGGCAGGCGCTGTGGCTGGCGCTCGGCCTGGGGCTGGTGCTGTTCGCCTTCCTGACCTTCATCCCGCTCGCGCTGGGCCCGATGGGCATCACCCCCGAGATCATTCCCGGTGCCACCGCCTTCCTGCACGGCATCCGCTGGGGCGTGGTGGCGCTGACGCTGTTCTTCTGCATGCGCTATCTCAGCGAAGGCCTGCACTGGACTTTGCCGACTCTGGTGCTCAGCGCTGGCGGCCTGCTGATCCTGCTGCCCGTCGGCTACGTGCTCACCTTCGGCAAGTTCGGCTTCCCCGAGATGGGGGCCGGCGGACTCGGCGTGGCCTCGGCGATGATGCTGTGGATGCAGGCGATTGGCTTTGCCGTCGTGCTGTGGCGATCGAAGCGCTTCGCCGACCTGAAGCTGTTCGAGCGCTTCGACATGCCGGAGTGGTCCATCGTCCGCAACCTGCTCGCCACCGGCCTGCCGATCGGCGTGACGGTGCTGATGGAAGGCGGACTGTTCATCGCCACCGCACTGCTGATGGGGCGCCTGGGCGAAGTGCCGGCGGCCGCGCACCAGATCGCGATCAACCTGGCATCGCTGTGCTTCATGGTGCCGATGGGCCTGGCCGAGGCCACCACCGTGCGTGTCGGCCATGCGCTCGGCCGCGGTGACTTCGCCGGCGTGCGACGTGCCGCCTATGCCGGCTACGCGATCGTGATCGGCACGCAGCTGTTTTCCGGCCTGGTGCTGCTGACCGGCAACGACCTGCTGGTCAGTTTCTATACCGCCGATGCGGCGGTGGCGACGCTGGCCGCCTCCCTGCTGCTGTACGCGGCGGCGTTCCAGTTCCCCGACGGCGTGCAGGTCCTGTCGGCCGGGGCACTGCGCGGGCTCAAGGACACCCGCGTGCCGATGGTGCTGGCGGTGCTGGCCTACTGGGGCATCGGCATGCCGCTCGGCGCCGGCCTCGGGCTTGGGCTGGGGTGGGGACCGAAGGGCATGTGGATCGGCCTGATCGCCGGACTGAGCGTGGCCGCGCTGCTGTTGTGCAGCCGATTCCTGCGTTCGAGCCAGCCCGACCGGCTGGTGATGCGCGGTCCTTGAACCGGCATCGGCCGGCCGTTGTCACACCTCCGTACCGCCGCATCACGCCAATGGCCGCTAGGGCGTGTTACGAATGGCGGGTGAATTCCATGCCATCCGGGATTAGGCTGGAAACGTAAGCCAGGAGCCTTTGCAATGAACGATACGCCCCGTCGTGGCCCGATCGCCCGCTTCTTCGTCGGGCTGTGGGATGCGATGAACTTCACCCGAAGGTTGGTCCTCAACCTGGTGTTTTTCTTCCTGCTTTTCCTGTTCCTCGCGATCATGATGTCGGGCCCGCGGACCAAGCCGCTGCTCGATCGCACCACGCTGGTCATCGCGCCGGAAGGGACCCTGGTCGAGCAGTACAGCAGCGACCCGCTGACGCGCGCGCTGGGCAAGGCCCTGGGCGAGCGCGGCGGCGAAGTGCAGCTGCGCGACCTGGTGCGCGCACTGGATGCGGCGCGCGAGGACAAGCGCATCGAGCGCGTCGTGCTCGACCTGGACGAACTCGAGGCCGGTGGCTTCGCTTCGCTGCGCGAAGTCGCGCAGGCGGTGGCGCGGGTCAAGGCCAGCGGCAAGCAGGTCGTGGCGTTCGCCGAGATGATGGACCAGAAGCAGTACCTGCTGGCCGCGCAGGCCAACGAGGTCTACCTCGATCCGATGGGCGGGATGCTGCTGGAAGGCCTCGGCCGCTATCGCACGTACTACCGCCAGGGCCTGCAGGACAAGCTCGGTGTCGACGTGCACCTGTTCAAGGTCGGCGAGTACAAGTCGGCGGCCGAGCCGTACGTGCTCGACGCGGCGTCGCCGGAAGCGAAGGAAGCCGACCTGTTCTGGATGAACGACCTCTGGCAGCGCTACCTGGGCGACGTCGCCAAGGCGCGCAAGCTCGATGTCGCGCAGCTGGCACAGGGCATCGAGCAGATGCCGGTCGGCATCGCCGATGCCCAGGGCGACCTGGCCAAGTTCGCGCTGCGGACCCGGCTGGTCGACGGCCTGAAGACCCGCGAGGAGGTCGACGACCTGCTGATCCAGCGCGGTGTCGCCGATGACGATGCCGACGGCGGTTTCCGCCAGGCCTCGCTCGACGAGTACCTGGTGCAGCTGGACAGCGGCCTGGACGCCGTCGATCTGCGCCGCCCGCAGGTGGCCGTGATCGTGGCCGAAGGCGAGATCCAGGGCGGCGAGCAGCCGCCGGGCACGGTCGGTGGCGTGTCCACCGCGGCCCTGCTGCGCGAAGCGCGCGACGACGAGAACGTGAAGGCCGTGGTCCTGCGCGTCGACTCGCCCGGTGGCGAGGTGTTCGCTTCCGAGCAGATCCGCCGCGAAGTGGTCGCGCTGAAGAAGGCCGGCAAGCCGGTAACGGTGTCGATGGGTGACCTGGCCGCTTCGGGCGGTTACTGGATATCGATGGATGCCGACCGCATCTACGCCGATGCCTCGACCATCACCGGCTCGATCGGCATCTTCGGCCTGATCCCGACCATCCCGCGCGCACTCGACAAGATCGGCGTGCATTCCGACGGCGTCGGCACGACCCGCTTCGCTGGCGCGTTCGACATCACCCGGCCGCTGCAGCCGGAAGTCGGCCAGGTGATCCAGTCGGTGATCGACAAGGGTTACCGCGACTTCACCGGTCGCGTCGCCACGGCCCGCAACAAGCCGGTCGAACAGGTCGACTCGATCGCCCGCGGCCGGGTCTGGAGCGGCGAGCAGGCGAAGGAGCGCGGTCTGGTCGACGAACTCGGCGGCCTGCAGCAGGCGATCGATTTCGCCGCCACCAAGGCCAAGCTCGAAAAGGACAGCTACCACGTGCGCTACATCGAGAAGGCAGCGACGCCGTTCGAGCGCTTCTTCACCGGCTTCATCGGCAGTCGTGCCGGCGGCGCCTGGCTGCGGGAGTCCGACATCGCCCGCAGCCTGCTGGCCAAGGCTTCGCCGCAGGCCGCGGCCGACCTGCGCTTCCTCGAAGGCGCGATCCAGCCCACGCGCGGCGTGCCGGTGAAGGCGCTGGCGTACTGCTTCTGCGGTTTGTGATGGTTGCCCTGCCTCCCTTCCGCCAAGGAAGGGAGGCGACTACAGAACGCCCGGCCGAAGCCGGGCGTTTTTTGTTGGACGCTCAGTCGCCGGTGCCCGACTCGGCCGCGTCGATCGCCGCCCGCTGCTGCTCGGCCGCTTTCGCGGTGTCCGCCTCCACCGCACGCGCCTTGTCCAGCGGCGCCTGGATCGCATCGCGCAGCTGCGTGGCCTGCGGCTCCGGCGGACGTTCCTTCTCAGGCGGCTGGGGCCTGGAGCACCCGGCCAGCAGTGCCAGCGTAGTCATTGCGCACAGCAGCGATCGCGACATCCGGGCACCCTCGACTGGTCTGGCGGCTATGCTACAGCGGCCGTCGCGTGCGGCAACGTGCCAAGGCGCGACCCACTTCACGCAGTGCGATACCGGAGAGCGGCATGGACCCGAAGCGTTGGCGCCTGGACGGACAACTGGCCCTGGTCACCGGCGGCAGCGCCGGCATCGGCCGCGCGATCGCACGCGAACTGCTCGGCTTCGGTGCCGACGTGCTGCTCGCCGCGCGCGACTCGACCGCGCTCGATGCCGCGCGCAGCGAGCTGGTCGAGGACTTCCCCGAACGTGACATCCAGGGCTTCGTCGCCGACGTCGCCGACGAGGAGCAGCGCCGCGAGCTGCTGGACTGGGTCGAGGATTTCGGCGAAGGCCTGCACATCCTGGTCAACAATGCCGGCGGCAACGTCAGCAAGGTCGCCACCGATTACACCGAGGACGAATGGCGCCAGGTGTTCGAGGTGAACGTGTTCTCCGCGTTCGAGCTCTCGCGTTATGCGCATCCATTGCTGACCCGGCACGCCGCGTCGAGCATCGTCAACGTCGGCAGCGTCTCGGGCATGACCCACGTGCGCACCGGCGCGCCGTACGGCATGAGCAAGGCGGCGATGCACCAGATGACGCGCAACCTCGCGGTCGAGTGGGCCGAGGACGGCATCCGCGTCAACGCGGTGGCGCCGTGGTACATCCGCACGCGCCGCACCTCCGACAAGCTGGCCGATCCGGACTACCTCGACGAGGTGCTGCTGCGCACGCCGTTGGGGCGCATTGGCGAGCCGGAGGAAGTGGCGGCGGCGGTGGCCTTCCTGTGCCTGCCGGCGGCCGGGTATGTGACCGGCGAGTGCATCGCGGTAGACGGCGGGTTCCTGCGCTACGGGTTCTGAGGCGCTTACTCCGTCCCTCCAGACTGTCATTCCCGCGCAGGCGGGAATCCATGGGCGTTGCCCCTCGCGCCGTCATTTCCGCCTGCGCGGCAATGACGGGCGGAGGTGCGGCCGCCCGCCGTTTGCCCTGAGGCCGGCCCCACCCTTAGAATGCGAATCATTCCCATCTACTGCCGGGCGGAATGTCCACCGGTTTCACCCGGTGCCCGCCGCAACCCCATGGACGGGGTGCCCGCCCCTTCCTCTGGTTCCCACATGTCCCTTCGCCGCGCCGCCACCTCCGCCGTTGTCTCCCGCCGCGCCCTCGTGCTGGCCCTCGCTGCTGCCGTGACCGCGCCGGTCGCCGCGCAGGCCCAGACGGCCTCGCCGTCGGCCACCGACCTGGACTCGGTCGAGGTGCACGCCCCGCTGGCCCGCAGCAGCGGCAGCGCGACCAAGACCGATACCCCGCTGCGCGAGATCCCGGCCTCGGTGTCGGTGATCACCGATCAGCAGTTGCGCGACCGCGCGGTGCACGGTGCCGAGGAAGCGGTCTGGTACACCGCCGGCACCCAGGGCGGCGGCTACGGTCCCGACCCGCGCAGCGACTGGCTGCTGGTGCGCGGCTTCACGCCGGCACGCTACCTCGACGGTCTCGCCCTCGCCGATGGATCCGGCACCAGCATCACCCGCATCGAGCCGTTCGGCCTGGAGCGCATCGAAGTGCTGAAGGGGCCGGCCTCGGTCACCTACGGTGCGATGCCGCCCGGCGGCCTGGTCAACTACGTCAGCAAGCGCCCGGTCGACGAGGCGCTGCATGAAGTCGAGTTGCAGGCCGGCAGCTACGACATGGTGCAGGCCGCGTTCGACTTCGGCGGCGCCCTCGGTGGCAATGGCGAATGGTCGTATCGCCTCACCGGCCTGGCCCGCAACAGCGATGACGTCGTCGATCATGTCCACGACGACCGCTACTACATCGCGCCCGCGCTGACCTGGAAGCCGGACGATGCCAACACGCTGACGCTGCTGGCACGCTACCAGCGCAACGACACCATCGCCGGCGCCGGTTTCCTGCCGTCGGAAGGCACGCTGCTGCCGAACCCGAACGGCAAGATCCCGATGAACCGCTTCACCGGCGAGCCGGGCTACAACACCTACGACAAGACCATGAAGTCGCTGGGCTGGGAGTACAGCCACGACTTCGGCGGCGGCACTGTGTTCAAGCAGAACGTGCGCTACGGCACCACCGACATCGACCCGGCGGTTGCGGTCGGCGCGTTCGGCCTGCTCGCCGACCAGCGCACGCTGTTCCGCTATCTGTGGGCGACCGAGGAAGAGTCGAAGAACACCGGCATCGACAACCAGCTGACCTTCGCCTTCAACACCGGTCGCGCCCAGCACACGCTGCTCGCCGGCCTGGACTACCGCGATGGTCGCAACGAGTACGCGCAGGCGTTCGCGTTCACCGCGCCGACGCTGGACATCTTCAACCCGGTCTATGGCAGCCCGATCGTCAAGCCTGACTACACCTCGCGCACCGTGCAGGACCAGGACCAGACCGGCCTGTACATCCAGGACCAGATCAAGCTCGACCGCTGGGTCGTCACGCTCGGCGGTCGCCAGGACTGGGTCGGCACCGACACGCGCGAGCTGATCGACGGCGCCAGCAGCCACCAGAGCGACGACGAGTTCTCCGGCCGCGTCGGCATCAACTACCTGTTCGACAACGGCGTTGCGCCGTACGTGGGTTACTCGCAGTCGTTCCAGCCGACGGTCGGCACCGATTTCAACGGCAACGCGTTCGTGCCGACCACCGGTGAGCAGATCGAGGCCGGCATGAAGTACCAGCCCGCGCACAACCGCGTGCTCGCGACGCTGGCGGTCTACCGTCTGGTGCAACAGAACACTCTCACCGTCGACCCGAACCACACCCTGTTCTCGGTCCAGCAGGGCGAGACCGAGGTCAACGGCATCGAGCTGGAAGGCCGCTGGAACGTCGGCAACGGTTTCAGCATCTACGGCGCGTACACCTACACCGACTCGGAAGTCACCCAGTCGACCGACCCGCTGTCGCTGGGCAAGGAAATCGCGCTGCAGCCCGAGCAGGTCGCCTCGCTCGGTGCCGACTACACGATCACCTCCGGCGCGCTGTCGGGCCTGGGCTTCGGCGGCGGCGTGCGCTACACCGGCGAACACTACGGCGACGCCTACAATCTGTGGCAGACGCCGTCGTACACGCTGTTCGACGCCGCGGTGCACTACGACATCGGCCAGTGGCGCCTGCAGCTCAACGCCAACAACCTGACCGACAAGGAATACATCAGCGCCTGCAACAGCGCGGCCTGGTGCTATTACGGCTATCCGCGCACGGTCACCGCGACCGCACGCTTCCACTGGTAAGCGCACTGGCATGGAAACGGCACTGGCATTGTCGGCACTGATCAGCACGCTGCTGTCGGCGCTGGCGCTGTATGCCGGTTCGCGCAACTGCCGCTGGACGCCGCGCCCGAAGCACCCGCACCGCTCCACGCGCATCGGCCTGGCGCTGGCGGTGGTCGGGCTGGTGCTGTGGATGCGCCTGCTCGGCGGTGGCGCTGGCCTGTGCGCGATGCTCGGCACCTGGATGCTGGGCATGATGGCGCTGCCGTACCTCGCCCTGCGTTCGCCCGCACACCCGAAGGAGTCGCGCTGATGTGGGGCCGCGCCACCGCCGCCGCGATTCCAGGTTTCCTGCTGTCGGCCGGCGTGACCGGCCTGGCCTGCTGGCTGCTGCCGGGACCGTGGCAGTCGACGCTGGTCGCCGGCATCGTCGCGTTCTTCGCCGTCTGGATTGCGGTGATGGCGCTGGCCTTCCAGTGCCGCAACGGCAAGCGCGCGTGGGCCTGGTTGGGTGGCGGCGCGGCGGTGAGCCTCGCCACGCTGTGGCTCTTGCAGACGTTGCAGTGGGTGCGCTGACGTGATCAAGCTCAAGTCCAACACCCTGCGCACCTTCACCAGCGTGCACACCTGGGTCGGCCTGGTCGCCGGCTTCGCCTTGTTCGTGGCGTTCTACGCCGGCGCGATCACGGTGTTCCACCACGACCTGCAGGCCTGGCAGACGCCGCACGCGGCGCAGTCGGCGGAGCAGGGACTGGCCGATGCGCAGCGGCTGCTCGACGAAACGCTGGCCCGCCATCCCAGGGCGCGCGAGCACGTCGGCATGGTGTTCCCCGGTGGCGAGTACCCGCAGGCAGCCAGCTACTGGCAGGACGCGAATGGCCAGTGGCGCTACGCCACGCTCGACAACCTCGACGGCGGCGACAAGATGCCCGGCGGCGCGCTGTCGGAGCTGGTCAACGAGTTGCACTACACCGTGGGCATTCCGGTCGCGGGCCGCTACCTGATGGGCATCATCAGCCTGCTGTACGGCCTGGCGCTGATCTCCGGCCTGGTGATCCATCTGCCCAAGCTCGCCGACGACCTGTTCGCGCTGCGCCCCGGCCGGAACCTCAAGCGTTTCTGGCAGGACGCGCACAACGTCATCGGCGTGCTCAGCCTGCCGATGCACTTGATGTTCGCCGTCACCGGCGCGCTGTTGAGCCTGGCGATGGTCGTGCTGCTGGCGCTCAACCCGCTGGCCTATCGCGGCGAACTGATGACGGCGCTGGGCCCGGCGATGGACACCGCGCCGGCATCGAGCGCGGCTGGCCGCGCGCTGCCGATGGGATCGCTGGCGATGCTGCATGCGCGCGCGATTGAAGTCGCACGCGCGCAGGGCCTGGCGTCGTTCGAGCCGGCCTACTTCAAGCTCGCGCATGCCGGCGATGCGAATGCCACGATCGAGATTTCCGGCGAATCGCCCGGGTCGCTCGGCCCGGTCGGTGCGGTTGCACTCAACGCCAACACCGGCGCCGTGCTCGCAACGCAGCTACCGGGCAGCCGCGACGCCAACCACGCCACCCTGGCCTCGGCCTACGCGCTGCATTTCGGCGAGTACGGCAACGCCTGGGTGCAAGTGTTGTATTTCGTGCTCGGCATCGGCGGCGCGTTCCTGTTTTATTCCGGCAACCTGCTGTGGGTGGAGTCGCGCCGCAAGCGACGCCAGGCCGAGCAGGGCAGGGCGCAGCTCGGCATGGCCCGCGCCACGGTCGGCGTCTGCATCGGCGTGTGCGTGGCGATCTCGATGGCGTTCATCGCCACGCAGCTGGCGCAGTGGCCGGCGTTGCGCATCGGCGGCGACATCGAAGTGACGATCAGGATCGCGTGCTTCGTCAGCTGGGCGCTGTGTGCACTGTGGGCGGCGCTGCGTCCGCCGGTGCGGGCCGCGCAGGAGCTTCTGTGGGCCGCGGCGATCACCACCGCTATGGTGCCGCTGGCACACGGAGTGGTGACCGGCGCCTGGCCATGGCTGACGGCGATGCAGGGCCAATGGTCGCTGTTCTCCATCGATGCCGGCGCGCTGGCGATGGCTTTCGGATTTGGCTGGCTGGCGCGTGCCACCGCACGGCGCGCCCGCGACGGCGAACCCAACAGCGTCTGGGCCGACCCGCGCGCACGGGCGGCGCAGGCGGCCGCGAGCCTGGTGACCGACTAGCCCGCGGCGACGGGCACGGTGCTAGAGTCTTCGCGCCGCACTCGGGCATACGACCATGCAGCTCAACCCTCGCGTCTTCGATGTATGGGCATTCCGGCGTGACGCCGACGCCGTCCGCTACCTGCTGCTGCATTCGTCGCAGCACAAGGCGGACCGGTATTTCAACGGCGGCCGCTTCTGGCAGCTTGCCAGCGGCGCACGCGCCGAGGCCGAATCGATGACCCAGGCCATCGACCGGGTCCTGGCGCCGTACGGCATCGAGGCAAGCGCCATCTGGGCCGCCGAGCACGCGTACACGATCTACAACCGCCGCTTCGACGAGATGCAGCTGGTGAGCGTGTTCGCAGCGCAGGTCGACGCCGATGAGGTCCGCCTCAACCCGCTGGAACACGCCGACTACCGCTGGGTCACGGTCGACGAGGCATTGGCGCTGGTCCATTACCGCGGCCTCAAGGACGGCCTGCGTTCGGTGGTCGAGTACGTCACCGGCGTCGCGTCGCCGGCGCGCGAACTGTGCCTTCGCGGGCCGGGCTGAGCCCGCGCACGGCCGCCCGCCGCAGCACCTGTTCCGATAGCATCGGCTTCCGGACATAGCGATCGCACAAGGCCTGATGCCCACCGCAATCGAGGAAATCCTGCCCAGCGCCGAGCCGTTCACCGCCGATCGTCTCGTCGATGGGGGCCGGCCCGTGGTGCTGCGCGGCCTGTGCCGGCACTGGCCGCTGGTGGCGCTTGCGAAGCAATCGGACACCGCGTTCGCCCAGGCGCTGCTCGGCTACGACAACGGCACGCCGGTCGATGTGCTGGTGATGCCGCCGGAAGAGGGCGGCATCGTCGGCTACAACGCACAGCTGGACAGCTTCAACTACAAGCGGTTCCGCGTCACCTTGACCCAGGTGCTGCAGCGCCTGGCCTCGTACAGCCGGCTGGAGGACACGCCCGGCGTGGCGATGCAGAGCGCGTTGATCGCCGACAGCCTGCCCGGGTTGCTCGATGAACATGCCCTCCCGCTGCTGGACGCGGCCGTGCGCCCGCGCCTGTGGATGGGCAACCGCGTGACCACGCCGGCGCATTTCGACAGTTCCCACAATCTGGCCGTAGTCGTCTGCGGACGGCGCCGCTTCACGCTGTTTCCGCCGGAACAGGTGCGCAACCTCTACGTCGGTCCGCTCGACTTCGCACCGACGGCCGCCGCGATCAGCCTGCCGCGATTGCAGGACCATGCCGACCCGCGCTATCCGCGCCTGCGCGAAGCGATCGAGCATGCCCAGGTCGCGGAACTGGAACCGGGCGACGCGATCTACATTCCGCCGGTGTGGTGGCACCACGTCGAATCGCTCGAACAACTCAACGCACTGGTGAACTACTGGTGGCGCCCGGAGGCATACCCGGGGCATGTCGCCGAACCGGGGCTGGATGCACTCGCGCACTGCATCCTGGCATTCAAGTCGCTGCCCGATGCCGAACGCGCGGCGTGGAAGGCGCTGCTCGACCATTACGTGTTCGGCGACGAAAGTCCGGCCGCGCATATTCCCGAAGCGCGGCGCGGGATCCTCGGGCCGCTGACGCCCGAGGTAGTGGCGAAGCTGCGCCAGTTGGCCGGTCGCCACGGCTAGGACGCATTGCCAGGCGGAGCCCACGATGAATGCCGGTTCCCAGGGCTGACACTGCTCGCTATTGCGTCGCCGCCTGCGCCGGCTCGCGGCGGAACCAGGCCTGTGCATTGCCGCGCGCCACCATCAGCGAGTGCACTTCGCCCCTGGCGTCGCGCACGAACTCGAAGCGCATCTGGCTGATGTCACCGGGACCGATGAAGCGGGTCGGCGTGAGCGCCTGCAGCTTCATCGGCGGCGAGCCCTTGTCCTGCACCGAAACCGAAGCGTCGCTGACGGCAACGTCGAGCACGTCCGATTCGAATGCACCGGAGAGATTGCCGGCGAGGTCCTTCGGCACCGTGGTATCGAGGCGATAGCTTCCGGCGAAACCGGACACCGCAGCCGGCGGCAGCGCCAGTGTCCGCAGCGGCGGGTTGACGCCGCGCCCAAGCGCGTCCGACAGCGCATTGCGGATTTCCATCATCAGCTTGCTGCCGTTACTGCCGTTGGTGAGGATGACCAGGCCATCACCGGTCTCCAGGTAACCCTCGATCCAGGCGCGGTAACTGTCGTTGGAGCCGCCGTGATGGAAGATCCGGGTCTGGCCCTCGCCTTCCAGGCGCGGTCCGAGGCCGTGGATGCTCGGCGAGACTTCGCTCATCATCTGCTGAGCCAGCGACTGCGGGAGGAAGTCGTCCTGGCCCCGGTAGCTGCGCAGCAGCGCACCGACGAACGCGCCCAGGTCGTTGGCGCTGGTCCATAGGCCCGAAGCGGCCTGTTCCGGGAACGCCTCCCAGCCGCGCGGCAATGCCGTCAGGTTGCCGTCCTTGTCGTGCGCCTTGGCAATGTTGCCCAGCGTGGCCGGCAACGGATTGAGGTACGAGCTGCGACGCATGGCCAGCGGTGCGAACACGGCACCACGGGCGATCGCTTCCAGCGGCTTGCGCGTCGTGTCCTCGAGCACGAGCTGCTCGACGGTGACACCGCCACCGGAGTAACGCATTCGCGACCCGGGTTCGAAATCGATCCGTACCGGGTCGTTCTTCGCCGGCGCCACGCCATCGAGGGTCTGCACGATGGTGGGCAGCTTCGCGCCGGGCAGGTAGTCCTCGAAGCCCCACACCGTCAGCCCGGACGTGTGCGACATCAACATCCGCAGGGTCAGCGTGTCCTGGGAGAAGGCGGGCGCATCGGGCACCTTCCACGAGCGCAGGTAGCTGTTGACGTCGCGATCCAGGTCGAGCTTGCCCGCGGCGACCTGCCGCAACGTGGTCGCCGCCGTCACGACCTTGCTGACCGATCCGACCGAGAACATCGTGTCGGCATCCACCGCATCGTTGCTGCCGGCTTCGCGCAGACCGAAGCCACTTGCCTGGACGACCTGGCCATCACGGATCACCGCGATCGCAACGCCGGGCACGTGATGGAATGCCATGCGCTCGCGCAGCGACCAGCCCGGCAGGGGCGCATCGGCGGCGAGCGTGGTGGGGCGAAGGCCGTGGTCGAGGGCGCCGAACACCCCCTGCGATGCCGGCGCGAGAGGCGGCGTCTGGGCACCGGCTGCCGTTGCCAGCAACCCGCCCGCCAGCGCCAGGCACGCAAGCGCGCTGCGTCGGCGTGCGAAGGCAGTACAGGCCGCCGTGGTCAAAGGTGCGCTGCCACTGTCCTGCCTGCGTGCGACATCCATGCGGAGCTCCTTGTCTGGTTGCAGAGACCCCGACTCCCGGGGTGGGTAGGACAGTAATCGTCGCAGTGGCGGTCAGGTTGACACGGTGACCGCCGCCGCCGCTCCAGCGTCAGGAGTACTTCAACGCCAGCTCGGGCACCTTCGGCTGGAGCGCATAGAACAGGTCCTGGAACTCTTCCTCGGTCAGTTCATCCGGGGCATAGACGGCCACCGGCTCGATCCCGCGGTCGCTCGACACCGGAACGCGTGGTCCCGCACGTCGCGAAAACGGCCGGCCTTTGTAGTCGACCAGGTCAGGTGCGTCCTCCCAGTGCTCGATGGCGTAGTCGTCGCTGCCCAGCAGCAGGATGATCTCGATCATGTCGATGCGTCCTCTCGGGTTGGTCCGGGCCCGGCGTCGCGCAGCGACCGGAACACGCGGATGATCGCGGCGACACTGCGACTGGCGTCGTCTTCGGTGGTCGCCCAGTTCGATACCGAGATGCGCATCGCCGCCTGGCCCTGCCAGTTGGTCCCGCCAAGCCAGCAGGTGCCGTCACGCTGCACGCCGGTGATGACCGCGCGGGTGATGTCGTCATCGTCGTCGAAGCGGACCAGTACCTGGTTGAGTGCGACCTCGTTGAGGATGCGCACGCCCGGCTCATGCGCGAGCTGCCCGGCCATCTGCCGTGCACGCGCGCAGCAGCTGTCGATCAGGTCGGCGATGCCGTCGCGTCCGAGCGCGCGCAGCGTGGCGTAGACCGGTATGCCGCGCGCACGGCGCGAGAACTCGGGCACCCAGTCGACGGCGTCGCGTTCCTCGCCCTGGGTCTGGATCAGGTAGGCCGCGGCCGTCGTCATCGCGGCGCGATGGTCCTGGGCATGGCGGACCATGGCAACGCCGCTGTCGTAGGGCACGTTCAACCACTTGTGCGCGTCGGTGGCCCACGAATCGGCCAGTTCGATGCCGTCGGCGAGGTCGCGCCGTGACTGGCTCGCGCGCGCCCAGAGCCCGAAGGCGCCGTCGACATGCAGCCACGCGCCGGAGTCGTTGGCGATGCGGCCTATCTCGCGCAGCGGATCGAAGGCACCGGTGTTCACGTTTCCGGCCTGCGCGCAGATGATGGTCGGGCCCGTGAGCGAGGCCACCTTGTCGGCAAGCGCATCGACGCGCATCCGTCCCTGCGCATCGGTCTCGACCCGCTGCAGTGCACGCGTGCCCATCCCCAGGTAGCGCATCGCCACGTCGATGGTGATGTGCGACTCGGCCGAGGCGATGACGTTGATGCGTGGTGCGCCGGCCAGTCCGTCGACTTCGACATCCCAGCCAACGCGCCGCAGCACCCCATGCCGGGCCGCGGCGAGGCAGGTGAAGTTGGCCATCTGGCAACCAGTGACGAAGCCGACGCCGGATTCGGGTGGCAGGTCGAACAGTTCCAGCAGCCACTGCGCCGCGACTTCCTCCGCCACCGACACCAGTGGCGAGATCGCATAGATGCCGGCGTTCTGGTCCCAGGTCGACACCAGGCAGTCGGCAGCCAGGGCCACCGGGTAGGCGCCGCCTATGACGAAGCCGAAGTAGCGCGGTGAGTTGCAGGCCACCGCGCCGCGATCGACCTGGGCTGCAAGCAGGTCAATGACGTCGCCGCCTTCGTCTCCCTGGCGGGGCAATGGCACGCGCAGTGTTTCCAGCAGTTCGTCGCGGCTGGCGCGCGCGCCGACGTGGCGATCGGGGAGCTTGCGCAGGTACGACGAGGCGTGCGCCATCGCCTTCTTCAGGTACTCGTCGAACACGGCGGACGCAAAGCGGTCGTTGGCCATGGCGCAGGGATCCCTTGGGAACCGGCCAAGGATACGGGACGCACCGTCGCCGGGCGGAGAACGCAGCGTTTCACGCCAGCCGGGCAGGCCTCATCCACGAACTCCGCCGCGACTATCGGTCGGGCGACATGGGATTGGGGTGGTGGACATGCGGCATCTCGATCGCGCCGGAGAGATAGCTGTCGAGCCAGTCGCGGAAATGGGTGGGTGTCAGCAGCGCGTTCGACCCGGGCGTGAGCGTGTGGTCATCCAGCAGCGCGTCGTAGTACCGCGCCGTCGCGTCCGCCACCACCGGCCGATCGTCCTGGTAGCTGTACATCACCCATTGCACGAGCTCGTTCAGCCGGTAGGTCTCGGGGCCGGCGATTTCGACGATCGAGTTCGACGGTGGCTTTTCGATCAGGTCCGCCAGCTGCGCGGCGACGTCGTCCGCCGCCGCAGGCTGCACCAGCGCAGGCGACAGCTGGACGAGGTCCTTGCTGTGGCCTGGCGGGATGATGCTGGCCATGAACTCGAAGAACTGCGTCGCCTGCACCAGGGTGTGCGGCACCTTCGAGCGCTTCACCAGCCGCTCCTGCGCATCCTTCGCCCGGAAGTAGGCGCTGGTCTGCAGGCGCTGCGTGCCGATCACCGAAAGCGCCAGGTGATGGGCGATGCCGGCGCGCTCGCCAGCGGCAAGGAGCTGCTCGCTGGAACGGGTGAAGAACTCGGTGACCTCCGGTTCCTCGAACGACGGCGCATTCGTCACGTCGACGACGGCATGCGCCCCGTCCAGCGCTTCCTGCAGCCCCTCGCCGGTAAGCGTGTTGACGCCGGACCGGCGCGAGGCGGCAACGACCTCGTGGCCGCGCAGCTTCAGCCTGGCGACAAGCTTGGATCCAACGAGGCCATGCCCGCCGGCCACCACGATCTTCATTGTCCGGGTTCCTCATTTCGCGGTCGCATCACGGTAGGTCTGCCCGCACCGCGCCGGAAGGCCTGGCCGCGGACACCCCGTGTTGTCCCGCGCGCAACAATCCGGTTGCGGTTACGGCTTGCCACCCTCGCGCAAGGTGCGATTGAACAGGGCAAGCGTGCGTGTCCAGGCTTCCTTCGCCGCTGCCTCGTCGTAGCGCGGCGTGGTGTCGTTGTTGAAGCCGTGCTGCGTACCCGGCGGCTGGAACAGCGTGTAGTGGACATCCGCCGCCTTCAGCGCCGACTCGTAGGCCGGCCAGTTGGCGTTGATGCGCTCGTCGTTGGCGGCCAGGACGACCAGCAACTCGGCCTTGATCTTCGGCACGTCCTCCAGAGGCGCGGCGGCACCGTAGAACGGCGCTGCGGCGGCGAGAGTGGGCAGGCGCGTGGCGAGGAAGTTGGCGATGCCGCCGCCATAGCAGAAGCCCACCGCGCCGAGGCGACCGTTGCCGCCCTCGATGCCGGCCAGCATGCCCGCCGCGGCGACGAAGTCCTCGCGCGTCTTCGCCTGGTCGAGCTGGCCGAACAGGGTGCGCGCCGCATCTTCGTTGCCGGGGTAGCCGCCGAGCGGGAACAGCGCGTCGGGAGCGAAGGCGATGAAGTCCGCCAGCGCCAGTCGCCGCGTGATGTCCTCGATGTGCGGATTGAGGCCGCGGTTCTCGTGCGCCACCAGCACCACCGGAAGCGGCCCGCGCGCCTTGGCCGGTCGCGCCAGGTAGCCGCGTGCGGTGCCGTAGCCCTGCGGCGAAGCGAACTCCAGGTACTTCGCCGTCAGGCGCTTGTCGTCGGGCTTGACCTGCTGCGCGGCGGCGAACTGCGGGCTCAGTGCGGCGAGCAGTCCGGCCGCGCCCGCGGCGCCGGCGGCGAAACGGGCCGCACCGGCGAGGAAGCCGCGTCGATCTATCGCGCCATGGACGTACTGATCGAACAGGCGCAGCACCTCGGGATCGAAGTCGCTGGCCTTCAGACGGGGAGGATTGGGCATGGTGGTCTCCGCACGGTTTCGGCTGGCGGCGTCCACGCCACCAGCGCTTCGGGACGCCGAGCATACCTTTCCGCGGCTGCGCCGGCGGGACGGCTACGCCTGCGGCTCGGGCGTCGCGAGCACCGGCAGCTCGAGGTAGGAGCCGTCAACGCCGCCGAGGTGGATGCGGTTGAGTGCGCGTGCCGGGACAGACTCGTCGTAGTTGCGGCCGCCGGTGTTGAGGTTGCGCTCCAGCCGCGGAAAGCTGCTGCTGGTGATGTCGAGGCGGATGCGGTGGCCGCGCGGCACCAGGTAGGCGATCGAGCGCATGTCCACCGTCAACGCGTAGGTCTGGCCGGGGGCCATCCGGGTCGGGCAGAAGATGCCGTCGCGATAGCGCGCGCGCATCGCGCCTTCCTGGATATTGGTGGCGCGTCCGTCGGGCCACACATGCACCAGGCGGGCGACGAAGTCGGTGTCAGGCGCCGAAGACGACACCGTCAGGTGCGCGCGCAGCGGTCCGACGATGCGCATCGGCGCCTCCAGCGGGGCCGACGTATAGACCAGCACATCGTTGCGTGTTTCGACATCGCGCTGGTCGACGGGTCCCGACAACGCATGCGGATCGGCGCTGCAGCACAGCGGCCCGCCGCGCGAGGGCGCCGGGTCCAGCGGGTCGTAGAGGTAACCGTCGGAGTGCTCGCTCTGGTCCGGTTGCGGGCCCAGCGTGCCGTCGCCGTCGCGGGTATTGGCCTTGCCGTCGCTGCGCAGGTACCAGCGCTGGTGGCGTGCCTGCACCGGCGGCCACGTGTTTGCCGTGAGCCAGCGCTGCTCGCCGACGACGAAGTAGAGGTACGGCGGCAGGCTTGCCAACCCGTCCCCCTTGCCGCGCAGCCAGTAGTCGAACCATTGCAGGTACCACTGCCGGTAGGGCTGTCCGGCATTGCGCACGGGCAGCTCGCCGAAGCGGCCCATGTCGGCGATCAGTTCATGCTCGCAGTGGTTGCCCGGGGCGATGATCACGTGCTGGTGGGCGGCGGCCACCGGCGATGCGCGACGCACCGCTTCGCTGATCGCCAGCGTGCCCTCGATGGACGGGTCGCCCCAGGTGTTGATCACCAGCGCCGGCGTGGTGACGCGATCGGCGTCGGTAACGTAATCCAGGTCGTTCCAGCCGGCATCACCGAGTGGCGTCTGCAGGAAATCCTCGAAGGCGTTCGGGCCTGGACGCGCGCGTCGCACCAGTTCCAGCACCGGCAGCTGTGGCAGCAGTCCGGCCATGCCGGGAACGTCCGGCGAACCCGAGTGCGCCAGCTTGCCGCCATGCCGCGAGAACCAGCCGGTGGCGCCGGCCAGCTGCAGGACGCCGCCCTCGAACGCGCCGAAGTACTCGGCGTTGCCGGCGAGCATGCCGGCGGCGCCGCCGGCGGCGCCGGGAATCATCGCGGCGTGCGCGGGATGGTTCGCCCGTGCCAGCGAGTACTGCAGTTCGCCCAGCGCCGAACAGCCGATCGTGCCGACCTTGCCGTTCGACCACGACTGCTTCGTGATCCATTCCAGCGTCGCCACGCCGTCGCTGGTGGCATGACGCCACGGCACGAAGCCGTCGCCTTCGGATTCGAACTTGCCGCGCACGTCCTGCACCAGCACCGCGTAGCCGTTGCGCGCGAAGAACATCGCATCGCCCAGCGCCTCGCCGTAGCGCTTGCGGTCGTAGGGCAGGCGTATGTAGACGGCGGCCAGTGGCCCGCTGTCGCCGCGTGGACGGTACAGGGTGCCGGCCAGGCGCACGCTGTCGGGCATGGTGATCCAGACGCGATCGTCGATGCGCACGTTGAACATCAGCGCCCGCACCGGCAACTGCCAATGTGCCGGGATGTACTCGCGCAGGGTGTAGACCAGGCCGGCAGCCACCGACGCGACCATCAGGCCCGTGATGATCAGCAGCCACCAGAATGAAGCGGGTCGCACCGCGGACAAATCCATCTCCAAGTCGGCGTTCCTTGCGGCGCGCGTATCAGTTGGAACTGCTCAGTCGGAACTGTTCAGTCGGAACTGTCGCCGGCTAGCGCGTGCGACGCTTCGGTAAACGCAGTGAACCGTGCATGGCGGACAGCCTGCCACGCCGCTCAGGGGGGCGCGCAAGTGCTTCCGGCGATGATCGCGCGCAGGCGCGTGGCTTCGGCCTGGGCGTACGCGCGATTGTCGGCGCCACCCACCGACTGCGACTCGACGTCGCCCAGGCGCTGCGTCCATCCCTGGCACAGGAGGGCGTCGGGCACGGGCTGGCACTGGTCGTCGACCATCTGGCAGGCCGTGCCGGTGCCGCCATTGGATCCATCCAGGCCGGTCACCGCCAGCGGCACGCACCGCGGCGGCGGCTGGGCGTCGTCGCCCAGGTAGCGGTGGCCTTCCCACGTGCGGCATTCGAACAAGGGCGGCGGCGCGGTGCGCCCGCCGCGTTCAGGTAACGGGGGCGCCGATGCGGCCGTTGCGGAAGCGGGTGCGGAGGCCGGCGCAGCGGGCGCGGCCCTGGTCGCCGCAGGCGCCGGCGCAGGTGCGGCGCCCGTGGAGAGGAACTGCGCGCGCGACTGCTGCGGCGCCGGCTCGACCACGCGCTTCACCTCTGTGCTGCCCTTGGGGCAGGGGACGCCGTTCTGCAGCGTCACTGCGCCGCTGGCATCGGTGCAGCGGTAGATCGCCACCTGCGCCTGTGCATGCGGGGCAAGTGCGAGCAACAGCAGCAACCACGGCAAGCGTCGTCGCGCGCCGTCCCCACCCACTGCCAATCGCATCAGACGCCACCGCAATCGTTGGCCAGGCGTGCATCGATTCCGCGCTGTTCGCGGTCGATCGCCTGGCGCTCGCCCTGCAGGGCGCTGTTGTAGGACCGCCCGAGATCCCAGCGGCGATCGCGCAGGCGCGCGCAGACTTCCTGCTGCGGAAGTTGCGTGCAGGTGTCGCGAACCCAGCTGCCGGGGCCGTAGGGGTCATACACGAACTGTCCGCCCATCGGCGGCCCGGGTTGCGAGCCCGAAGGTCCGGTGGGCCGCCCACCGATGTTGTCGCCGAGCGAGGTACGTGAATCCACCACCGGATAGCCCAGGGCCCACAGCGGCATCCAGCGCGGATTGCCCTCGCCGGTCTCGCTCATGTAGTTGGTGCCATCGGGCGTGGTGCATTCGTACATCGGCTTGGGTGGGGTCATCACGATATAGCGTGTCGTCGCGACCGGCGCCGATGCGGCAGCCGTCACCGTTGCCACCGCCTTCGACGGCGCGCGCGTGGTCGTCGCCTTGGCCTTGGCGCGCTTGGGCGGATCCTTGGGGCGTTGCATTTCCTTGGCCTGCTGGGTCTCGCCCTTGTGGCAAGGTGAATCGCGCAGCGTCAGCTTGCCGTCGCCGCCGGTGCACCGGTAGATGGTGATGTCGCCCGCGCTCGCCGCCGCCGATGCAATCAGCAGTGGCAACGAGGCAAGCAGCATGAAGCGACGCGGCGACATGCGTGCAGCATGCGCCGTCGGCGTCGCCTGCGATAGGTGTGGATGCACGAACATGGCCGCTGCTCCCTTCACTTCTGCCGCGTGTAGTCGATCTGCATCGTCTTGGCTTCCTTGCCGGCGCGGGTCTCGTACATCTCGAACACCTGGTGGTCGTTGTCGACCACGCGCACGACCTGCCGGACCGGGACCTTCGCGCCCTTGGAGGCCGGGTCCGCCATCTCGCCGCGGTAGGTGTAGGTCTTCGTCGCCGGGTCGTAGTCGCCGTACGACACGTACATTCCCGTCGAACCGCTGTCCATCCAGGTGCTGTAGTACTTGCCGGTGACGTTGTCGTACCCGTTGAAGCCGACGCCTTCGAACGGCTGGCCCATCCACTTGCTGCGGAAATCCTGGCGGATGTGGCGGCCGCCGAGCACCAGCGTGTTGGTTGCCGAACCCGTCTCGGTCATCGGCGGCGTGTCAGGGTCCATCCACATCGTCTGCCGGGTGGTCCACTTGCCGACCATCGCGGCCAGCTGCTTGTGCTGCTCGCCCGGCTGCGCGGCCTTTTCCCAGGCCTGCATCATCGCCTGCTGCTCGGGCGTGAGTTGTGCTGGCTTGGCCGACTTGTCCTGTGCCGCCAGTGGAAGCGCGGCGAGCAACGCCAGCGTGAGCAGGGAGATCTGCGCGATCTTCATGACGGCCTCCTGGTGGGCCCCGGTCCGTGGCGTTGCCGATCAACGCCGGCGCCGGGACGCTACGACCTTGGCCGTTAAGCCAGCGTGCCGGCAGGCGGTGACTACGCGCGCAACTGGGCGCCGCTGCGTGCGTCGCGAATGGTGGTGGGCGAGGCCAGGCCGCCGGTTTCACCCGCGGTCACGCCGTCGAGCTGGACCAGCAAGCGCGGGTCGAGCGCCTCGCGGGCGTGCACGGGCGGCTCGCCGCTGAGATTTGCGCTGGTCGAGACCAGCGGCGCGCCGAATGCCGCGCACAGCGCGACGACCGTGGGGTGGGCGCTGATGCGCACGGCGACGCCGTCGTGGGCGCCGGTGATCCAGCGCGGCACGCGTGCAGTGGTTGGCACGATCCAGGTGTTGGGCCCCGGCCAGGTCGCCAGCACCGCTTCGCGGCGCGGTGGCGGCAGGGCCTGCCAGTCGAGCAGACCGTCGGTCTGATCCAGGGAACCGGCGATCAGGATCAGGCCTTTTTCGACCGGACGCTGCTTGATGGCGAGCAGTCGCATCACCGCGGATTCGTCGAACGGGTCGCAGCCCAGGCCCCAGACGGCTTCGGTCGGGTAGGCGATGACGGCGCCCTGGCGGAGGGCGATGGCAGATTCGGTGGGGGTGGCGGGCGTCGGCATGGGGGGAAGGATAGCGGGCAAAAGCAGCCCTCATCCGCCCTGCCGGCCACCTTCTCCCGCACCCCGAGCGCTGTGCGCTCGGGCCGGGGTGCGGGTTGGGGTGAGGGCAGCCCTCAGGCCTTGGCCTTGGCGACCTTCTTCACCACTTTCTTCGCCGGCGCCTTCTTGGCCACAGCCTTCGACACGGCCTTCTTCGCCGGCGCCTTCTTGGCCGCCGTCTTCTTCGCCGCCTTCTTGGCCGGTGCCTTCTTCGCGACGGCCTTCTTCACCACCGCCTTCTTGACCGCCGGCTCCTTCTTCGCCGCCGCCTTCTTCTTGCCGAAGCGGCCGCGCACCGGCTTGCCCGTATCGGCCAGCAGCTGGGTGACTTCTTCCAGCGTCAGCGATGCCGGCTCACGGTCCTTGGGAATCTTGCCGTTGAGCTTGCCGTCGCTGATGTACGGGCCGAAGCGGCCGTTGAGGACCTGGATGTCGCTTTCGTCCCACTGCTTGATGATGCGGTTGCGGGCGATCTCTTCCTTCTCTTCGATCAGGAACACCGCGCGGTCGAAATCGATGGTGTGCGGATCGTCTTCCTTCGGCAGCGAGGCGTACACGGTGCCGCGCTTGGCGAACGGACCGAAGCGGCCGATGCCGACGCTGACTTCGTGGCCGTTGCTCTGGCCGAGCTTGCGCGGCAGCTTGAACAGCTCCAGCGCGTCGGCCAGCTCGATGGTGTGCATGCTCTGGCCGGGGCGCAGCGAAGCGAATTCCGGCTTCTCCTCGTCCTCGACCGTGCCGATCTGCGCGTACGGTCCATAACGGCCCAGGCGAACGCTGACCGGCTTGCCGCTCTTGGGGTCGGTGCCCAGCTCGCGCGCGCCGGTGGCTTCGCTGCGATCGACCGACTCGGTCTTGTCGAGCACCAGTTCCTTGAACGGGCCCCAGAACTTCTCCATCAACGGCACCCATTCCTCTTCGCCGCGCGACACCGCATCGAGCTCGTCCTCGAGCTTGGCGGTGAAGTCGTAGTCGACGTACTGGGTGAAGTGGCTGGAGAGGAACTTGCTGACCGCGCGGCCGACGTCCGACGGCCGGAAGCTGCGGCCTTCCATTTCGACGTACTTGCGGAACAGCAGGGTCTGGATGATCGAGGCGTAGGTCGAGGGACGGCCGATGCCGTACTCCTCGAGCGCCTTCACCAGTGCCGCTTCGGTGAAGCGCGGCGGCGGCTGGGTGAAATGCTGGTCGGCATGGATGCGGTCGAGCGGCACGCGGTCGCCGATCTTCATCGCCGGCAGCTTGCGGCCTTCGTCCTCGTCATCGCTGGTCTTGGTGTCCTTGCCTTCCTCGTAGACGGCCAGGAAGCCCGGGTCGACCACGGTCGTGCCCGAGGCGCGGAAGCTGTGCTCGCTGCCGGCGGCCAGGTCGACCGAGACGGTGTTGAGCGTGGCCGGGACCATCTGCGAGGCGACGGCGCGCTTCCAGATCAGCTCGTACAGGCGGCGCTCGTCGTCGCTGAGGAAGCGCGACACCGATGCCGGCGTGCGCAGCGCCGAGGTCGGGCGCACGGCTTCGTGCGCTTCCTGGGCGTTCTTGGACTTGGTCTGGTAGGTGTTGGGCTTGTCCGGCAGCGCGCGCGTGCCGTAGTCGCGAGCGATCACGTCGCGGATCTCGCCCAGTGCTTCTTCCGACAGGCTGACCGAGTCGGTACGCATGTAGCTGATCAGGCCGACCGTGCCCTCGTCGCCGAGGGTCACGCCCTCGTACAGCTTCTGCGCGACCTGCATGGTCTTGCGCGTGGTGAAGCCGAGCTTGCGCGAGCCTTCCTGCTGCAGCGTGGAGGTGGTGAACGGCGGCGACGGACGGCGCTTGCGTTCCTTGCTGGCCACGTCGGTGACGTGCAGGGCGCCATTGGCGGCCTTGACGATGCGCTGGCGGGCGGCCTCGGCGGTGTCGCCGTCGGTGACGGTGAACTGCTCGAACTTCTTGCCGTCGAGCTTGTTGAGCTTGGCGGTGAAGGTCTGCGTCGGGTGCGCGCACTCGGCCTCGATCGACCAGTACTCACGGGCGATGAAGGCTTCGATCTCTTCCTCGCGCTCGACGATCATGCGCAATGCCGGCGATTGCACGCGGCCGGCGGACAGGCCGCGCTGGACCTTGCGCCACAGCACCGGCGACAGGTTGAAACCGACCAGGTAGTCGAGCGCCCGGCGGGCCTGCTGCGCGTCGACCAGGTCGGTGGCGATCTGCCTCGGCTGGTTCATCGCTTCCTTGATGGCGCGCGGGGTGATCTCGGTGAACACCACCCGCTGCAGGGTCTTGCCTTCGAGCAGGCCGCGCTCACGCAGGATCTCGGCGATGTGCCAGCTGATCGCCTCGCCCTCGCGGTCCGGGTCGGTCGCCAGGTACAGCGCGTCGGCGCTCTTGGCGGCCTTGGCGATGGCATCGACGTGCTTCTCGTTCTTCTCGATCAGGTCGTAGCGCATGGCGAAGCCGCGGTCGGGATCGACCGCGCCCTCCTTGGGCACCAGATCGCGGACGTGGCCATAGGAGGCCAGGACGGTGAAGTCCTTGCCTAGGTACTTGTTGATCGTCTTGGCCTTGGCAGGCGACTCGACGATTAGGAGATTCTTGGCCATGGGGGCTCCGCAGGACCAGTTCCGGCGCTGCTGGCGGTTGTAACGGTTGAGGTCTGTAGAAGGCTGGGCCCGGCATCGAGGCGGGGCGCAGGGGGGCTTCCTTATTTATTGAGGGCACGCAGCGGCCACGGCTGTCAAGCGCGACTGCGTGAAGTCGGGACAGCAAGCGCAGCGGCTGCGGTGCTGTTCAGTTTCATCGGCCGCGAATCCGGGGGGGCGCCGGCGGAACCAGCGCCCGGCAGAAAACAACGCTCAGGCCGCAATCGCAGCCGCCGGTGGCGAGGGAGACGAAATTGAGGCGCTGCCAAGCAGCCTGCACAGCGCGTTCTACGATCCCAGGGCGCATTACGCCCGTCGCTGGCAGGCGGGCGACGTCGTCGTGTCCGCTTCGAAGGTCGGCGTCCGACCGACCCCCTGCGCGGGGGCCGGTAGTCTTCAGTGCACCGGCTCGGGCTCGTCCTCGAACATCTGCGTTTCCATCCAGGCGTAGGCCGCCTCGGAACCGGGCTGGTTGAACAGGACCATCAGCACGACCCATTTCAGGTCGTCCAGGTCGAGTTCGTCCTGGTCCAGGGCCATGGCGCGGTCGAGCACCAGCTCGCGCTGGCCGGCATCGAGCACGCCGTGCTGCTCCAGGAACATCAGGAAGCCGCGGCACTCGACGTCGAGTCGGTCGAGTTCGGGGCCGAAATAGATGCGGGTCGGACCGTCGGCGCGCGGGGCGCTGGCACTGGGCCGTTGCTGGGCCAGCGCATCGAGCCATTCGAAGGCTTTGTTGATCTCGGCGGGGCTGAACCCGGCTTTGCCGAGCTCGTCAAAGAGAGGACCGCTGCGGAGCGAATCGTGGTCGCGGACGAGGTCCGCGTCTTCAGTGAAGTAGTGCTCGAACAGGTACAGCAGGACGTCCAGAATGCTCTCTTTCATTTCCCTCGGCCTGCGCCGCATGCGGCGCGGTGGGCAGAAACTTGCGGGTGGCCCGCGGGTCGCTTCGTGCCAGCGTTTGAAGGCCGCATTCAGCGATTGCGGAAGTACCGGCCGTGTTGTGCCTGAACACGACCATCAAGCTCCATGAGCAGCAGCATGGAGGACACTGCTGCGGCCGTCAATCCAGTCCGTGTGACGAGTTCATCCATATTGGTGGGGTCGTGACCCAGGGCCAGCCACAACTGCTGGTAGTCGGGGTCTTCGCGCGCTGAATCCTTCGCGGGCCGGCTAACGGCTTCCTCACCGCGATGAATTGGGGCGTCCAGGCGTGTCCGCAAGTCCTGCGCCAGTACCTGTGCCTGCGGGGCGAGTGCGGCGATGACCTCGGCGGGGTCCTCTACCAGCCCGGCACCCTCGCGGATCAGGCGGTGACAGCCGCGGGCGAGCGGGTTGCGTATCGAGCCGGGCAGGGCGAAGACATCGCGCCCTGCCTCGGCGGCCAGGCGGGCGGTGATCAGGGCGCCGGACTGCCAGGCCGCTTCGATCACCAGGGTCGCCAGCGACAGGCCGGCGATGATCCGGTTGCGGGTCGGGAAGTGCCATGTCGACGGACCGGTGCCCGGCAGGTGCTCGCTGACCACCGCACCGCGCTCGGCGATACGTGCCAGCAGGCGGGCGTTGGCGCGCGGGTAGGCGACGTCCGGGCCGGTGCCCAGCACGGCCACGGTGATGCCGTCGGCGGCGAGCGTGGCTTCGTGTGCGGCGGTGTCGATGCCGGCGGCCAGGCCACTGGTCACCGCCAGACCTGACCGCGCCAGTGCGTGGGCGAAGTCGGCGGCGTGCGCGGTCCCGGCAGGCGTCGGTCCGCGCGTGCCGACGATGGCAACCGAGGGATGCCAGAGCAGGGTGGGGTCGCCGGCGACAAACAGTGCCAACGGCGGGTTGGGCCCGCGTAGCAACAGCGCCGGATAGTCGCAGTGACGGCAGTCGAGCAGATGGTGGCCGGGCTCGCGCAGCCACTTTTCCGCGTTCTCCAGTCGCACCGCATCGGGCCTGGATAGTTTCGCCATCTGTTGCGCCGCCAGCCCGCACTCGCGCCAGGCGGCAGGGCCCGCGGCCAGTGCCTGCGCAGCACTGCCATGCCGTTCGAGCAGGCGTCGCCGCGGCTCGACCGCGCCTGCGGCCACCAGCAGCCGCAGCAGGGCGTGGGCGTCGTCGCCGGGGGCGGTGGCAGGGGGCGGTGGCGGTGCGGGCGGCATCGCCCAAGCCTGGTCCGGAAACGACGACGGCGCCCTAGGGCGCCGTCGACTTGGATCGTAGGTCAACCCTGCTCGCAGGGCGCCCGGTTGCTCAGTTGGTCGCGTCCGGGTGCTTCAGGCGGTAGCCCAGGCGGGTCGGACGGACGCCGTCCATGACCAGCGCGTAGCTGACCTTCTCGAAGGTGCGGAAGACCATGACGTGGCTGGCGAACTCGTCAGGCAGCTTGACCTCGCCACCGCGGGTGGTGGCGTCGTAGCTGCGATCGATGCCGGCCTTGACGCGGTCGATCTCGAGGCTGCCCTGGCGCCAGGTCGACAGCACGGTGCCATTGTCGATGCCATCGGCGGTGCCGACCGACAGTGCCACGACGTCACGGTTGCCGCCGCTGGTGAGCATGTCGGCGACGGCGATCACGCGGGCCTTGTCGAGCGGCAGCTCCTGGTTCGGGGCGTGCGGCATGAACTGCAGGTCGTAAGCCTGCGCTTCGACCGGGATCAGGCGATCGCCGACGCGGACTTCGCGGCCGTTGCCGTCGATCACCAGCGTGGCGGCGTCGGAGTCGCCGACGATGCCGCGGCTGATGGTGCCGGTGGTCTGCTTGGTCAGCTCGTAACCCAGGAAGTCGCCACCGCCGGCCGGCAGCTGGTAGTTCCACAGCGACTCCAGGCCGATGTTGCGCTTGCCGCGGAAGTCGAGGTCGGCGGCGCGGCGACCGGAGTTGTCGCAGCAGCGGTCCGGATCCATCGTCACGTAGCGGTGCGACGGACGGACGATGGCGTAGCGCTGGCCCGGCTGGGCGTCGGCCAGGCCCTTGATGTAGGCCACCTGGTCGAGGCTGCCGGCGAGGCGGTCTTCTTCCAGGCCGACCACGTAGGGCAGGCCCTCGAAGTCCTCGACCACGCGCATGTCCTTGAGGAAGGCCTCGACGTCGGACAGCGGGATGGCGTTGATCGGCGCCTCTTCACGCGGGCCCTCCTGCACCGCGACGCGGTCCAGGTAAGCCAGCGAGAGCACGTCGCCGGGGTAGATCAGGTGCGGATTCTTGACCTGCGGGTTGGCCTGCCAGATTTCCGGCCACAGCCAGGGCTTTTGCAGGAACTTGCCGGCGATGTCCCAGAGGGTGTCGCCTTTCTTGACCACGTAGGTGTCAGGATGGTTGCCCGCGACCTCGGCGGCCACGCCGTAGGTGGCGACCGTCAGCAACGCAGCGGTCAGCACCGTGCGCAACGGTTTGAAAATGGTGACCATCTGGTTTTCCCCTAATGAGCCTGGATCGACGGCCCCTTGACGTGCTGCCCCAGGCAGCTTCCCCATCCGCCGGTAAAGGCGGGGCCCCGCGGCAATATAGCCCAGAAGAAGCGCACGGTTGCAAGCGTGGCTACCCCCCAACGGGGTTACAATCGCACTACTTGTTGTGGTTGTGACACACGCCCCCATTTAAATCGCTGCCCTGAATCGCCCCGTCCAGAATCGCCCCGTCCAGAATCGCCCGCCCACAATCGCCATGGCCCTGCTCCCCATTCTCGAGTTTCCCGATCCGCGCCTGCGCACCGTTGCCGCGCCGGTCGATCCCGCACGCGTGACCAGCGCCGAATTCCAGAAACTGCTCGATGACATGTTCGAGACCATGTACGAGGCCCCGGGCATCGGCCTGGCCGCCAGCCAGGTCGACGTGCACCAGCGCTTCATGGTCATGGACATCAGCGAGGAGCACGACCAGCCGCGGGTCTTCATCAATCCGGAGATCACCGCCCGCGACGGCGAGCAGGTTTACCAGGAAGGCTGCCTGTCGGTGCCCGGCATCTTCGCCGACGTGACCCGCGCCGACCGGATCACGGTCAGCTTCCTCGACCGCGATGCCAAGCCGCAGACGCTCGAAGCCGAGGGCCTGCTGGCAGTGTGCATCCAGCACGAGATGGACCACCTGGCCGGCAAGCTGTTCGTCGACTACCTCTCGCCGCTCAAGCGCGAGATGGTGCGCAAGAAGCTGGCCAAGCAGCGCCGCCAGGCCGCGGCCTGAGCCACCCCGGTCGTCCCGGGCGCGGCGAGGACATCCATTGCGCTACCGCCCGGCGACACGCAGCCTGCTGCCTGCCCGCCGGGATGACACCAACCCTCCCTTGGCGCACATCCCCCGATGAGAATCGTCTTCGCCGGCACCCCCGACTTCGCCGTGCCGTGCCTGCGCGCAGCCGCGCAGCGCAATGAGGTCGTCGCCGTCTACACCCAGCCCGATCGTCCCGCCGGGCGCGGGCGCGGCCTGACCCCGTCACCGGTCAAGCGCGAGGCGCTGCTGCGTGGCATCGAGGTGTTCCAGCCGGAGAACTTCAAGTCGGCCGTTTCCAAGGACGCGCTGCGCGCGCTGAAACCGGACCTGATGGTAGTGGTGGCCTACGGCCTGATCCTGCCGCAGTCGGTGCTCGACATTCCCACCTACGGTTGCTGGAACGTGCACGCCTCGCTGCTGCCGCGCTGGCGCGGCGCCGCGCCCATCCAGCGCGCGATCGAGGCGGGCGACCGCGAGTCGGGCGTGTGCCTGATGCAGATGGAGAAGGGCCTGGACACCGGTCCGGTGCTGCTCTCGCAATCGCTGCAGATCGGCGAACAGGAAACCGGCGGCCAGCTGCACGACCGCCTGTCCGCGCTCGGCGCGCAGGTGCTCGCCGACGGCCTGGGACTGCTGCGCGCCGACATCCGTCCGCTGCCGCAGCCGCAGCCCGAAGAAGGCGTCACCTACGCGCACAAGCTCGACAAGGCCGAGGCGCGCCTGGACTGGTCGCGGCCGGCGACGGTGCTGGCCAACAAGGTGCGCGCGTTCAACCCCTGGCCGATGGCCGAGGCGGTCGTGGCCGGCGAGCGCCTGCGCCTGCACGGCGCGGTCGCCCTCGACGAAGTCCACGGCGCCGAGCCGGGGTCGCTGCTTCGCGCCGGCCGCGATGGCCTCGATGTCGCCTGCGCAACGGGCGTGCTGCGCATCCGCGTGCTGCAGCGTGACGGCGGCAAGGCAATCACGGCCGCCGATTACCTCAACGGTCGTCCGGACCTGCGCTGACGGCCGCTGCCATGCCACGTCCTGACTCCTCCCCCATCACCAACAGCGGCGCCGCCTCACGCGCTGCCGCGGCGCGTGTGCTCGATGCGGTGCTGCATCACGGCCGTTCGCTGAAGGCTGAGCTTGCGCTGGCATTGCCGCGCATCGCCGATCCGCGTGACCGCGCGCTGGTGGAAGCCATCTGCTTCGCGGTGCTGCGCCAGCCAGCGCGATTCGAGTCGGCGTTGCTGGCATGGGTGCCGCGACCGTTGCCCAAGCGCGACAGCGAACTCAAGGCGCTGCTGTTCGTCGGTTTCGCCCAGCTCGACCCGCTCGGCCTGCCGGCGCATGCCGCGGTGGCGGCGACGGTCGAGGCCGCGCGCACGCTCGGCCGACGCCACCAGGCCGGCCTGGTCAACGCACTGCTGCGCCGTGCCCAGCGCGAAGGCCTGCCGGCCGGCGAGCCGCACGCACACTGGCCGAAGTGGCTGCGCGAGCAGATCAATCGCGACTGGCCGGACGATGCAATGGCGATCCTCGACGCCAGCGCCGCCGAGCCGCCGATGTGGCTGCGCGTGAACCGTCGCCAGCAATCGCGTGACGACTATCGCGCCCGCCTGCACGAGGCCGGGATCGAAGCGCAGGTGGACGATCGCCTCCCCGATGCACTTCGCCTGGACACGCCGGCCGCGGTCGCCGTGTTGCCTGGCTTTGCCGATGGTGCAGTGTCCGTGCAGGACGCATCGGCGCAGCTGGTCGCCGAGGCGCTCGCACCGCCTCCCGCCGGCCGCGTCCTCGACGCCTGCGCCGCCCCCGGTGGCAAGGCCGCGCACCTGCTCGAGCGGGATGCCGCATTGCGCCTGGTCGCGCTGGACATCGATGCGCAGCGGCTCGACCGCATGCGTTCGGGCTTCACCCGCCTGCGCTTGGGCGATCGCATGCAACTGCTCGCCGCCGACGCCGCCGACACCGCGGCCTGGTGGGACGGCGTGGCATTCGATGCAGTGCTGCTGGACGCGCCGTGCTCGGCGACGGGCATCGTCCGTCGCCAGCCCGACGTGCTGCAGCACCGTCGTGCATCGGACCTGACCGCGCTGGTGGCGACGCAGTCGCGCCTGCTCGACGCGCTGTGGGCCACGGTCGCTCCCGGTGGCGTGCTGCTCTACGCGACGTGCTCGATCCTCAAGGCCGAGAACGAAGCGCAGGTCGATGCCTTTCTGGCGCGCACGCCCGATGCAGTCGCCGAACCGCTCGACGAGCGTTTCGGCCGGGTCAGCGGCGCCGGCCGCCAGCGCCTGCCCGGTGAGCTGGACTGCGATGGGTTCTTCTACGCGCGGATGCGCCGGAAGGGCTGACGTCCGGCCCGATCCGTTCCGACATCGCGACGACGCCCGCCCGCTATCATCCGCCGCATGCTCAAGCCGATCGCCTCGCGCCCGACCTGGCGCAACGACACCACGCTGTTCTGGATCATCGCCCTGCTCGTGCTCGGCGCCGGCCTCGGCCTTCGCGACCCGTGGCCCGCGGATGAGCCCCGCTTCACCCTGGTCGCCCGGCACATGGTCGAAAGCGGCGACTGGCTGTTCCCGCATCGCGGCAGCGAGTTGTATTCGGACAAGCCGCCGTTGTTCATGTGGTTGCAGGCGATCGCATACACCGTGTTCGGCAACTGGCGCATCGCCTTCCTGCTGCCGTCGCTGCTCGCGGCGCTGGGTACGCTGTGGTGCGTGGTCGACCTGGGTCGTCGCCTGTGGACGCGACGCGTCGGCATCTACGCCGGCTACGCGTTGCTGTTCGCACTGCAGTTCACCTGGCAGGCGAAGAAGGCGCAGATCGATCCGCTGGTGGTGTTCTGGATCACGCTGGCCAACTACGGCCTGCTGCGGCACGTGCTGCAGGTTGCCCGCAACCAGGGGCCGAACTGGCCGATGTGGATGCTCGGCTGGGCCGCGGCGGCGCTGGGCACGATCAGCAAGGGCGTGGGCTTCATCGCGCTGCTGATGCTGATCCCCGCCGGCATCGCCTCGCTGCGCGGCTGGGACGTGAAGGTGCATGCCGGTCGCGCGAAGTTCTGGCTCGGTCCGCTCGCTTTCGTGCTGGCCGCGTGCGTGTGGCTGGTGCCGATGCTGATCGCCGCGCTGGGCAACGCCGGTCCTGAGTACCGCGCCTACATCGACGACATCCTGATCCGCCAGACCGCCAAGCGTTACGGCGCGTCATGGGACCACGGCCAGCCCGTGTGGTACTTCCTGGAAGTGATGGCGACCATGTGGTTGCCGACAGTGCTGGTGCTGCCGTGGGCGCTGCCCGCCTGGTGGCGGCGCCTGCGCCGGCGTGATCCGCGCTACCTGTTGCCGCTGGCGTGGGTGCTGCTGGTGCTGGTGTTCTTCACCCTGCCCAACGGCAAGCGCGACATGTACATCCTGCCGGCCCTGCCGATGCTGGCGCTGGCACTGGGTCCGCTGCTGCCGGGCCTGCTGCGCCGCAAGGGCGTGCGCCGGCTGGCCTATGGATTCACTGCAGTCCTGGCCGTCGGCCTGCTGGTTGGCGGGCTGGCGATGCTGCTGGGCGATCCCGGGTTCGAGCGTCGCTTCGTGGCCGAACGTTCGCTGGAAGACGTGTCGACGGCGCTGGCGGCCAGCATCGCGGCACTGGGATTCTTCTGTGTCGGCTGCCTGCTGTGGTTCGGTCGCGCGCGTCCGGTCGCCGCCATGCTGGCGACGCTGAGCGGTCTGTGGGTGTGCTTCGGCATGGCCCTGGCGCCCCTGCTCAACGACTCCTCGTCGGCGCGCGGGCTGATGACCGAAGTCGGTCGTCGCATTGGTCCGCAGGCGGAACTGGGCCTGGTTGCCTGGCGCGAACAGAATCTGTTGATGGCAGACCGGCGTGTCGCCGAGTTCGGCTTCAAGGTCGACTTCGACGAGCAGATGCAGCGTGGTCTGGCCTGGCAGCGACAGGCGCCTGGGACGCGATGGCTGCTGGTGCAGGACGTGGCGCTGGCCGCGTGCATCGAAACGGGCAAGGCGCAGCACCTGGGTCACGCCAACCGGCGCGGATGGACGCTGGTGCCGGGCGCCGCCGCGGCCAATTGCCGGTAATCGGGGCGCGTGCAATCCCGGGTGCGCTTCGCTTACCCGGGCTACGGGGTTTGGCGCAGGTCGGGGAGGGGGTTGGCTGCGAAGTCGGCGATATGCGCGTCCAGTCCGAGCGGGCTGCGCACGCGGCCGCTGGCGCGGGTTTCGGCGAGCAGGGCGTCGTTCGGGCTGGCGCCTTCCTCGTGCCGCTCGGGGTGGTACAGGTGCGTGGCCAGCCCTGCGAAGCGCAGCGATCGGCGCTCCAGCCCGGCATGGAACGCACGCACGGCCAGGTCCTTGTCCTCGCGACCCCAGCCCTCGAAACGCTCATCGAAACCGTTGAGCATCACCAGGTCGTCGCGCCACCAGCCCTGGTTGCAGGTCTTGATCGCGCTGCCGCTCTGGCCGCGCGTGGTGCGCAGCGACAGCGCCGCCAGTGGCGGGATCCGCAGCGTGTGGCGACGACGGGTCAGGCCGCGGTCGAAGAAGCCCAGTTCGGACACCTCGCGCCTGAGCAGCCGGTCGCGGCCTTCCTCGTCGGTCAGCACGCGCATGCCCTGGACGAAGGTACCGCGCTCGGCGGCGTGCAGATGGTCGGCAACGAACATCGGGTGCGGCAGCATGTCGCCGTCGAGCAGCAGCACGTAGTCGCCACTGGTCGCAGCGATCGCGCGGTTGCGGGCAAGCGAGACGCGGAACCCGCGGTCTTCGATCCAGCTGTGCCGCAACGGTACCGGGAAGGCGCGCGCGACGCGCTCGAGCATCGCGCGGGTGTCGTCACGCGAACCGTCGTCGGCGACCACGACCTCGTGCGGCAACGTGTGTTGGCGCGCCAGTGCTTCCAGCGCCAGCTCCAGCGCCTGTGGCCAGTTGTAGGTGGTGATGACGACGCTGGCGCGCGTCGGGCTGGCTTGCATCGTGACGTCGGCGTTCATCGGTCCGGTCCGCTCACGCGCTGCCCGTTCTGCAGCATCCACAGCATGATCGTCTTCTGTCGCACGTAGTTGGCGCGGACGTAGGCGTAGACCAGGCCGTGCCAGCCGTCGCGGAAGCCGCCACGCAGCAGGTAGCCGCGCCAGAACCGCCACGCCGGCGACAGCACCAGGCCGGTCAGTGTCGCCCGCTTGCCGCGGGCGAAATCGTGCTCGGCCATCATCCGCGCGTAGCGCTGGGTCTTGAGCAGTTGTTGCTCGAGCGAGCGGTAGGGGTAGTGGATCAGGTCACCGCCAATGGTCCGCACCGGGCCATCGACGCTGGCGGCCTCGTGCACCTCGCGCGTGCCGCGCCAGCCGCCACGGCGGCGGTCGAACAGCCGCAGGACCCGGTCGGGGTAGGCGTTGCCATGGCGCAGGAACTTGCCGAAGTACTCACTCAGGCGAGCGAAGCGAAAGCCGGCGGCGTCACCGAAGGCGCCGGCGCGTTCGGCCTCGATCGAGGTGCGCAGGGCGTCGCTGACGCGCTCGTCGGCATCCAGGCACAGCACCCAGTCGTGCGCGGCCTGGTCGATGGCGAACTGCTTCTGGCTGCGGAACCCCTCGAACGGTCGCTGGATCACGCGTGCGCCGAGGTCGCGGGCAATCTGCGCGGTGGCATCGGTGGAGTTCGAGTCGACCACGACGACCTCGTCGCAGAACGCCAGGGAGGCAATGCAGTCGCCGATGCGGTCGGCCTCGTTGAACGTGATAATGCAGCCTGAGAGCGGGCACGCTGACAGCGGCCGTGCTGACATGGGCAGGCCTGGCGTGTCCTGCGTCGATGGCGTATTCGAGGAAGCGTTGATGGCCGATTACCTGTTGTTCGCGAGCGAACGCTATGCGCTGCCCATCCTGCAACCGCTGGCGCAGGCGCTGCAAGCAGCGGGGCACGGCGTCCACGCCTGGTTCGTCGATGGCGCCGCCGGCGCCGAACTGCCGGCGCCGGTGCGAATGATAGGCCTGCACGAGGCGGTCGCGCTGAAACCGCGTGCGGTGTTCAGCGCCGCCAACTGGGTGCCGCCGTTCGTTTCCGGCGCCAAGGTGCAGCTGTTCCATGGCTTCAATGTCGAGAAGCGCTCCGACGAGCGCGGCCATTTCCGCGTGCGTGGGCTGTTCGATCTGTACTGCACGCAGGGCCCGGCGACGACCGCACCGTTCCAGGCGCTGGCCGCGCAGGCCGGGCACTTCGCCGTGGTCGAGACCGGCTGGCCCAAGCTCGACCCGCTGTTCCGCGATGACGAGGGTGCCTCGGCAGCGCTGCGCGCGCCGGCCGGTTCGCGGCCGGTGGTGATGTTCGCATCCACCTTCACCGAGCGTTTGAGCGCCGCGCCGCGCCTGTTCGACGCGATCGCCGCGGAGGTGGCCAGGGGCGACCGCTACTGGCTGCTGACCCTGCATCCCAAGTGCCCGCCGGAACTGTTCGCGCGATATCGCTCGCTGGCCGGTGCCAACGCGGCGTTCTTCGAAACCGAACAGCTGGTCGCCGCGCAGCGCGCCGCCGATGTGCTGCTGGCCGACACGACCTCGGTGGTGTCGGAGTTCGTCGTGCAGCGCAAGCCGGTGGTGACGTTCCGCAATCGAGCGCCAAAGCCGCACATGATCGAGTTCGGCGATCCGGCGCTGCTGCCGCAGATGCTCGACCGAGCGTTCGCGCCGGAACCGGCACTGATCGCTGCGCTGTCGGCCTACGCCGATTCGATCCATCCCTACCGCGACGGCCGTTCCTCCGAACGCGTGATGGCCGCCACCGAGGCGCTGCTCGACGGCGGGTTGGGCGCGCTGCGGCGCAAGCCGCTGTCGTCGCTGTGGCGCGCGCTGCAGATCCGTCGCGAGCTGAACTACTGGCGGCCCTGACCGGGCCGCAGCAGCGTCACCAGCGCAGCGGGCGCCTGGCCAGTTCGCTCGCCAGACGCTCGTACAGCGCCCGCGCGTCGGCCTCGGGCAGGAAGCGCACGCGCAGCGGCGGTGCCATCGCGCCGGCGCCGCTGGTGTCGAGCCACAGCGTGGCGGTGCCGCAACGGCGGTCGATCGGTGAACGAGTCAGCTGCAGCGCCTGCAGCTTGTCGATCTCGGCGAAGCGCCAGTGGCGGGTCCACCAGCCTTCGCGTACCGCGATCACTTCCTCGCCAACCGCGTAGGCGGCCCGCTGCGCACGCCGGCGCGCCTTGAAGGCCGACCACGGCAACCACAGCAGCGCCAGCAGGCCCCATGCGCCGAACCGCGCGCACAGCACGACCGTCACGATCAGCACCCACGGCAGCGAGGGCAGGAACAGCCGCCACCAGCTCGACGCCGGCAGTGGCTGCCACGCCAGCTGCGACCAGGTCGCGCGCGGCAGCAGGTGCTCGATCAGCGCATCGCACGCGCCCGGCGTGGCGATCGGCGCCAGCTCGCGCAATGCGCGCTGCTGGCGGCCGTCCTCGGCCACGGCGGTGTCGACCTCGAGACTGCGCCGCTTGAGCCAGCGGTGCAGCACGCCTTCGCGCAGGGTCCAGGCCTGGATGCGGCGGCGCGATGCGCTGGTGCGCCAGCGCGCCAGCAGGCCGCGTTCGACCGTGAGGCGGCGATCCTGCTCGCTCAGCGTGAAGCCAAAGTACTGCAGCAACGCCAGCAGCATCGACAGCAGCCGCAGCGCGCCCACCAGCACGGCGAACACCGCCAGGCCGGCGGCGGCATATTCGGCCGGACCAAAACCGTGCTCGCCGGCATAGCCGAACATGCGCGTGCCCACCGCTTCGAACAGGTTCGGGATCAGCTTCGGGCTGAACTGTGCCGAGCCGGCGAATGCGGCGCCGACGACCAGCATTCCGCGATTGGAGACGATGCCAAGGCGCAGCACTTCGGCGGGCGGCAGGGTCAGCAGGATGTCGGCAGCGGGCTCTTCGACGACCACATCGGCGGCGGCGCCGCGACGGCGCACCAGCGCTTCCAGCGCCAGCGCATCGTCGAGCTTGAGCACGCGCATCTGTGCCTCGGGCTTGGCGCCACCGGCCGACTCCAGGCGCACTTCGGCCACGCCGAAAACCCGGTGCAGCAGCGACTGCTGCAGGGCGACGTTGTGGATGCGCGCGAACGGGATCACGCGCAGGCTGCGCTCGAGCAATCCGCTGCGCACCACCAGGTGATCGCCGGCGACACCGTAGCGGTAGGTGAAGTACTGCCACAGCGAGGTCACCACCAGCACGGCGACACCGATCAGCGGCCACAGTTCGTTGCGGTCGCCGCGACCGAAGAACAGCAGTACCGCCAATGGCACGATGAACTGCTTGAGCTGCTGCAGCAGCACGAACAGCCATGACATCGGATGCAGGCGACGCTCGGGTTCTGTTGCTGTCACGGGTCCGTTCATGAGGTCCAGTCGCACGCGGGCCGACCGTCAGCGGTCGTCATCGTGGTCGATCTGGCGACCGAGGCGATCGCGCAGGCGTTCGGCATCGTCGGCGTCCAGGTGCGGAACCGCCACCGAGCTGTGCCGGGTGCCGGCGGTGTGCACGACCAGCGTCGCCAGGTTGCGCCGGCGCTGCAGCGGGCCGCGCTTGAGGTCGAGGTGCTGCACGCGCGTGGCCGGCACCCGCGTCTCGCGCTGCCACATGCGGCCGCGACGGATCGCCAGGCCGTCCTCGTCGAGGCGCCAGAAGGTGTAGCGGTACTGCTTCAGTCCCAGCCAGATGCCCAGCGCCAGGCCCACGACCAGGCCCAGCGGTGCGAGCAGCGCGGGCAGTTCGAAGACCCGGGTGAAGATGAACCCGGCGAAGGCGAACGGGATCGCCAGCGGCGCCGTTCCCAGCAGGAACAGTGTGCGGGCGCGGACGGGCAGCGGCTGCCATTCGGCGGCGGAATCGACGCCAGTGGCTGGCGTGGCGTGCGGCGAATCGGGCGTGAGCATGGGCATCCGTCAGTGTCGGGCGTCGGCCGCGCCGGCGATGCCTGTCGTTCGGCAGGCGCCCGGTCAGCGGTTCCAGTACGGGTTCTCTTCCCCAGAACCCGGCGGTCGCAGCGTATAGCGTTTGTAGGTCCACTGGTATTGCGCCGGGTCGCGCCGGGCAATGTGTTCGACCGCGGCATTGAGCGCGGCCACGGCCACCTTCGGATCCGGGTCGGAGACCGCGGCCGGCGCGGCCTCGATGTGCAGGGCGAAGCCGGGGTGGCCGGTATGGGTGTCCACGCGCTCGCACCAGGCGAACAGCACGGTCGCGCCGGTGCGCGAGGCCAGTCGCCCGAGCAGGGTCATCGTCAGCGCCTGCATGCCGAAGAACGGCGCGAACTCGCCATCGCCGGCCTTGGGTTGCTGGTCGGGCAGGATGCCGACCACGCCGCCATCGTTGAGGCGCTTGAACAGCTGCCGGATCGCCGGCCCTTCGGCGCGGACCTGGGTGACGCGCTCGCCGTCGTCGCCACCGTCGTGCCCGGAACCAGCGTGCCCGGAACCAGCGTGCCCGGAATCCGCGCGGACCAGGTTGAGGAATGCCTCGACCACCGCCGACTCCGGCGGCCGGTACAGGATCGCCAGCGGCGTGCGCCAGGCCAGCCACTGGTTGAGCAGTTCCCAGTTGCCATGGTGGGGCGCGGCAATAATCACGCCGCGGCCGGCGGCGATCGCCTGGTCCATCAGCTCCGTCCCGTGCTGTTCGCGCAGCAGGCCCAGGTTCTCATCGTGAGGACGGGTCCACAGGCGCACGGTTTCCAGCACCTGGCGCGCGGTGGTGCGCAGGATGGCCTGGTGCAGCTCATCGCGTTGCGCCGGCAGCAGCTCCGGGTAGGCCAGCTCCAGGTTGATCCGCGCCACGCGGCTTTCGCGGACGTCGCGCCAGCGCCACCACGCCGCCAGCGCATCGCCCAGACGCATCAGCCACGACCAGGGAAGGCGGCCCAGCAGGGCCGCGGAGACGTACAGCAGGCGGGCGGCAAAGCCGGTCATGGCGTGGTTCGACGAGGGAGGGGGAGCGCTCCGGGGTTCCACCCGGACCGCGCCTTAGGCTACAACAGCCCCGCAACCCCACTTCCGCCGACCGAGCCGACCCCCTGCATGCTGGCCCTGATCCAACGCGTGACCGAGGCGACAGTCCGGGTCGAAGGCGAAACTGTCGGCGCCATCGGCCCCGGCCTGCTGGCCCTGGTCGGGGTCGAGCCGGGCGACGGCGAAGCCCAGGCGCAGCGGATGGCCGAACGGCTGCTCGGATACCGTGTATTTGCGGACGAGGCCGGCCGAATGAATCTCGGCCTGGCGGACACCGGCGGCGGGTTGCTGCTGGTCAGCCAGTTCACCCTGGCGGCCGATACCCGCAGCGGGATGCGTCCGGGCTTCAGTACCGCCGCCGCGCCCGGGCTGGCTGAACCTTTGTTCAGCAGGCTGGTCGGAATATGCAGGGAAAAACACACAGGGGGGCTGGAAACGGGGCGCTTCGGTGCCCATATGGTGATCAGCCTGGTCAACGACGGCCCGGTCACCTTCCTTCTCCGTTCCTGAGTCCGGCCCCGACCCCTCCGGCCTGATATACTGGAACGTTCCCAACCCTCTCATAGCGCGGTGGCGCAGCACATGGCCAACGAACGTCAGCCCCCCTCCTCCGATATCAAGCAGTTGATCAGCAAGGGCCTGGAGCAGGGCTACCTGACCTATGCCGAGGTCAACGATCACCTGCCCGACGATCTCGTCGATGCCGAGCAGATCGAAGACATCATCGGCATGATCAACGGCATGGGTATCGAGGTCCACGAAGTGGCCCCCGATGCCGAAACCCTGCTGCTCGCAGACGGCGGCACGGGCAACCGTGAAGTCGACGACACCGCCGCCGAAGAAGCTGCCGCTGCGCTGACCGCGCTCGACGGCGAAGGCGGTCGCACCACCGACCCGGTGCGCATGTACATGCGCGAAATGGGTACGGTCGAACTGCTTACCCGCGAAGGCGAAATCGCCATCGCCAAGCGCATCGAGGAAGGCCTGGGCCAGGTCCAGGCGTCGCTCGGTGTGTTCCCGGCAACCATCGCCTCGATCCTCGAAGACTACGAGCAGCACAAGGCGGGCAAGAAGCGCCTGGCCGAGATCATCGTTGGCTTCAACGATCACCTCGACGACGTGCCGGAGCCGCCGGCACCGGTGGTCGTGGCCGATCCCGACGCCGAAGTCGATGACGACGAGGAAGAAGCACCGGTCGCCGAGGAAACCGAAGAGGTCGTCAGCGGTCCGGACCCGGTCGAAGTCGCCTCGCGCATGGAAGCCCTGGCCGACCACTACAACAAGTTCCTCAAGGCGCACGCCAAGCACGGTGCCGGTCACAAGACCGCGCTGAAGCTGCGCGAGGACATGGCCGCGGTGTTCGTCACCTTCAAGCTGCCGCTGCCGCTGACCGACGTGCTGGTGCGCAACCTGCGCGAGGTCGTCAACAAGATCAAGGACCACGAGCGCCGCATCCTCGACCTGTCCACGCGCGTCGCCAAGATGCCGCGCAAGGACTTCATCCGCGCCTGGGAAGGCAACCAGACCAATCTGGAGTGGGTGGACGAGCTGCTCAAGCGCAAGCAGAAGTGGTCGTCGGGCCTGCGTGACGTCAAGGACCAGATCATTTCCGAGCAGGAAGCCACGATCGCGGTCGAAACCGCATCGCTGCTGACCCTGGCCGACATCAAGGACATCTCCCGCCAGATGGCCTATGGCGAAGCCAAGGCGCGCAAGGCCAAGAAGGAAATGGTCGAGGCCAACCTGCGCCTGGTGATCTCGATCGCCAAGAAGTACACCAACCGTGGCCTGCAGTTCCTCGACCTGATCCAGGAAGGCAACATCGGCCTGATGAAGGCGGTCGACAAGTTCGAGTTCCGCCGCGGCTTCAAGTTCTCGACCTATGCGACCTGGTGGATCCGCCAGGCGATCACCCGCTCGATCGCCGACCAGGCGCGCACCATCCGTATCCCGGTGCACATGATCGAGACGATCAACAAGCTCAACCGCATCAGCCGCCAGATGCTGCAGCAGTACGGCCGCGAAGCGACTCCGGAAGAGCTGGCGAAAGAAATGGACATGCCGGAGGACAAGATCCGGAAGGTCATGAAGATCGCCAAGGAACCGATCTCGATGGAAACCCCGATCGGCGACGACGAGGATTCGCATCTGGGCGATTTCATCGAGGACACGAACATCGAGTCCCCGGTCGAGGCCACCACCAACATCAACCTGACCGAGACGGTCCGCGACGTGCTCGCCGGCCTGACCCCGAGGGAAGCCAAGGTGCTGCGCATGCGCTTCGGCATCGACATGAACACCGACCACACCCTCGAGGAAGTCGGCAAGCAGTTCGATGTCACCCGTGAGCGCATCCGCCAGATCGAGGCCAAGGCGCTGCGCAAGCTGCGTCACCCGAGCCGTTCGGAACAGCTGCGCAGCTTCCTCGATATCGATTGACCGGTGTCGGCATGAGTTGAAAAAAAGCCCCGCGAAAGCGGGGTTTTTTTTGGCCAGCGACGTAGAGGAGTGCATCAAGCGGCGGGTGCGTCCACGTCGTAGAAGAACTGCTCGTGCACGATCTTGCCGTTGCGCACGCGGTACACGCAGATCTCGCGCATGTCGACGCGGCCCATGCCCTTGAACGTCGCATCCACGCCCATGGCAACACTGAACCAGTTTCCGGCGACGACGGCATCGCTGCACGAAACGCCATGGAACGTCTCCACGCTGTCGTGGAACCTCTGGCTCTTCACCTGGATCGCCGCCAGTCCCTTGACGTTGCCCAGCGCGCCCGCCGGCAAGCCCTCCGGCTCGATGCTCACCGCATCGTCGGCGTAAAGCTCACGCTGCGCTTCGTCGAACTTTCCGGCCCTGCACAACTCGACCAGCCTTGCGGCCACCTGTTCGGTCTTCATGGTTCGTCTCCGGGGGAAGGAAAGGCGAGCGTACGCCTGGCCGCTGACAGCGTGCTGTCAGCAAGTGCTGGAGCCCACCGTCCCGTCATCGCCGCCTTCGCGGAAATGACGGTGAGGGTGACGGCAGCTGTCACATTCGTTGCGCATATAGCAGCCATCTGTCCCCCGGCCCCGTTCGCCGTTACCCTGAACGGATGAAAGCCAAGCCCAATGCGCAGCCCAACCAGAGCCTGATCGACGGGATCGCCACGCTGCAGGCGCTGGCCTCCTCGCCCGAGCCCGTGGGCTGCCGCGAGCTGGCGCGCCAGCTCGACGCCAACCCGACCCGCGTCAACCGCCTGCTCAAGACCCTGGCCTACCTGGGCATCGCCCGCCAGACGGCCAACCGCAAGTACACCGCCGGCCCGGGCATGCATGTGCTGGCGGCGCAGAGCCTGTTCGCCTCCGGCCTGATCCGGCGCGCGCTGCCGGTGCTGGAGGAGCTGCGCCGGTACGGTCATACCGTTGCCCTGGGCGTGCTGTGGAACCACAGCGTCAGCTACCTGTTCCATGCCCCGCCGGGGATCGAGGCCGCGCGCGGCCTGGGCCGCATCGGCCTGCTGCCGGCGACCACCAGCGGCATCGGCATCGTTCTTCTCGCGCAGATGACCGACGAGGAAGTGCGCGACCTGTATGAGGGTCACGAGATCCCGATGTTCCCCGAGGGCATCGAATCGCTGCTGGCGACGCTGCAGGCCACCCGCGCGCAGGGCTATGCCCGCATCCACGTCGCCGACGACCGCGACCACCACATCGTCGCCGTGCCGATGGGCGATCCGGTGCATGCGGGCATCGCGATGTCGGGCTGGATCCAGGAGTCGGCGACTGCCGACCTGGTCGCTGCATTGCGTGAAGCGGTGAAGGAGATCGGTTGAGCGGTGCGCCTGGGGTGTGGTGCAGTGCGGATTGACGTGTTGCTAAATTAGCAATAACGTCCAGCGACACCTTGGGGAGCGGGCGGTACTTCGTGAACTGGAAAGGATCGGCCCGCGTCCGCTGGGCACTGCTCGCCCTGCTGTTTGTCTCCACCGTCATCAACTACCTCGACCGCCAGGCGCTGTCGATCCTGGCCACGACCATCCAGCGCGACCTGGGCATGGACGATCCGGCCTACGCGCGCGTGGTGCAGATGTTCCTGCTCGCCTACACCGTCGCCTACCTGCTGGCCGGGCGCATCACCGACTTGCTCGGATCGAAGGTGGCGCTGGCGCTGTTCGTCGGCTGGTGGTCGATCGCCAACCTGTTCACCGGACTGGTGCGCACCGCCGGTGAACTCGGCGCCGCGCGCTTCGCGCTTGGCCTTGGCGAGCCGGGCAACTACACGGTCGGTTCGAAAGTCGTCTCCGAACATTTCCCGCCGCAGGAACGCGGCCTGGCGCTGGGCATCTACACCGCCGGCGCGATGGTCGGCGCGACGATCGCGCCGCCATTGATCGGCGGCATCGCGGTGGTGTTCGGCTGGCGCTGGGCGTTCATCACCACCGGCGCAGTCGGCCTGCTGTGGATCGTGGCGTGGTGGTGGATATTTCCGTCGAAGCCGCGCGGCGAGGCCGTGGCCGCGACGCCGGCAAGCGCGGAGGCTCCCGCGATCAAGGGCGAAGGCTCCCTGTGGCGAAACCTGCTGCGCGACCGTTCGATGTGGCTGCTGGTCCTGTCGCGCGCGGTGGCCGACCCGGTCTGGTACTTCTATCTGTTCTGGTTTCCCAAGTACCTCAACGACCAGCGCGGCATGACGCTGGTCGCAGTCGCATCACTGGCATGGCTGGTGTACCTGGCGGCCGACGTCGGCAGCATTGGCGGCGGCGCGATATCCAGTGGCCTGATCAAGCGCGGCATGACGCCGGTGCGCAGTCGCCTGGTCGCGATGACCGGTGCGGCGATGCTGGCACCGCTTGGGTTGATCGCCGCGTTCCATCCGCCGCTCACCATCCTGTTCGCGATCGCCTCGCTGGTGGCGTTCGCCCACCTGGTGTTCCAGATCAACATCAGCACGCTGGTGGTGGATCTGTATCCAAGCCGCTACATCGCCACCGTCTTCGGTTTCATCGGTGCCGGCAGCGGTTTGGGCGGCATGCTGTCGACGCAGGTGGTGGGCAAGCTCGTCGCCGGGCACCAGTTCGACCGCACGTTCGTGCTGATGGCGATGCTGCATCCGATCGCGATGTTGCTGGCCTGGTTGGCGGTGCGGCAGGCGCGGCATTCGCGCCTGATCCAGTCACTCGACGGCAACGTCGCTCAGGCGACGCCTTCGGCGTAATTCCAGAAGCGCGTTCCCGGCGTCACGCCCAGGCCGGGGCCGGTCGGCAGGCGGTAATGGCGATCGGCGTAGTCCATGTCGGTGTCGAGCAGTTCCAGCGAACGGGCGAACACCGAGTGCTGCCACTCGTGGCGCCACAGGCCGCTGACCACCGTCGAAGCGTGCAGGCTGGCTGCCAGGAAGATGCCGGTGCCGATGGTCGCGTGCGGGGCAATCGCCACGCCGGCCGCCTGCGCCAGTCGCGCGATGCGCAGGAACTGGGTGATGCCGGTGTGGCCCATCTCCGGCTGGATGTAGCGCACGGCGTTGGCCTCGAGCCGCAGGCGTGCCTCGTACTCGGTGTGCCATTCCTCGCCGGCGGCGACCGCGATCGCACCTTCGCGGGCGACACGCGCCAGGCCGCTGACATCCTCGGGTTTGACCGGCGCTTCGACGAACTGCAGGCGGTAGGGCGCGAGATGGTCGATCAGCGCGAGCGCCTGGTCGGCATCGAACTTCCAGTGCAGGTCGACCATCAGTTCGGCGTCGTCGCCCAGCGCCTCGCGCAATGCGGCGGTCTCCTCGACGATGCCCTCGCTGCTGACCACGGCGTGGATCTTGAAAGCGTCATGTCCCTGCTGCTGGAACTCGCGCGCCATCTGCACGCGGCCAGCGACCGTCGCGGCAGGCAGGCCCGAGAGGTAACCGGGCACCTGTTCGCGCTGGCGCGTGCCGAGCAGCTGCCACAGCGGCTTGCCCTGCGCACGCGCACGCAGGTCCCACAGGGCGATGTCGAGCGCAGCGATGGCATCAACATAGAAGCCGCCAAAGCTGCCGCGCACGCGCATCAGTCCGTAAAGGTCGTCCCAGATCCGTTCGACATCCTGCGGATCGCGGCCGATCAGTTCCGGCGCAAGCAGGTCGTTGATGATCTCGCAGACGGCGCGGGGCGCGCAGATGCCGTAGGTTTCGCCCCAGCCGACCGCGCCGTCTTCGGTGGTGATGCGCACGACCACCGAACGGTCCACCGACGGGTAGATCGTGCCGTTGCCCTTGCGCACGACGTAACCGCGCGCGTTGACGCGTTCGCCCGGGCCGAGCGGTCCCAGGTAAGGCGTGTCGCGCGGCACGGTGACGATGAAGGTCTCGACGCTGCGCACCGTGCTCATGCCGAGGCTGCTCCGGGCACGCGATCGAGCGGGACAAGGTCGGCGATGCGTGCCAGCAGCGCATCGACTTCGCGCTGGTCGAACGCATCCAGTGCCGGCCCCGGCGCGCGCACGTGGTCGCCGCTGATCAGGCCGCGACGCTTGAGCACGGCCTTGGTCAGGCGCCAGCGGAACACGGCCTGCACGCTCAGCAGCGGCAAGCTGCGCTCGAACAGATCACGCGCGCCATCGATGTCGCCATCGGCGAAACGCTTGAGCATGGCCACGTGCACCTCGGTGACTTCGCAAGCCGGCATCGTACCCTTGGCGCCGCGTACCAGTTCATCGATCACGTAGCGCGCACCGGCGCCGCCGAACACGGCATCGAGGGCATCGCCCGCGCGCTCGGTCAGTTGGGTGATGCGCTGGCCCGAAGGTTGCGTTTCTTCTTTGACGTAGCGGATGCCCGGTACCTGTTCGGCCAGCCAGGCGACTTCGTCGACCGCAAGGCCGACGCCCATCGGCGCAGGCGCGTTCTGCAGCATCACCGGGATGCCACTGGCGGCGTGGATCGCATCGAAGTAGTCGGCCATCGCCTGCGGATCCCTGGCGTGACGGTGCGGCGTGAGCACCATCGACGCGACCGCGCCGGCATCGGCGCCTGCACGCGCGAACTGCATCGCCAGCTCCGGGTCGGGGCTGCTCGCGCCGATCACCAGCGGCACGCGGCCGGCGATCCATTCGCCCAGGCGCGCCGTCATCTCCAGGCGTTCGTCGCTGCCGAGCATGTCGTACTCGCTGGCCAGGCCGGGGAACACGATGCCGTCGGCACCGGCGGCAAGGATGTACTCGAGCACCGCGCGCGTGCCGGCGTAGTCGATCGCGCCGCTGTCTTCAAAGATGGTCGGCAGGATCGGGAATACCCCGGTAAGTGCTGCCGTCACTGCCTTCCCTGTGGATTCGCTCATGGCTTCCCCGTTGCGTGTCGCCTGCGGATGTGTCGCTGGACGTTGCTAACTCGGCAACAGTCCAACTGATTGAAATCTGGCATTTATTGCGCTGCAGCAACTATTTATCTGCAAAAACCCTTGCGTTGCGCAGAACATATATTGCTATATTAGCCACACAACGCAAGCAGTTCGTATCGCAACAAGATCCAGCAATGACTTCGGGGGGAGGCCCGGTTCATGCGCAAGCTTCGTCGAACGATTCTGTCCACACTGATGACACCCGCGCTGCTGGCGTCCATGGCCGCAGCGGCACAGACCACCACCGCCGCACCCGAAGCGGCGACACCGGCTCCCCAGAGCAGCGCCAGCACCAGCGACGAACCGCGCACGCTCGACCAGGTCACGGTCATCGGCATTCGCGGCAGCCTGGAAGCGGCCAAGGACATCAAGCGCGACTCGACCCAGATCGTCGACGCGATCGTCGCCGACGACATCGGCAAGCTGCCCGACACCAACGTCGCCGAATCGCTGGGCCGCGTCGCCGGCGTGCAGCTCGAACGCGGCATGGGCGAGGGCAGCGACATCCTGGTGCGTGGCCTGCGCGAGAACGTGATCCTCTACAACGGCCGCCAGATCGTCGATGCGACCGGACGTGGCGGCAACGGCCTCGACCAGCTCAACACCTCGACCTACGGCCTGCTGACGCTGGTGCCGTCGGAACTCATCTCGCGCCTGTCGGTGACCAAGCTGGCCGGTTCCGACCAGATCGCCGGTGCGCTGGGCGGCATCATCGACATCGAGACGCGCAAGCCGCTGGCCGGCGACGCCACGCAGAACGTGGTCACGGCCGAAGCCGGCTACGACGAACTCGGCGGCAACGGCGGCGGCGGATTGTTCACCCTGCTGTCGGGTCGCAACAGCGACAACACCTTTGGTGGCCTGCTTTCGGCGACCTACAGCAAGTACGACGTGGTCCAGCAGGGCCTGGACACGTTCTCCGGTTACGCCCGCTTAAACGACACCACGGTGACGCCGGCGCGCACGCGCTTTGGCAGCACCGACATGCGCGCGCAGGACATCAACGACGATCGCGAGAAGTACGGCATCAGCGCCGTGCTGCAATGGCGCCCGACCGATGGCGTCGAGCTCACGGCCGACACCTTCTACTCCAAGCAGGATGCCGAGCGCGACCGCTACTGGATCGCCTTCAATCCGAGCGCGGCGCTGTCGAACGCGGTGTACTCGCCGCACGACATCCTGATCAAGGGCACCTCGGCAGGCCCGGTGCTGGTCAATACCGAGATCGCCGACATCGACGCCCAGGTCTGGTCGAGCGCACTGCGCGCGACCTTCCGCGGCGACGGTCACCTGGGCGGCTCGGCGGAAGTGTCGTACGGAACTTCCAACGCCGAGTACCACCAGAACTACATGCGCCTGCAGCCGGTCGTCGGCCGCACCTCGCTGGTCGACTTCGACCTCACCAATGGCGACTTCGGCAGCTTCAACGTGCGCGGCGTCGACCTCACCGATCCCAACCAGCTGCGCCTGTCGATCCTGTTCGACAACCGCTACCGCGCCGAGACCGACACCACCGCCGCGCGCACCGACTGGACCTGGGACTTCGACGACTCGGCGATCCGCGCGCTCAACTTCGGCGCCCGCTACAGCTCGCTGGACACCACCCAGAATCCCTCGCGCGCCGACATCCGTCCGGCCGGCGGCATTCCCGCGAACCAGCTTGGCGACTTCCTTGAAGTCCACAGCAACAACGACTTCATGGATGGCGAGTTCGCCGGCCTGCCGCGAAGCTTCCTGGCAGCCACGCGCAACGCCTTCACCGGTTGCGCCGCATTCACCTCGTTCCCGTCGATCTCGCAGAACCCGCAATGCCTGGACGGTACCAACAACACGCTGGCCTACGCCGGGACGTTCAACATCGGCGAGGACTTCACCGAGGCCTACGCCAAGCTCGACCTCAACACCGCGGTGGGCAACATGCAGCTGGCCGGCAACGTCGGCATCCGCTATGTCGGTCGCGACATGGACTCGACCGGCAACCTGATCAACCCCAACGGCTCGCCGCAGCCGACGGTGTTCAGCCGCAATGACGACTACTGGCTGCCCTCGGGTATCGCCAAGCTCGACATCAACGACAGCCTGGTGCTGCGCGGCGGTGCCGCCCGCGTGGTCGCGTTCCCGAACACCGAAGACCTCAACAACGGCGTCTCGCTCAACAACAACGCCGTGTTCGACAACGGCGTGCAGATCACCCCGGGCACCGGCACCGGCGGCGCGCCGGGCCTGGATCCGTTCGAGGCAGATCAGTACGACCTGTCGCTGGAGTGGTACTACAGCGACGAGGGCATGCTGTCAGCCGGCCTGTTCTACAAGGACGTGTCGACATTCATCGTCCAGCGCCAGAGCGCCGAGACCTACGGCGGCGTCAACTTCCTGATCAACCGCAAGGTCAACGGCGACAGCGCCACCATCCAGGGCCTGGAGCTGCTGGCGCAGGTGCCGATCGGCGGCGGCTTTGGCGTCGTCGCGACCTACACCTACATCGACTCGAAGACGCCGATCACCGACATCAACGGCAATGAGATGGCCTTCCCGGGCCTGTCGAAGAACAACGCCAACCTGATCGGCTACTACGAGCAGGGACCGTTCAGTGCGCGCCTGGCCTACAACTGGCGCGACGAGTACCTGGTCGCGCTGTCGGCGGCGGCCACCGGCATCTACAACGACACCTACTCGGACCTGTCGGCCACGGTAAGCTACGACCTCAACGACCGCATTACCTTCCAGCTCGACGGCATCAACCTGCTCGACAGCCAGCAGAAGACCTTCGACGGGTATGACGAAGGCCTGCGCACCAACGTGGTGTTCGGTCGCGGTTACAAGGCGACGATGACCTTCCGCTTCTGAGGCACCGTGGTAGCTGCAAATGGCGATCGACCTCGAGCAGGCGGAGAATCGGGCGGAGAATCGGGCGGAGAATCGCGGGATGAGCGAAGGCAGCATGGCGGGCCGGGTGGCCCTGGTGACCGGGGCCGCCGGCGGGATCGGCGCAGCCGTCACCCGCCGGTTGCAGCAGGACGGCGTGCGCGTCGCGGCGCTGGACCTGCATCGCGCGCCCGCCGCCGACGCGTCAGCCATCGCCGACCTGCGCTCGGCCACGGCCATCGACGCGGCCGTGGCCGAACTGGAAGCGGCGCTTGGCCCGGCCGACGTGCTGGTCCACTGCGCCGCAATCTGTCCGCCGGGAACATTGATGGACTCGGCGGACGAACTGTTCGCCGACACCTACGCCGTCAACGTGATCGCCGCCGCGCGCCTGATGCGCCACTGCGCCGCCCGCATGCGCGAGCGTGGCGGCGGCTCGATCGTGTTGTTGACCTCGATCAACGCCCGCTTCGCCACGCCGACGCTCGCCGCCTACGCCAGCTCCAAGGCGGCGCTGGAGGAACTCGCGCGTACCGCGGCACTGGAGCTGGCGCCGTGGCAGATCCGCGTCAACGCCATCGCGCCGGCCTCGATCGATACCGCGATGCTGCAATCCTCCTTTGATCGCGAGCCTGATCCCGCGATGGCGCGCGAACGCAACATCCAGCGCCATCCGCTCGGCCGCCTGGGCACGCCGCAGGACATTGCCGAGCTGGCCTGGTTCCTCGCCAGCGACCGCAGCGGCTGGATCACCGGCGGCGTGTTCCCGGTCGACGGCGGTGCCGGCGTCACCAGGCGCTGAGTGTCGCCACCCCCACCCACGCCAGGAACCAGATGAATCAAAAGCACATGCAAGGCTGCATCGTCGGCATCAACTGGGGCAGCTCGAATTTTCGCGCCTATCTGATCGATGCCGACGCCAAAGTCGTCGACGCGATGGAGGCTCCGGCGGGAATCGCTGGCCTCGACCGCGACGGCATGATCCGCCACATGGCCAGCGTGGCCGTGCGCTGGCCCGGCGTTACGCACGTCTACGCCTGCGGCATGATCGGCTCGAACATCGGCTGGATCGACGCCGGCTACGTCGAATGCCCGGTGGCCCTCGGTGGCCTGGCGCAGGGTCTGCGCGAGACGCGCATCGGCGAGGTCGAGGTGCTTGTCGTGCCCGGGCTGGCTTGCCGCCGTACCCGCGACAACGCCTCCGACATCATGCGCGGCGAGGAAACCGAGCTGTTCGGCCTGCTCGTTTCACGACGCCTGCCGCAGTCGGGCATCGTTGCCCTGCCGGGCACGCACACCAAATGGGTGCGCATGGACGGTGGTCGCGTGCGCGAGTTCTCGACCGCGATGTCGGGCGAGATCTTCGACCGCCTCACCGCTGCCGGCCTGCTCGCATCGATCGTCGACGGGCCGGCGCACGCCAGCCCGGCGTTCTTCGACGGCGTGCGCGCCGGCGTGCGTCGCGATGCGGGCCTGGGCACGTTGCTGTTCGGTGCACGCGCGGCGGTAATCCGCGGCGACATCAAGCGCAGCGAGGGCGCCTCGTACCTGCGCGGCCTGCTCATCGGTTCGGAAGTCGCCGATGCGCGCGCGCTGTTCCCCGAGCTTGCCGAGGCCAGCATTCCCCTCGTCGGCTCCGGTACGGTCTGCGCGCTGTATGCGGCCGCGCTGAGCCATCTCGACATCGACAGCCACGCCGTGGAGTCGCGCGAGGCCATCGCCAGGGGCTTCGCGGAGATGCATGCATTGCGCCTGGGGTCGCCGGCATGAAACCGGACCTTGCGATGTTCACGGCCCAGTTCGACGAACGGTTGCGGCGCTCGCCGATCATCGCGATCCTGCGCGGGATCTCCACGCAGGAGTCGATTGCGGTGGCGGCCGCATTGCTGGATGCAGGCATCACGCTGGCCGAAGTCCCGCTGAACTCACCCGATCCGTTCACCACCATCCGCGTACTGCGCGAGCATTTCGGCGAGCGCATGGCCATTGGTGCCGGCACGGTGCTGACCGTGGCCGATGTCGAGCGACTGGTCGATACCGGTTGCCAGTTCTGTGTTGCCCCCAATACCGATGCCGACGTGATCCGCGCGAGCCTGGCGAACGGCATGCTGCCGCTGCCGGGCTTCGCCACCGCCAGCGAAGCCTTTGCGGCGATCGCCGCGGGCGCGCGCCATCTCAAGGCCTTTCCGGCCAATGCCGCCACCCTTGCCGCGATAAGAGCGGTGATGCCTGCGGGTGTGCAGCTGATCGTCGTCGGAGGCGTCACGCCCGAAGCGGTGCCGTCGCTGGTCGCCGCCGGTGCGGTCGCGTTCGGTACCGGCTCGGACCTGTACAAGCCCGGCCGCAGCGCCGAGGCGGTCGGCGCGCGGGCGCGCGAATGGGTGGCGGCCGTTGCGCGAACCGCGCCGCCGAGCGTGGAACTGGTCTGCAATCCCCAAGCCACCGTGGGCGAAGGCCCGGTGCTGCACGGCGGGCAGATCCTTTGGGTGGATCCTGTCGGACGGCGCCTGCTTGCATGCAAGCCGCACGATGGCGACTGGTCGCAGGCATCGATGATCGAGCCAGTATGGTCGCTGGGCGTGTTGCCCGACGGTACGCTGGTAGGCAACGGCGAAGGCGCATTCCTGCGGATCGATGCCATCACCGGTGCGGTGCTCTCGCGTGGCCCGGTCATCGATGCCGGTCCCGGTTGCCGGCTCAACGACCTCACCGTCGACAGCCGCGGTGGCCTGTGGGGCAGCAGCATGCACCGCGGCGTGCTGGCCGGCCGTGGCGGCGTGTTCCATGCGTCATCGCCGGACGCATCAGCAGCCAGGGTGGCCGAAGGCCTCGGCGTGGCCAACGGCATGGCCTTCTCCGCCGACGAGCGCACGCTGTTCGTGATCGACACGCTTGCGCGGACGCTGCTCGCCTATCCGGCCGACGTGGTCGCCGGAACGCTGGGTGAGCCGGTCATCGTCACCGACTTCCTCGATCTGCCGGGCAAGCCCGATGGCATGGCGATCGCGGGCGATGGCAGTTTCTGGGTGGCGATGTGGGGCGCTGGCGAGGTCGTGCGGATCGCGCCGAATGGCGCCTGCGTACAGCGCGTGCGGGTGCCGGCCCCGCACGTCGGCAGCGTATGCATCGGCGCCGGTGGTGAGCTGTTTGTCACCACGGCGCGGGCGCGCTTGAGCGAGGCCGCGCTGGCGGCTTCACCCGGGTCGGGCGGGCTGTTCAAGGTCCAGGTCACCGCGTCCCCGCCTGCGCGGGGATGACGGCGACCGCTGACTACTTCCAGGTCCTGCGCAGGGGATGTGCCTCGGTGTTGAGGACCACCTTGCCAGGATCGAGCGTCTTCGCTGGCGCGAACAGCAGGTAGAAGTACTTGAACGTCTCGGCCAGCACGAAGCTCTCCATGTCGTCTTCCTTCTCCTTGGTCACCACGCTCTTGAGCGTGGCGAAGCCCGAGTCGGTGCGCGTGTAGCGGACGAAGTCCTCGAACATCTCCTGGCCCATCGCCTGGTACTGCTTGTCGCCGGTCAGGCGGTGCAGGTACCACGCCGACTCGATGATCTCCGGGCGCAGCGGATAGCCGGCATGCGTCACCTCGCCCTTGCGGTAGTCGTACTGTTCCGGCTCGATCCCGTGCACGCGCCACATCGTGAACGACGATGCCTGCAGCCGGCGTGCGCGGTCGACGTCGCCCGAGTACGCCAGCAGCCCCGGGTAGAACGCGTCGAGCGCGCCGTACAGGCTGCCAAGCCGCTTGCCGGTGTTCATGTCGACGTGGCCGACCCACAGCGCGCCGTTGACCTCGTCCGGGTAGTAGCGGTTGGCCGCGGCGATGCTGGTCTTCCACATCGCCAGGCAGTCGCGGTCGCCGAACAGCTTCCAGCACTTCCACAGGTACTCGTAGTACGAGTCGATGCGGGCGCCGACGTGGCTGCGCGTCTGCGTCCACTTGCCGCTCTCGACATCGAAGCGCTCGCCGACCAGGCCGATCTTCGAACGACGCTCGTAGGTGGCGACCAGGGCGCGCTTGGCCTTGTCGTAGAACACCGGGTTGCCGGTGAGCTTGCTGAGCGTGCCGTACTCGAGCAGCAGCGTGCCGGCTTCGGCGGGGTTGCTGTCGTTGCCGTGGGCCTTGCCGGTGCGCAGGTTGACGTAGACGTACGGCAGGCCGGTCGGCGAATCGAACGCCGGCAGCATGCGCGTGCCGAGGTCTTCGGCCAGCTTGAGCAGGCGCTCGTCGCCGCTGAGCTGATAGCCCGACAGCAAACCGCCAAGCAGCCGGATCACGATCTCGAAATGCTTGACGTCGATGTCGCGGTCGAACGACAGCTGCGTGGCGATCAGCTCGCGCGCGTCGCGGGCTTCGTCGTCCAGGCCCATCAGGATCATCGTGTCGAGCGCGTCGACCGGCGTCATCAACAATGACTGGCCGTACCAGTCGTGCGGTGCGTTGCTCAGCGGCTTGAGACCGTCATGGCCCAAGGCGTGCTCGCGGTAGCCGCGCCAGGCGTGCAGGAACTCGGCCTTGACGCGCTCGGCGCTCTGCGCGGCCTGGGCCTGGGTGAGTACGGGCGGCGTCGCGGGCTTCTTCAGGGTGGGAGAAGCCTCGACGCCGACCGTGGGGAACAGCAGCAAGGACAGCAGCAGCGGACGAAGGTTGGTCACGCGTCAGTCTCCGGCGCGTGCGCGCGCAGCAGGTGGAGGACGTCGTAGCACGCGCCCATGGTGTGGTAGTCGGTCTTTCCGGCCGGGCTCTTCTCGTCGCTGTACTTGCGGTTGTTGCGATCGAGGATGCGGTACCAGGCGCCTTGGTCGTGGTCGATGAAGTAGCGCCATGCGTAGTCCCACAGGCGCTGGTACCAGTCCCAGTAGCGGTCGTCGCCGGTGGCCTGCGCCAGCCGTGCCGCCGCGGCGAGCGATTCGGCCTGCACCCAGAAGTACTTGTCGTGGTCGCAGACCGGGTGGCCGGCTTCTGGCGAGAAGCCGTAGAACAAACCGCCGTGGCGCGCGTCCCAGGAGGCGGTGACCGCCGTGTCGAACAGGTGCGCCGCACGCTCGCGCAGCCACGGTGCGGCCACGCCGCGCTCGCGCAGGTGGGAATCGAGGATCAGCAGCAGCTTGCTCCACTCGGTCTGGTGACCGGGCTGGAACCCCCACGGACGAAAGAGGTGTTTTGGATCGTCGCGGTGGTAATCCCAGTCGATGTTCCAGTCGCGGTCGTAGTGCTCCCAGACCAGGCCGCCGGCGTGCGCGGCCTGGCGCCGCGTCATGTGGTCGGCCAGCGCAAGCGCACGCTCGAGGTAGCGCGGCTGGCCGCTGGCCTCGAACGCGGCCAGCATCGCCTCGCACATGTGCATGTTGGCGTTCTGGCCGCGGTAGCTGGAAAAGTTCCAGTCGGCGTCGGCCTCGTCGCGGTAGAGCCCGTGCGCGGGTTCCCAGAAGCGCGATTCCAGCAGTTCCCAGGTCTCGTCCATCCACGGCGCGGCCTCGCTGATGCCTGCTTTGAGCGCGGTGGAGTAGGCGAGCAGCACGAAGGCGACGCCGTAGCAGTGGTTGGTGCGGTCCTCGGCGACGCCGTCGCGGATCGTCCAGGCGTAGCCGCCGCTGCGTGGGTCGCGGTGGACCTCTCGCAGGTAGCGCAGGCCGTGGCGGGCGACGTCCAGATACTCGGCGTTGCCGAACTCGCGCGCCGCCATCGCGTAGTTGAAGACGAAGCGCGTGCTGCTCACCAGGTGCCGGTGGGCGGCGTCATAGACGCTGCCGTCGTCGCGGAAGTAGTGGAAGAAGCCACCGGCCGGATCGATCGCGCGCGGATGGTAGAACGTCATCGTCGCGGCGATGTGCGCGCGCAGGAAGTCCTGGCTGCGGAAGTCGGGCGGGGAAGGGGGAATGCGGCTCATGGTTCCGTCCTTGCAATGGGTCGCAGGAGTTGATCGAGGTCGTCGCGGCCGGGCATGGCGGCAAACGCGCCGTGGCGCGTGGTCGCCAGCGCGCCACCGGCTGCGGCGTGCCGGAGTGCGTCGGTGAGCGCGACGCGGTCGTCGAGCAGCGTCACCAGACTGTCAGCCCCGGCGCCGCGTTCGACCAGCCGGTGCAGCAGCGCGCCGACGAACGCATCGCCGGCGGCGGTGGTGTCGATGACCGTGACGGCGAACGTCGGCGCGACGCCATCGGCATCGCGCGTGAACCAGCGCACCGGCTGGCCGCCGTCGGTGATGAGCACGCACTTGGCGTGCCCCTGCCACAGACGGCGCAGCATCGCCTTCTCGTCGCCAGCGCGGCGGATCAGGAAGTCGGCCTCGCTACGGCAGAGCTTCACCAGGTCGGCCTGCGCGAGTGCATCCCACAGGCGCGGCGCCGGGTCGACGCCTTCGGGCCACAGCGACGGACGCAGGTTGAGGTCCATGCTGACCATCGCCCCGGCCTCGCGCGCCAGGCGCATGCCGGCGAGCGTGGTGGCGGCGATGTCGGCTTCGGTGAGGCTGTTGGAGCACACGTGCAGCACGGCCGCATCGTCGAAGCAGGTCGGGTCGAAGTGCTCCTCGCGGAACAGCAGGTCGGCGGCCGGCGGGCGGTAGAAGCTGAAACTGCGCTCGCCATCGGCATCCAGCGAGACGAAGGCCAGCGCGGTGCGCGCCGCGGACGTGTGCACGGCGTAGCGCGTGTCCACGCCCATCGCGCGCAACTGCGACATCAGGAACTCGCCGAACATGTCGGCGCCGAGCATGCCGACGAAGCGCGAGTTGCCGCCCAGGCGCGCCACCGCGGCGGCGACGTTGGCAGGCGCGCCGCCGGCGTACTCGGCGAACTGGCGTGGCTGCCCGGCCACTGGCGGAACCGCGAGGAAATCGATCAGCGCCTCACCGAAGCAGGCGATGGCGGTACGGCCATTCACCGCGCTCATGGCGTGGTCACCGCCGGTGCCAGCACCGTCGTTTCGGCGCGTCGTGCACCACGGAAGCCGTACCAGGCAATGTAGACGTAGCACAGCAACGGCAGCACGAAGGCGTGCTGGATGCCGATGCGATCGGCCAGCACGCCCTGCAGCAGCGGCACGACCGCGCCGCCGACGATGGCCATCACCAGCAGGCTCGACGCCTTGCTGGTCAGCGGCCCGAGACCGTCGATGCCAAGGGTGAAGATGGTCGGGAACATGATCGAGTTGAACAGGCCGATGGCGATCACGCTCCACATCGCGACCGGACCTTCGTTGAGCATGGTGGTCGACAACAGGGCGATGGCGACCATCGCGAACAGGCCGAGCAGGATCCGCGGCTCGATCCTGCGCAGCAGCGCCGAGCCGATGAAGCGGCCGACCATCGCCGCGCCCCAGTACCAGGCCACGTACCTGGCCGCCGATGCCTCGCTGATCGCGCCGATGCGGGCATCGGTGATGTAGTTGATCAGGAAGCTGCCGATCGCCACCTCGGCGCCGACGTAGAGGAAGATGGCCGCCACGCCGAAGCGCAGATGACCATGGCGCAATGCCTCGGCAAAGGTATGGCGACGATCGTCAGCGCGTTCGGTCGCCTCGGTCAGCGCAGGCAGGCGGAACACGACCACGAACGCCGCCAGCAGGAACAGGCCCAGCGCGATGCCGACGTACGGCATCTGCACCGATTCGGCCTGGGTCACGCGGTAGGCGGTCTGCTGCGCTTCGGTCATCAGCGCCAGCTCGGCGCCACCGATCACCACGCCCGACAGGATCAGCGGGCCGACCAGCAGCGGGCCCAGCGTGTGGCCCAGCGAGTTCAGCGCCTGCGCCAGCGTCAACCGGCTCGACGCCGTCTGGCCGTCTCCTAGCAGCGCGATGTACGGATTGGCCGATACCTGCAGCAGGGTGATGCCACTGGCGAGCACGAACAGAGCGAACAGGAACAGCGGATACGACGGAATCCTCGCCGCCGGGAAGAACAGCAACGCGCCGGCGCCCGCCACGCACAGCCCGATCACGATGCTGTGCTTGTAGCCAAACAGCGACACGACCTTGCCGGCCGGCAGTGACATCAACAGGTAGGTGCTGAAGAAGGTGAACTGGATCAGCATCGTCTGCGCGTAGTTCATCTCGAACACGGCTTTCAGGTGCGGGATCAGCACGTCGTTGAGGCTGGTCAGCGCGCCCCAGGTGAAGAAGATCGTCGTCAGCACCGCGATCGCGGCGGTCGAGGACAGGTTGCGTCTGCTCATGCGTTGTCCCCTGGTGAGGCATTGAGGCTGCTCGCGCGCAGCTTCAGCTGCACGGGCGCGATGGTGGCGGTGGAGGGCGCGGACGGATCGCGCAGGCGTTGCAGGATCAGCTCGGCGGCCTGGCGGCCGCGCGCGCGCGGATCCACCGCGACGGTGGTCAGCGGCGGTGCGCTGACGGCGGCTTCGGGGATGTCGTCGAAGCCGGTGACGGCGAAGTCGTGACCGGCGCGGCGACCGCGCGTGGCCAGTCCTGCCATCAGCCCAAGCGCGACCGCGTCGTTGTAGCAGACCGCCGCGGTCGGGGCGGGGTCGCGCACGAACAACGCGCCGGTCTGGCGCGCTGCTTCCAGCCGTGTCGGCGCGCACTCGACCAGCCACTGCGGCTCGGGCGTGATGCCGGCTGCTACCAGCGCCTCGCGATACCCCTCGCGACGCTGATGGCACGAGCTTGAATCCTGGTGTCCGCCGAAGAAGGCGATGCGGCGATGGCCCTGCGCCAGCAGGTGCTCAGTGGCCATGCGCGCGCCACGCACGTTGTCGAGCGAGAGGAAGTCCCAGTCGGCGCCAAGTTCGCGGTTGAACACCAGCGTCGGCGTGTGCACGCCGAGCAAGCCACGCAGGCGCGCACCGTCGCTGCCTTCGGCGGGCGAGAGGATGATGCCGGCCGGGTCGTGCTCGAGCAGGGAGGCAAGCACCGTCTGCTGACGTTCGGCCGATTCGCCGGTGCTGCCGAGCAGGGTGACGTAGCCGGCGGCGGCCAGGGCCTCGTCGACGCCCGCCGCGAACTCGGCGAAGAACGGGTTGGACAGGTCGTTGATGACCAACGCCACGGTCGAGGACACGTTGCGGCGCAGGTTGGCGGCGCCGCGGTGATAGACGTAGCGCTGGCGCTTGAGTTCGGCCTCGACCCGCGCCCGCGTCTCGGCATTGACCAGCGGGCTGCCGCGCAGGACCAGCGAGATCGTCGCCCGCGACAGGTCGCAGGCGTTGGCGATGTCGGCCAGGGTTACCCGGGCGCGGGGTCGCACCGGTGGGGTCATCGCGGGGTTCCGGAGGGCATCGGGCGGCAATTTGGATCGTTCTAAATTGCGCACATCCTGCGCCCGGGGCCGGAGCAGCGCATTCTGCAGCGCAGCATGAAGTGGCTTCGGTCGCGTGCTAGGTTGCCGCGGTTTAGAACGATCCAAATTTCCGTCCGCCAGCGCCACGGACCCAGGAGCAACCATGCCCCGCCTTGCCCGCCAGACCACCCCTTCGCCCGCCGTCCCGCGCCGCCTGTTCCTGCTGTCGGCGCTGTGCACCTGGGCGATGGCCGGCATGGTCGTCGCCGCCCCCGCGACGAGACCCGATGCCGCCGCCGCCCGCGCCTACGCCTCGGTCGACCCCTTCATCGGCACCGGCGGCGAAGGCCACACCTTCCCGGGTGCGGTGGTGCCGTTCGGCATGGTCCAGCTCAGCCCCGACACCCAGATCAAGTCGCGCAAGGAAGGCTACGGCTGGGCCGCCGGCTACCGTTACGACGACAACACGATCACCGGTTTCTCGCACACGCACTTCTCCGGTACCGGCCACTCCGACCTCGGCGACGTGCTGGTGATGCCGATTGCCGGCGAGGTGAAGCTCGAACGCGGCGACGCAAGCAAGCCCGGCAGCGGCTACATGTCGCGTTTCAGCCACGACGGCGAGATCGCCCAGCCCGGCTACTACGCGGTGACGCTGCAGGATTACGCGATCCGCGCCGAACTGACCGCCAGTGCGCGCGTCGGCGTGCACCGCTACCGGTTCCCGAAGGGCAAGCCGGCGCACGTGCTGGTTGACCTGCGCACCAGCATGTACGACTACCCCGGCAAGGTGCAGTGGTCGCGGTTGCGCCTGCGCAGCGACGACACCGTCACCGGCTTCCGCGAAACCCGCGGCTGGGCGCCGGGCCGACAGCTGTACTTCGCCATGCGCTTCTCGCAGCCGGTCAGTGGTCACCAGTTCCACGACACCGAGCAGGACGTCCCCTACAAGGGCTTCCCGCCGCCGGGCGAAAAGGACCCGCGCCAGCGTGCGCAGATCGAAGGCCGCCAGCTGGTCGGCGCCTTCGACTTCGACGCAGCCGCCGGCAAGTCGATGGTGGTGAAGGTCGCGATCTCGCCGGTGAGCGAGGACAGCGCCATCGCCAACCTCGACGCCGAAGTCCCGGGCTTCGACTTCGACGGCGTGCGCAGTGCTGCCAAGGCGCAGTGGATGCAGGCGTTGGGCGCAGTCGACATCGATGCCCCCGAAGCGCAGCGCCGCAGCTTCTATACCGCGCTGTACCACACGCTGATGGGCCCGAGCCTTTTCATGGACAGCGACGGACGCTACCGCGGCCCGGACAATGCCGTGCACCAGGCCAAGGGCTTCACCCACTACTCGACGTTCTCGCTGTGGGACACCTACCGCGCACTGCATCCGCTGCTGACGCTGGTGCAGCCTGAGCAGCGCAACAACGACTTCGTCAACTCGCTGCTGGCCTCGCATGACCACAGCCCGTATGGCGTGCTGCCGGTGTGGGCGTTCCACGGCCAGGAGACGTGGTGCATGATCGGCTACCACGCCGTGCCGGTGATCGCCGATGCCTACATGAAGGGCATCCGCGGCTACGACACCGACAAGGCGCTCAAGGCGATGGTCGACAGCGCCAGCTACGGCCCCTACGACGGCATCGCCCAGTACATGCAGCTGGGCTACGTGCCGATCGACGAGGAAGGCGAGGCGGCGTCGAAGACGCTCGAGTACGCATTCGACGACTGGACCATCGCGCGCATGGCCGAGTCGATGGGCAACAAGGACGTTGCCGACCGGTTCGGCAAGCGCGCCGCCAACTGGCGCCATGCCTTCGACGAAAAGACCGGGTTCATGCGTGCGCGCAAGCGCGACGGCAGCTTCCGCGAACCCTTCGACGCCACCGCCAGCGGCTACGGCAGCGACTACACCGAAGGCAATGCCTGGCAGTACTCGTGGTACGTGCCGCAGGACGTCGCCGGCCTGGCTGCCGCGCACGGCGGCGAGGACAAGCTGGTCGCGCGCCTGGACGCGGTGTTCGACGCAAAGGTCGACCCGAAGATCTTCGAGCACATGGAAGACATCACCGGCCTGATCGGCTGGTACGCGCACGGCAACGAACCCAGCCACCACGTCGCCTACCTGTACGCGTACGCCGGCCAGCCGTGGCGGACCCAGGAGCGCCTGGGGCAGATCATGGCCACGCAGTACGCAGCGCGCCCGGATGGGCTGGCGGGCAACGACGACCTGGGGCAGATGTCGGCCTGGTACGTGTTCACCGCGCTGGGCTTCTACCCGGTCGCGCCGGCCAGCAACGAGTACATCATCGGCCGGCCGTTCCTGCCGCGCGCGAGCCTCAACCTGCCCAATGGCAAGCGCTTCACGGTAGTAGCCGAAGGGATTGATGCAGCCCATCCGTACATCGGCAAGGCGATGCTCAACGGCAAGCCGCTGGAGCGCGCCTTCATCCGCCACGAGGAAATCATGGCCGGCGGCGAGCTTCACTTCACGATGCAGGCGCAGCCGGACAAGGCATGGGCGACGGGGGCGGCGCAGCGGCCGTACTCGATGTCCGCCGGACGTTGACACCGCGGCGGCCTCGCCCGACGGGCGAGCCGTCCAAAGCAGGAGCCGTGCAAAAGCAGGAGCCGTCCAAAAGCATGGACTGGTAAGATGCGCAGCCTACGGGCCTATAGCTCAACGGTTAGAGCAGGGGACTCATAATCCCTTGGTTCCAGGTTCGAATCCTGGTGGGCCCACCAAATCGAGCAGTCACGGTCATCTCGCAAAGCCCTTGGGCTTGTTCGCCTCGATCTTTCGCTGGAGCTGCGTGCGCAGCCTCCGCTGACTATGCCGTCCCAGTAACTATTGCCGCGCGATCATCGTTCGATACACCGGTCACAAGGAAATCCGATGAAGATCAAACCCACGGACAAGGTGAACTATCCGCCCAGATGGAAGGACTACGAGGCCAATGTGCCGTCGGGCCTCCCTCAGATGGGTTTTGGAAAGGACACAACAGTCGGAGATCTAAACCGGTTTGGTGCGCGCTATAGGGCAGCGAAGTCGTTCAAACATGCCGACTTCGCTGTCCTTGGCGACAGTACCGTTCACGGCTATACGGCCCTTATCAAGCTACAGCTCAGTTACTCCGCATTCGAGCATCTTCTGGGCTGCTTGGGATGGGGGCAAAAGGACGCGGAGGGGGCTCTGCCCGCTGGCGAGCAGGACCGCGTCATGGAAAAGCTGCGCGGCATCGAAGGTGACGAGAAGTTCTTTCGGGCCGCCGCCGACCATCTCGACGGCGACAAGCGCTTCGTCGAGGACTATCTTGCCGGCAAATCGGTGAATCCGGCCGCGCTGGCGGGTGCGATTCGCCATGCGTTCGCCCACGGCAAACTCACGCCTGGGGCGGGAGGCAATGATGGAGCCTGTCCCGGGTGTTGCTTCGTCCTGGTCAAATTCCTCGGCGTTTTCATGGATCGGGAGTTCATTGCGCGAGTAGGCAAGTTGGACCGTTCGCCGGAGTGAGAAGCCGTGTGTGGCTACGACCCAGAGCGGGCATGGGGTAATCCGGCTGATGTCCCAGAAGCGATACGCAAGCCAGGGGGTTCGGCGCGGTTCCGGCACTTGATACCCGTGCCGGCGATACACAACGCCACCCAGCAGCCCGCCGGCAATCGGTGCATCCCAGAACAGCCAAAGCTGCGTCATCACGACACGGCCCTCCAATAGCGCCACGCCTGTCGAACGCGCCGCGTTAACCGACGTATTCGTCACCGCGATTCTGATCAGTTGGATCAGCGTCACTGCATCAAGTCGTTCCCACACTCGTGGCAGATATGAAGTGGGTGGCACGCGAAAAGAATGACCGGGACGCGGCACAGGTTGGACAGGGAAGTGGCCGCGTGCCGCATTGGAAGCAGGCTAGCGCGTCTGCCACCGCGTGGCCCGCTAAACCTTGATCCACAACGTCTCCGCCAAGGCCTTGCTCACCGGAGCCCCGCGGCGCGGGCTGATCTCGCCCTCGTCCAACAGGTCGGGGCGGAAGTCGCGGGCGGGAAGATTCAACTTCGGAATCAGCACGCTGCCGGCCGCGGGCACATGCCGCTTCGCGCCGATCGCTTCGAGCTGATCCTTGACGAACTCGCGTGCCTGGGTCTGCGCGTCCTTCACCGCGTCCGACGCAGTCGCCTCCACGTTTCCGGCGCGAGCCGGTGCGGTGAAGTAGTTCAGCGTGAACGTGCCAACGGCGATCAGGACGCTCCTCACGACCTGATCCGCCGTCACGCCCGGTTTCAGGGTGACGACCCCGTTGGCGTCCTTCTGCACGAAGCGGTTGATCGTGTCCAGCGCGACCTTCACCCGCGCTTCGTCCTGCTTGGTATGCGGTCCGGAGAATCCGTGGACGGCGGGCACCCAGATGCCGGTGTTCATGGCCGTCGGGTGCTGCATCTGGACCTGACTGTTGATGGTGTTGCCGTCCTTGAGCTTGAACCCCGACCAACGCGTGGGGAATCGGACGCTCGAGAAATCGTCGACGACATTCTTCAATCGTGCCATCTCGACGTTGCTCAGGTTGCGCTTATCGAGTTGTATCAGCAGGTCGCGCACATAAGAGGTCCTGACGAACTCGTCCTGCGCTTCCCAGAGCCCACGGTAGAAGTCGTCGAATTTCCCCTTCATACCGGGATTCATCTGCAGCTCGAGCTTGGCGATGGCCTTTTTCGGGTCGTGCGCCTTCAACGTGTTTTGGACAGGTACCACCTTGCTGATGGGTTTCTTCAGCAGCGCATGCATAACCCGCGCGCTCTTCTCGGTCTGCGTGGCGCGTTGCCGGGGCGTGTACCGCTCGCGGTACTGCGGTGGGACCAGCTCCTTCGATTGCTTCGGCACGATTGCTCCTCGTTCGGAAGCCGCTGCGGCGCGCGTGGCACCGCAGCGTTCTGGAATCACGACACAACGATGGCGGCCAGGCAGTAACGGGCGGTCGCAGGCGGCGGCGACTCAGCGGTCGAAACCGTCACCTTGATCTCGTTAAGCCCGACCTTCAGGTAATCGCAGAAATCCTCGGCCATGTAGTCGACGGAACGCAGGATGATCTGCGTGCGGTTGCTCATGCCGCCCACGCCCTGTTTCGCGTCCACGTACTGCGCAGGCAGATCGAACTCGTTGACCTTGATGTCGAGCCGGACGGCGGCAGCATCGTGCTTCCAGTGCTTCAGGTACAGCGACACCTCACCCACCGTGTCGGTCACCTTGAACGCCAGGTGGTAGGTCGCTGGCGTCGTCGCCACATCGGCCACCATGCCCGCCGTGAAGCCCTTGGCGACGCACAGCAGTGTGTTCGTCGGGGAGGTGACCGTCAGTGGCGTGGTGGTCGGAAAGCGCTTCGCCGGCAACTTCTCCAGATTAAGGCTGGCATCGTTGCGCCCGGGCACTAACGCATTGAGCGCAAGGCATTCCAGCTCCCACCAGGTCAGCGTGAATTCCTTCGTGTCCCGCGCCGGCGTGCTCAGCTTGAACGCCAGCGAGTATGGCGGGCTGGTCCCGGTGCGCTCGTGCGAGCCCAGCATGTACGCCGTGTCGACCGACAGGGCGACCAGCGGCGTGTCCATGTCCACATTCTCCTCAGTGGGCGTGAAGCTCCAGTCCGAAGTGAAGGTGAAATCCGTCCCGAACAGCGACAGCTGCGAGGGCGGCAGTACGCAGTCGTCGATCAGCATCCGATCGAGGATGGGGCGCGGCATTTCGATATCGCCCGTACCACCGGTGACGCTGCGGAACTGCAGCACGTCCCAGGGGTACTCCTGCGCGCACACCCAGCCCGCCTGCAGGTTCGTCTGGTTCGACGAGGCGTAGATGCCCCAGTCCTTGATGCTGAAGGAATCGACATTGCCCAGTTGCTGACCGGTGCTGGTGCCGCTGGCCTGCGCGTTCTCCCGGCTCTGCGCCTCGGCGTAGGCGTGCTCGTAGCTGAAGCCGACCGACCACATCGGCATGTCCATCATCACCCCTCCCTGCACGTTGACGCCGAAGGAGTTGGTCTGCGAAGTACTCGAACCGACCGACTGCTGGGTCGAGTTGGTCAACTGTTGATCGTGCGAGTCGCTGCGCGAGGTGTTGATCGCGGAGTTGACCGTGATGGGCGCGTACGACAGCAGGCGAAAGTTGTTTTTCTCCGCCGCGACTTTCGATGTCAGCGTCTTGGTGAAGCTGAACAATGCGGGGTAGTCCTTGTACTCGGTCATCGGGCCCGGATTGATGTTGATGCCCTTGGGGTTGTAGATCGACACCTTCAGCGCAGCGCGGATCAGGTACACCACTCTGGACTCGAGGTTGACCGTCGAGATCCGCTTGAACACGAACAGCTTCAGGCGCACGTCGCCGTTGGCGCTGAGCGAGTACGGATAATCCTGCGCATGCAGCTCGGAGGTCATGACCCACGCTCCAGTTCGATCGCGATCGATTCGGGCGGCACGTAGGTGCCCGGGATCAGCTGCGGCGCTGTGCCGTAGCCGCCGCCGTCCTGGCCCTTGGTGCCGGGGCTGCCCATCAGGCCGGTGTTGCCGTCCTTTCCGCGGGAACTGCCGTGACCGCCCTCGCCGCCCTTGCCGGGATCGCCGGGCCAACCAGCCTCGCCAGCTGCGCCACCACCGCCGGGCGACGACTGCTGCCCCGTGTAGACGAAGAAGCTTGGCCCTTTCTGTGCGGAGTTGATATTGAGGTTGATCAGGCCGCCATTGACGCTGTTGCCGCCCTTGCCCCCGTTACCGCCGGTGCCGCCGTTCCCCCCGTTGCGGCCATTGCCGCCGTCGGTGCCTTCGCAACCCGACTTGCAGCCGTTGCCGCCGTCGCCGCCCTGTTGCCCGCGTCCGCCATTCCCACCCTTGCCGCCGGTTCCACCGCGTCCCGACATGCCGAACAGCACCAGCGGCGCCTGCAGGGTGGCGAAATTGGCGATGTTGATCAGCGCACCCAGGCTCGGCAGACCGTCTTTCGCGTCTTCGCCCTTGCCACCGGTGTAGCCGACGTTACCCTCCGTGCCATCACCGCCTGAGCCTGCGCCGGTGCACACTCCGGGCGAAGGCACCGGTGCGTCCTTGCCGCGCGGCGCCTGCTTCTGATCCTCTGCGTTCGGCCCTGCAGGGCCGTCGCCTCCGGGCGCGCCGAGGATGCCGATGTGGTACGGGCGGCCTCCGCTGGATTTGATCTTCAGCTCATTGGTGACCCACAGCGTGAAGTTGGTGTTCTGCACCACATAGGAACCCCCGTCGAAGATCAGGTCGTCACAAGACACAAAATGGGGTGGGGAACCCGGCTCGATGACGACGTCCGTCTTCACCTCCACCGTCTGTGCGACGGCAACGTGCACGGTCATGGGAAAGCGCTTCTTGAAGAAGGCGCTGCCGATGCTGGTGTCGAGTTCGCTGACGCCGCACAGGTAAGCGGAGAAATGTTTGAGCCCGGCCTCGTAGGAATCCGGATGCTCATCGGTGAGTTCCAGCGCCGCGGCGATGCGATCGAAGTCGCTGCCCGGAGCGCGCACCGCCAGCAGCTTCTTCATCTCCTGCGGGGTGGGCACGACCACCGTTGTTTTCAGCGTCTCGCCGCGCTCGAGGCGGCCGACGTCCAACTTCAGATTCGTTGCGAGCGTGCGAAGAGCTTCGCTGATCGGACGGCCAGATGACATGGTCATGCTCCAGCATGAGATGGAATGGGAGGGGGGGATGACGGTGCGAATGCCGGGCGGGCAACCTGATCCTTCCGTGGGCGAGGAGGCGAACTTCGATGTTCCGCGGCTGCGGGGACGCCAACCAGGCGGCGTCCAGTAGCGGTAACGCGGAAGATTCACGTCGCCGGCCAGCGATGGACCGACGTTTCGCACGATGCACGAAGCATTGCGATGCGGGCAGCGCTACTGCCCTATCGATGTCTGCGCTCACCACCCACGAGACGTGACGGCAGCACTCGCGCACTCGCGGCGCTGATGTCCGCGATACGACTGCGAACCGAAGCAAACAATGCCAGGGCATCGGAAGCGCCCGCCGACGTGGCAATCGCTCATGTCGGCGTCCCCGCTTCGCGCGCCGACTGTTCGGCGGGCGGGTCGTAAGCGGCACCGGATCCACTGAGCGCAAGCGCTCAGATCAACCCGTTCCTGCTCCAGATCACCAGCAACCCCACGCCCACGATCACATCGATCACCACGCACCACGGCACGTACCACCGCGGGATCTTCACCAGCGACAGCCGCGAGCGGTTGTGGTGCGCCAGGTCCCAGGCGGCGTGGGCGAAGTAGGCGATCGCGACCAGCACCGGCCACAGCAGCAATCCAAGCAGGCCCGCCACGGCGAACAGTCCGGCGACGTTGAACTCCACCAGCTGGTCGCGGCTGGACCCATTCATCACGGCGAAGCCGAAGTAGATGCCGGCGATCAGGGCGATCAGCACGGCGGCGAAGCCGAGCGATGCCTGTGGCGTCAGGAATACATGTGGCAGCAGTGAGCCGATGCCAACGGCCACACCGGTCAGCAGCGGGCGTCGGGCAAAGACCGAGTTGTTCAGGCGCTCGTGGGCATGCGTCGTCGTGGTCGACATGGAGACCTCGTGGCCTGGCCGCCTGGCGGGTCACCAATTTCGTCGATGCCGTGCTGCCGTTCTGTGAAAGCGGCGGAGGCCGGTTGACACTGTCGCCTCAGCGCAGGCTCGCGAACATCTCGACGATCCGCACCGCCGCCTCGCGATCGCGGCTGTGCACTTGCCGCAGCCCCAGCAGTACGCGGCTTTCCAGCTCGTCGCGGGCGTAATCCTGCGCGATCACCGCGGTGTCCAGCTCGCCCGTGCTGGGATGGGACTCGCCACGCCCGGTCGCCAGCCACTCGAAGTGCACCTGCGTTTCGCAGGCGATCTGGGTCAGGTGCGACAGGCTCGGGTGTGTTCCGCTCTCGCGCTCCCATTGGGTCACTGCACTGCGCTGCACGCTGAGTCGGCGCGCAAGCTCGGCCTGGGTCAGGCGGGCCGCGACCCGGGCCCGTCGTATCCGTGACGACATCGAGAACACAGGGCACTCCTCGGTGGAACCTCTGCTTGGTCAAACGTAAGTTCCGCTATCGGGCAGCCAAGCCCGCTGTGCCAGTCCGGACGCATCGGCCACCTTGAGGCCCTCCACAGCGCCTTTTGCGGCCATCCGGACAGCTGGCCTGCCCGGGCAGCGTCCCTGACATCATCTAGGACAGCCGTGCTAACCAGGGCCCGCGGCCGCTGGCTGGCCCGCCGGGCAGAGGGCGGGCGCAAGCGCAGCTAAGCGATCGCGCCCCGGACCCGGGGCGCCGAGTTGCGGCAGCTGGTTCCTCAGCGTGCACGCCTTCACCAACTACATGAAAGTGGCCTTCTTCCGCGGCACCTCGCTGCATCCCGTTCCCGAGGCCGCGTCGAAACACCCGGGCATGCGCTACCACCATATCCACGAGCACGACGAGTTCGACGAAGCCCGGTTCGCCGACTGGGTGAAGCAGGCAAGCAAGCTGCCCGGCGAGCGCATGTAAGCGCTTCGCAGACCGAGCGACAACCGTCATGAAGAGCGGCACGAAGGAAACGAACGAAGGCTCGGTCTCCGAGCAGATCGACGAGAAGGCATTGAAGGCACTCATCCGCGCCGCCGTGGCGCTGAACCAGAGCAAGACCAAGGCGAAGCGGTGACGCAGGGGCCAATGGCATCGGAGTGACCGGGCGCAGTAGCCTGTCGCCATGGACTCCCTGATAGCCGCCGCCGGGCGCGCGCTGGTCGCCGGTGACGCGCTCGGTGCCCTCAAGCGCGTAGCCCTGCGCGATGACCCGCCGGCGCTCGCCCTGCGCGGCATCGCGATGGCCCAGCTGGGGGAATATCCACGCGCCCGCGAACTGCTCCGGCGCGCCGCGCGTGGCTTTGGTGCACGCGAGGAGCTGGCCCGCGCCCGTTGTGTCGTCGCCGAGGCCGAGGTGGCGCTTGCGATGCGCGACCTGGGTGGCTCGCCGCGCACGCTGGCCGAGGCGGCGACGGCGCTCGACGCGCGCGACGATCGCGCCAACGCGCTGCAGGGTCGGCTGATCGCGGTGCGCCGCTTGCTGTTGCTCGGTCGTCTTGACGAGGCGGGCTCGGCATTGAGGGGCCTGGATACCCAGGGCCTGCCGCCGTCGCTCGCGGCCGTTGCCGGACTGGCGAAGGCGGAAGTCGCGCTGCGCTCGCTGCGCACGGCGGACGCGAAGTCGGCGCTCGATGATGCCTACCAGGCGGCCGGACGTGCCGGTGTCCCGGCGCTGCTCGCCGAAGTGGCCGAAGCACGCGCCGCACTCGACCGTAGCGCCGCGCGCCGCATCCACGCCGGCCACGAAGAGCCGTTGCGCCTGGAGGAAGTCGAAGCGCTGATGGCTTCGGGCGTGCTGGTGGTCGACGCCTGCCGTCGCGGACTGCGTGGCGGCGATGTCTGGCTGCCGCTGGCGCGGAGGCCGATCCTGTTCGCCTTGCTGCGTGCACTGGCCGAAGGCTGGCCCGACGACGTCGATCGCAATGGACTCATCGCACGCGTGTTCCATACGCGTCGCCCGGATGAAACGCATCGCGCGCGCCTGCGTGTCGAGATCGGCCGCTTGCGAAAGCTCGTTGCGCCATTGCTGGACATCGAGGCCACTGCGCGCGGCTTCGCACTGGCGCCGCGCGAGGGCCGATCCCTTGTCGTGCTGGTGCCGCCGATCGATGGAGAGCAGGCGTCGCTGCTGGCGCTGCTTGCCGATGGCGCCGCCTGGTCGACCTCGGCGCTCGCCCTGGCGCTGGGGGACAGCCAGCGCACCGTCCAGCGCGCACTGGCCGAGCTGGAATCCGCCGGGCAGGTGCGTTCGATCGGGCGGGCGCGTGCGCAGCGCTGGTTGTCGCCGCCGCTGGTCGGATTCACGACGACCTTGTTACTCCCTGCCGCGCTGCCCGCTGAGTAGATTGACCCTACGCGCCAGCACCGGCGCCAACAGGAGCCAGGCAATGCCCACCCTCGTGACCATCGACAAGACAGAAGAGAAAGTGCCGGCGCGCGCAGCGGAGATCGTGCGCGAGTACGGTCCGTTTGACGGCGCCGACAACATCGGTGGCGTCACTTTCGACGGCAGTCGCGTCTGGGCCGCCGGCGGTTCGAAGATGCTCGCCATCGATCCCGCAAGCGGCCAGGTCGCCCGCACGCTCGACCATCCCGCACATGCCGGCACCGCCTTCGACGGCACGCACCTGTACCAGATCGCCGAAGCGCGCATCGACAAGATCGATCCGGCCACCGGTAATGTCCTGGCGTCGATCCCGGCGCCCGGCGCGGGCGGCGATTCGGGCCTGGCCTGGGCCGAAGGCAGCTTGTGGGTCGGTCAGTACCGCGACCGCAAGATCCATCAGGTCAATCCCGACACCGGCGCGATCGTGCGAACGATCGAATCCAACCGCTTCGTCACGGGCGTGGCCTGGGTCGACGGCGAGTTGTGGCACGGCGTCTGGGACGGCGACGAAAGCGAACTGCGCCACATCGACGCCGACAGCGGCACCGTGCTGGAGCGCCTGGAGATGCCACGCGGTGCCGGCGTCAGCGGCCTGGAGTCCGACGGCGCAGGGCTGTTCTATTGCGGCGGCGGCGCCAGCGGGAAGGTCCGCGCGGTGCGTCGGCCGGGCAAGTAACGCCGGCACCGGTTCGCGGCGCTGACGCGAATCGCGAACGCAGCAATTTCACCTTGTAACCCAACTCCGGCCGCCCGACCGGAGACGGGCAAGCCTTGCCCCGCAAAACGCGGTAAAGGCGAATCCACTATCTGGAGAACCCCATGAACACCGCAATCGACAACCAACTCGACCGCAACGACCATCCCGTTGTCGCCAGGGATCGCTGGCTGACCGAGCGCCTGGCGCTGCTGGCACGCGAGAAGGAGCTCACCCGCCTGCAGGACCAGATCGCCCGCGAGCGGCGGGCGCTGCCGTGGGTCCGCGTCGACAAGGACTACGTCTTCGACACGCTGCAGGGCCCGCGCCGCCTGGCCGACCTGTTCGACGGCCGCAGCCAGCTACTGGTGCAGCACTTCATGTTCGCGCCGGGCTGGGAGCAGGGATGCAAGAGCTGCTCCTTCATGGCCGACCACAACGACGGCGCCAACCTCCACCTTGCGCAGCGCGACGTCACGTTGATCGCGGTGTCGCGTGCGCCGCTGGCCGACATCGAGCGCTTCCGCCAGCGCATGGGCTGGAAGTTCAACTGGGTGTCCTCGCATGGCACCGACTTCAACCATGACTTCGGCGTCAACTTCAGCCACGAGGAGCGGTCCAGCGGCAAGGTCGATTACAACTACGTCCGGCAACCGTTCCCGCACGAAGAGGCGCCGGGCATCAGCGTCTTCCATCGCGACGAGTCGGGTGAAGTCTTCCACACCTATTCGCGCTACGGTCGCGGCGTGGAGGTGATGATGCATACCTACAACCTGATCGAGCTGACGCCCAAGGGGCGTGACGAGGACGAACTGGACTATCCGATGGCCTGGGTGCGCCACCACGACCGCTACGAGCCGGAAGCGCCCGCCAAGGCCGCCGCCTCTTGCTGCGCCACGCACGAATGAACCCGGCGGGGAACCGTTGATGGCAACCTGGTGGCCATGGCTGGCCGTCGCCGGGCTCGGCGCATTGCATGGGCTGAGCCCGGCCAATGGCTGGATGTTCGCGGCCGAGCGCGGCATTCGCTCCGGCGACAGCGCACAGGCACTGCGTGCCTTGCTGCCCATCGCGGTCGGGCACGCCGCATCGGTCGCAATGGTGGTCTGTGCGGTCGCGCAAGGCGTGCTGATCGACCGCGTGCTGGTCCAGGTCCTGGCGGGCGCATTGCTTGTCGCCGTCGCCTTGCATCGCTGGCTGGGTGTCTGGCCGCATCGGCACCACGTCGCCAATCGCGGCCATGCCGGCATCGCGGTGTGGTCCTGCATGATGGCCACCGTCCACGGCGCCGGCCTGATGCTGGTGCCGGCACTGCTGCCGCTGTGCATGACCAACTCGCCGGCACGCGAGATCACGGCCTCGGGATCACTGGCCATGGCCCTGGCTGCCGTGGGCCTGCACCTGGCGGTGATGCTTGCCACCACCGGCGCGGTTGCCGCCGGAGTCTGCAGGGGCATCGCACTGATTCCAGACCGTCTGCCCCGCGCCGCGTTGCGCCATGCATGGACGGTGTCGCTCGCGATTACCGGTGCTGCACTGCTGATCGTTCGCTAGGTCAGGCCAGGCCAGGGCAGGCCAAGGCAGGAAGGACACAGGCTCTCCCGAGCCCTGAACTGCCTGCGCACCCGCCACGCCTACAGGTGGTACTTGAGCATGAAGCTCACGGCGTTCTGGTTGGTGTCGAAGAAGGGCGAGTTGACGATCTGGTACTTGTTCCACCACAGGTCCACTTCGACGCCGATGAACAGCTTCCCGGGGGTGTTCCAGATCGTCGCGCCGGCATCCCAGGAGATCTGCGGATTGAGGTGGTAGCTCCAGTCCTCGGAGCCAAGCCCGGTGACCCAGTCGAAGTAGCCATCGACCAGGAACGCCGCCTTGCCGATCCGGAACGGGTAGCTGGCGGCCAGCGTGACCTGCGCGTCGTGGAAGCCATGCCGCGCGCCGTCGATCAGCTCCGCGCGGCCATAGACATTCAACTGCACGTAGTTGAACTTGCCCAGCCCGCCGAGCGGTCCGGCCTGGCGGACGTCGAGGTTCAATCCCAGGCCGACCAGCGCGGCTTCGGCGAGGTCCGGATCCTCGCCGCGTTCGTACTGCATGGCCAGCAGGACATCCTTGATCTCGAACAGGCTGTGACGGAAGAGCGTGCGCGACAGATCCTTGTCGAGCATCTTGCCAAAGCTCAGGCGCGGCCCGAATTCGCCGTACCACGTGGAGTCGGTGGGTGGCTGGCCATGGAAATCGGTCCAGTCGATGAACATGAAGAAGTCGCCGATCTTCGACTCGTGCGCGTGCTCGAGCGTGAACGTCGACTGCTCATCGGGATCGACCGCGAAACCCTTGCCGTAGGCCAGCAGCGTAATGCTGGTGTCGTTCCACAGGAAGAATGACGGCTCGTCGGCAGGCGCAGGTGTCTCCTGCGCGATCGCCGGACAGGCGGCGAACATCAGTCCGCCGAATGCCGCCCCGATGAGGGCGTGCGCTGTCCTCGCAGGAGATTCCAGCAGTGCCACGGCCGGCTTACAGCTTACCCTCGGAACCGGTGTAGCTGACGTTCCAGACCTTGCCCTTCTGGTCGGTCATGCACGCCCATGGCGCGTCCGCACCCGGCACCGTCACCGAAACCGAGATGCCGGCTTCGCCGCCCAGGGCATCGATGACCGAAAGCTTGCTGCTGGCCACGCCCACCTTCTTGGCCACGGCGGCCAGGCACGCCTGCTCCGACGCCGGATACGTCTCGCGCGGGGTGGCGGCAGCAGCACGGGCATCGTCTGAACCGGCAGCGTCGGCACCTGCAAGCGAGCAGACGCCGTGGGCGCGGTTCTTGCCCGTGTACGACACGTCCGGCGAACCGTCGGGGTTGATGGTGATGGAGATGGTGGTGGCGGTCGCTGCGTCCCTGGCCTCGTAGGCGTTCTCGTTGAAGACCTTGAGGGTGGCCTCCTTGCCGTTGACGTAGACCGGCCCGCCCTGGTCGACGTGGACCTCGAGATTGCCGGGGCAGGTGGCGTTGATCAGTGGCAGCTTCGCCTGGGCATTGAAGGCGAGCAGGGAGGCGACGATGGCGGCCGGCACCAGTAGCGATTTCATGGCGGTGAACCCGTGCGGGGGAAAGCGCTCAATACAGCGCCCCGGAGTGATGCCTGCGTGATGGCCGGACGACAGCGCAGCATGGGGCGGGTCCGCGCCCTGGCGGGCCAAAACAGAATGCTGTGTTGACCGGCTTGTGTCGCAGCGCAACTTGAAAAGGCACCCGGCGCCCGCCATGCCTGCAGGGTCATCCGGAGAAACCCCATGCCGCAGAGCCAGACTATCAATCGCCGCATCGTCCTCGCCTCCCGCCCGAAAGGCGCGCCGACTCCGCAGGATTTCCGTCTCGAGCAGCTCGATGTGCCGACACCCGCTGAAGGCGAGGTGCTGCTGCGCACGCTGTATCTGTCGCTCGACCCCTACATGCGTGGACGCATGAGCGATGCGCCTTCCTACGCGCCACCGACGGCGATCGGTGACGTCATGGTCGGCGGCACGGTCAGTCGCGTGGTCACGTCGCGTCATCCGAAGTTTGCCGAAGGCGATCTCGTCCTCGGCGGCGCCGGCTGGCAGGACTACACCTTGTCGGATGGCCGCGACCTGATGTCGCTCGGCAACGCGCCCCATCCATCGTATGCACTGAGCGTGCTCGGCATGCCCGGCTTCACCGCCTATCACGGCCTGTTGAACATCGGCGAGCCCAAACCCGGCGAGACCGTGGTCGTTGCCGCAGCCAGTGGCGCGGTCGGCGCGGTGGTCGGGCAGATCGCCAAACTCAAGGGCGCCAGGGCGATAGGAATCGCCGGCGGTGCCGACAAATGCCGGTACGTGCTGGAAGAGCTGGGCTTCGATGCCTGCATCGACCGCAACGATCCCGATTTCGCCCGGCAGCTCGCCGATGCCTGCCCGGGCGGCATCGATATCTATTTCGAGAACGTCGGCGGCGCAGTGCTCGATGCCGTGCTGCCACTGCTCAATGACGGCGCCCGCGTACCGGTGTGCGGACTGATCGCCCACTACAACGACCAGAAGCTGCCCCCCGGGCCCGATCGACTGCCGCTGCTGATGGGCCTGGTGCTGCGCAAGCGCATCCGCCTGCAGGGTTTCATCATCCTGGACCACTATGCAGACGGCTTCGCCCAGTTCTACCGGGACATGAGCGGCTGGGCGGCGGCGGGCAAGGTGAAGCTGCGCGAGGACATCGTCGACGGACTGGAGAACGCACCCGAGGCGTTCATGGGCATGCTCCAGGGCAGGAACTTCGGCAAGCTGGTGGTGCGCGTGGCCGATCCCACCGGATCGTAAGCCCGCTCCCGCCATCACGACCCCCTAATGGGGCCTCGCCAAGACTCGCGACAGCACACTGAGTGGAGCGACGAAGGTGAGCTTCGCATTGCAGGTGGTCGTGTTCGCCCTCGGCCTGTTCGCGGGGATCGTGCTGTTCGTCGAAATCGGGCGACGGGTCGGTCTTGCCCACCTCGCACGCGAGGGCCGCGGGCTGACCCGCGGCGCGGACGCCGCCGAAGGTGCGGTGTTCGGTCTGCTCGCGCTGCTGATCGCCTTCACCTTTTTCGGCGCGGCGCAGCGATTCGATGACCGCCGCGAGCTGGTCGCCGACGAAGCCAACGCGATCGGCACCGCCTACCAGCGGCTGGACCTGCTTCCGGCCGATGCCAAACCGGAGCTGCAGGCACTGTTCCGGCGCTACCTGGAAGTGCGCCTGGTGACCTACCGCAATGCCGAGGATCGCGCGGCGACGCAGGCCCGCCTCGACCAGGGCTACGCACTTCAGGACCAGATCTGGGAGAAGGCGGTGCGTGCGAGCCAGCGTCCGGGCGTGCCGGCATCGGCGGCGATGCTGGTGATTCCATCGCTGAACGAGATGTTCGACATCACCGACAGCCGCGTCGCGGCCACCCGCCACCATCCGCCCCGCGTCGTCTACTGGCTGCTGGCGAGCCTGTGCCTGATCGCGGGGCTGCTGGTCGGGTACTCCACCGCGGTCAACGCCGACCGCAGCTGGCTGCACAGGTTCGTGTTCGCCGCCATCCTGTCGTTGACCGTCTACGTGACCATCGAGATCGAGTACCCGCGCCTGGGCCTGATCCGCGTCGATTCGGCCGATCAGGCCCTGATCGACCTGCGCCAGCACCTGCGATGAGTCCGGGCTGGACGGCGTGGTGAACCGCCGGCGCGCCTGGAAACCACCCGCTGTGCCGATCCCGGCCATCCGCGGCGGCGGAAATGGGGGGTCCGGGGCCCGGCCAATTGCGGGATAATCGCCGATGCCGGGATTTCCCCGGCCCCAGCGCACCTGCCCGCCCGGGCTCCGCATGGCAGCACGATGCGAAGTCCGCGCCCGAGTGTCGCTGCAGCACTCCGATCAAGAATCCAGCAGCCGCCATGAATACCCAATACCGCAAGCCGCTCCCGGGCACCGCGCTCGACTGGTTCGATGCACGTGCCGCGATCGACGCGATCGCACCCGGCGCCTATGACCGGCTGCCGTATACCTCGCGCGTGCATGCCGAGAACCTGGTGCGCCGCGCCGAGCCGAACATGCTCGATGCCTACCTGACGCAGCTGATCGAGCGCCGTCGCGACCTCGACTTCCCGTGGTTCCCGGCCCGCGTGGTCTGCCACGACATCCTCGGTCAGACCGCGCTGGTCGACCTGGCCGGCCTGCGTGACGCCATCGCCGAGCGCGGCGGCGACCCGTCGCAGATCAATCCGGTGGTGCCGACGCAGTTGATCGTCGACCACTCGCTGGCGGTGGAGCATGGCGGCTTCGACAAGGACGCGTTCGCCAAGAACCGCGCCGTCGAGGATCGCCGCAACGAAGATCGCTTCCACTTCATCAACTGGACGAAGAAGGCGTTCCGCAACGTCGACGTGATTCCGCCGGGCAACGGCATCATGCATCAGATCAATCTGGAGCGGATGTCGCCGGTGGTGCATGCGCGTGATGGCGTTGCCTTCCCGGACACGCTGGTCGGCACCGACAGCCACACGCCGCACGTCGATGCGCTGGGCGTGATCGCGATAGGGGTAGGCGGCCTGGAAGCCGAGAGCGTGATGCTCGGCCGCGCCTCCTGGATGCGCCTGCCCGACATCATCGGCGTCAACCTCACCGGCAAGCCGCAGCCCGGCATCACCGCCACCGACGTCGTGCTGGCGCTGACCGAGTTCCTGCGCCAGCAGAAGGTCGTTGGGGCGTACCTGGAGTTCCATGGCGAAGGCGCATCGGCGCTGACCCTGGGCGACCGCGCCACGATCTCCAACATGGCGCCGGAGTACGGCGCGACCGCGGCGATGTTCTTCATCGACGACAAGACCATCGACTACCTGCGCCTGACCGGCCGCGAGGACGCGCAGGTCAAGCTGGTCGAGACCTACGCCAGGCAGGCCGGCCTGTGGGCCGATGCGTTGCAGACCGCCGAGTACGAACGCGAACTCACCTTCGACCTGTCGTCGGTGGTGCGCAACGTGGCCGGCCCGTCCAACCCGCACAAGCGCCTGCCGACCTCCGACCTGGCCGCGCGCGGCATCGCCGGTGCCTGGGACGACGTGCCGGGGCAGATGCCCGATGGCGCGGTGATCATCGCCGCCATCACCAGCTGCACCAACACCAGCAATCCGCGCAACGTCATCGCCGCCGGCCTGATCGCGCGCAACGCCAATGCCCGCGGGCTGGTGCGCCGGCCGTGGGTCAAGTCGTCGCTGGCGCCGGGCTCCAAGGCGGTGCAGTTGTACCTGGAAGAAGCCGGCCTGCTGTCGGAGCTCGAGAAGCTCGGCTTCGGCATCGTCGGCTTCGCCTGCACCACCTGCAACGGCATGAGTGGCGCGCTGGATCCGGCGATCCAGAAGGAAGTGATCGACCGCGACCTCTACGCGACCGCGGTGCTGTCGGGCAACCGCAACTTCGACGGCCGCATCCATCCGTACGCCAAGCAGGCGTTCCTGGCCTCGCCGCCGCTGGTGGTGGCCTACGCGATCGCCGGCACCGTGCGCTTCGACATCGAGCGCGACGCACTCGGCCATGACGCCCACGGCAACCCGATCACGCTCAAGGACATCTGGCCGAGCGACGAGGAGATCGACGCGATTGTCGCCAGCAGCGTCAAGCCGGACCATTTCCGCCAGGTGTACGAGCCGATGTTCCGCATCAGCGAAATGCACGGCGAGAAGGTCGGCCCGCTGTACGACTGGCGCCCGCAGAGCACCTACATCCGTCGCCCGCCGTACTGGGAAGGCGCGCTGGCCGGCGAGCGCGCACTCAGCGGCATGCGTCCGCTGGCGGTGCTCGGCGACAACATCACCACTGACCACCTCTCGCCGTCGAACGCGATCATGGCGTCCAGTGCCGCCGGCGAGTACCTGGCGAAGATGGGCCTGCCGGAAGAGGACTTCAATTCCTACGCGACCCATCGCGGCGACCACCTGACCGCGCAGCGCGCCACGTTCGCAAACCCGAAGCTGCTCAACGAAATGGTCCGCGACGAGGCCGGCAACGTGAAGCAGGGCTCGCTGGCGCGCATCGAGCCGGAAGGGCAGGTCACGCGCATGTGGGAGGCGATCGAAACCTACATGGAGCGTCGCCAGCCGCTGATCATCATCGCCGGTGCCGACTACGGCCAGGGCTCGTCGCGCGACTGGGCGGCCAAGGGCGTGCGCCTGGCGGGCGTCGAGGCGATCGCAGCCGAGGGCTTCGAGCGGATCCACCGAACCAACCTGATCGGCATGGGCGTGCTGCCGCTGGAGTTCCTGCCGGGCACCAACCGCACCACGCTGGCCATCGACGGCACCGAGACCTTCGACGTCATCGGCGAGCGCACCCCGCGCGCGCAGCTGACGCTGGTCATCAACCGCCGCAACGGCGAGCGCGTCGAAGTGCCGGTGACCTGCCGCCTCGACACCGCCGAGGAAGTATCGATCTACGACGCAGGCGGCGTGCTGCAGCGTTTCGCCAACGACTTCCTGGAATCCGCACAGGCGGCCTGAGGCCGCCCGTGTGACCCCCATCTGCACGCCCTGCACGCACTGATCGACGGAACCACTGCCCATGTCCCATCTCCCCCAGATCCGCATCCCCGCCACCTACATGCGTGGCGGCACCAGCAAGGGCGTGTTCTTTCGGCTGCAGGACCTGCCCGAGGTTGCGCAGCTGCCGGGCCCGAAGCGCGATGCGCTGCTGATGCGCGTGATCGGATCGCCCGATCCCTACGGCAAGCACACCGACGGCATGGGCGGCGCGACCTCGAGCACCAGCAAGTGCGTGATCATCTCGAAGGCGTCGGTGCCGGATCATGACGTCGACTATCTCTACGGCCAGGTCGCGATCGAACAGGCGTTCGTCGACTGGAGCGGCAACTGCGGCAACCTCAGCTCGGCGGTGGGCCCGTTCGCGATCAGCGCCGGCCTCGTCGATGCCAGCCGCGTTCCCGCTGATGGCATCGCCGTGGTGCGCATCTGGCAGGCCAACATCGGCAAGACCATCATCGCGCACGTGCCGATGAGCAACGGCCAGGTGCAGGAAACCGGTGATTTCGAGCTGGACGGCGTGACCTTCCCGGCCGCCGAGATCGCCCTGGAATTCATCGACCCGGCCGACGACAGCGACGGCGGCACGATGTTCCCGACCGGCAACCTGGTCGATGACCTGGAAGTGCCGGGCGTCGGCACGTTGCGGGTGACGATGATCACCGCCGGCATCCCGACCATCTTCGTCAACGCCGCCGACCTGGGCTACACCGGCACCGAGCTGCAGCCGGTGTTCAACGAAGACCCCAAGGCGCTGGCACGGTTCGAAGCGATCCGCGCGCACGGTGCGATGCGCATGGGGCTGATCGAGAACATCGAGCAGGCCGCCAAGCGCCAGCACTCGCCCAAGGTCGCCATCGTCGCACCGGCGCAGGACTACGTCGCATCCAGCGGCAAGCACATCGCCGCATCCGAGATCGACCTGCACGTGCGTGCGATGTCGATGGGCAAGCTGCACCACGCGATGATGGGCACGGCTGCGGTCGCGATCGGCACCGCTGCTTCTATCCCCGGCACCCTGGTCAACCAGGCCGCCGGTGGCGGAGAGCACGGTGCGGTCCGTTTCGGCCATCCGTCGGGCACGCTGCGAGTGGGCGCCGAAGCACGCCAGGTCGACGGTGAGTGGACCGTCACCAAGGCGGTGATGAGCCGCAGCGCCCGCGTGCTGATGGAAGGCGCGGTCCGCGTGCCTGCGGACTCGTTCTAGCAAGATCCGGATAGTGAGCCGGTAGCAAAGTTGCGAGGCTGAGCGTCCCCTGGCCGGACGCGACGCCGATGAAAGCCCTGTTCCTGGTTGCCGCGTGCGCGGCGCTCCTGCATAGCCCGCCCGTCAGCGCGGACTGCACGCTGGCATTCGCGCCGGCCGCCATGCGGCGGGCAGCCAGCGAGCACTACTACCGGTCGACGAAGCGCGACGCGATACCGCCCGGCCAGCTTCCGCCCGGCAGTCGGCCAGCGGCGGACGTCGAGCCTTTCCCGGCCAACACCCCGTCCAGCACGCCGCGAGCCGGCGATGATCCTTGCCGTGACCGTGCCGGCAGTGATTGCCCGGACCCTGAAGCGGAGACCCAGCCGCTCGGGTAACCTGTCGCCAGCTGTCGCACGCAAGGGGGAGCGCAATGAGGCTGTTGCGGAAACTTGTGACATGGGGCTTGCTGCTTGTCGGCGGCGGAATAACGGCGTTCGGTCTCTACCAGACCGGTCGCGTTACCTGGGCCATGCTGCATCCACCGCCGCCAGGTGCGGTGTTCGAGCCTTTGATTCCTTTGATTGCCAGTGTGTTCTTCGTACTGGTCGGCATGGCCGTGCTCGCGGTCGCCGGGGCTTTCAGTCCTGTTACGACGGATGGATGAGACCCTTCGGCCAGTGCGCGTTTCGGGCTGGTTTCCAAGGCATCAGGGCCATCCGAATCACGGAGGCAAGTGAATGCTCACAGGTCGATGCTTGTGCGGTGCATCCCGATATCAGTCGACGGGACCGGCGATGTTTTCCATCGTCTGCCACTGTCGGGACTGTCAGCGCACCTCGGGAAGCGGTGGAGTTCCTGTGCTGGGCGTTTCCAGGCTTTCATTCACCAGTGCCGGGCCGATAAAGCAATCGCGCACGACGGGGGGAAGCGGGCAACCTGCCGTCCGCAACTTCTGCGCGGAATGCGGCAGCCTGCTGTTTGGCACACCAGAGTCCGCGCCTGACCTGGTGACCATCTACGCCGGAAGCCTCGACGATCCCGACGCTTTCGAGCCTCGTGAGGCTTTATTCGTCGGACAGCGGCCACCATGGGCCAGGTTGGCGTTGCCTCTGGTCGAGCATAAGTAATAGTGCGGGTGTCGCGGGCCGAAACCTGTTTGGCAGGAACGTGAGTCTATTGTCGTGACCGCATCTGGCCGCTAGCGGACGTCTGGGCGGGACGGCGCCGCCGCCCGCTGGTCATGTCCGCTTTCGACCCGAAGCGGTCTTCTGATTCGACGAAAGCGCGCTCCATCAATCAACTCGGTTCAGTTGCGGCATTTTCCACTGATCGGACAACACCGCATCACTGGGCTGGTACATGCGCAGGATCACGTAGAAGTCGCCTTCGGGCGCTGGCAGCCAGTTGGCTGCGTCGTCTCCCGCCGGCTTGTCGTGCTGTATGGGAATCGTGAAGGAGCCATCGGCAGCCTTTTTCAGACCCTGCGTATCCGTTCCGACCTTGTAGCGGTTGATCTCGTTCGCAACGAGCATCTTGTCGCCCGCGTTGTACATCGTCACCGACCAGAATGCGTCGACTGGCGGTGCCGAGTCGAAGTGGATGGAGTAGCGGTGCTTGCCGTTCAGCACTTCGCCCTTCGCGTCGGTGTAGCGAATCGGGTACATCGCCTCGTGTTCCCCGTTGCCGCCCAGGTAGGGGCCAGCGACGACGGCACGTAGAGAATAGTTGTAGCCGAAGCTGTCCAGCCCGGTCACCCAGTCCCACCCGTTTCGTTTGGTGGCTGTACTGGCCAGAGCGGCCACAGCAACCGCAGGCGCGTCGGCAAGACCCCGCGCCATGCCAGCGCGAACCTGCGGGTTCAACGTCGACGGGTCGAACCCCTTCTCGGTCAGGCCGATGCGCGCGAACTGACCAAACAATGCCTTGTCCGTCTCCCGGATGGGGTTGTTCTGCACCGCTGCGCCCAGCTCCGTGAAGAAGCCGAACTCATCGCCCTGGACAGACGGCAGTGGTTTGAGGGGCTCGGCGGACTTGCTCGCAGCGCCTGCCTTTCCAAAGGCGGACAGCGGGACCAGCTCGAACTGTTTCTGCAGCGCCAACACCGGTTCCACCGGCTCGCCCTGGGCGATGCGCAGGCGTCCCCATAGCCAGACCTTGTTGGTGCTGACATCCAGCCGTTTCGCGCCGGGCGGCAGCGCGCCCTTCCAGCCGGGCGGCACGATGGCATAGCGCGCGGCCTTGGTGCCGGTGGTGCGCCTGCCGATGTAGTGCTCAAGCTCCTGATACATATCGAAGACGTTCACCACGTAGTAGCGGTCGTTCGTATCGGGGACGGACAAGATGTACGGCTCGTCCAGCTTGACCACCGCGCTCATGTAGAACGTGTCGTTGTTGGCCGTCGGCATGTCGTGCGCATCAGGCGTGGCGAGCGACGTGGCCCAGCCGATCTGATTGAGCGGCGCGCGGTAGCTGGTGTCCGGCTTCGGACTCGGAACATTCGTGTAGTCCCGGGCAACGCGCTCCATGCGAACCAGCGGGTAACCCCAGATGTAAGCCGACACCGCGAGCTGATACCCGTCGGTCTCCAAACCTTTTGCCACCACCTCGGGTGTCGCTGGCGTGGTGAGCAGGGCATCGGCGCCGTCCGCCGGAGCCTTCGTCCCGGACACCGGGGGCTCAGCGGTGGTCGTGGGAGCGGTTGTTGCAGCCACCTTGCCCTCGGGTGCGCCATTGGGCTCGCTGGGCTGGCGACTGCAGCCAACGGCGACGACCGCCGCGAGGATCGAGAGCGCGATCAGTGAGGTCTTCATTGCCAGCCCGTTCGACAGAAATGGAGTGCCGACGGTAATGCGCTGGCGTGAAGTATGCGTCAAGGCGAATGTCGGCTTCTGGCCGAAAGCGGTCGTCGGGGCGGGCCGCCTCGACCAGTGCAAACGATTGTTGTCTGGATCCGGGTTGCATAAGCTGAAGAAGCATTGGGGGAGGCGGTTGTGAACTGGGGAAAGATTGCAAGATACGCCGCGGTGCTGTTCGTCGTGCAGGTCGTGCTCGGCCTCTTCGAGGCCGACTTCTTCGTGTCCGCCGAGAGTGCCGGTGAATTCGTCGCGTCACTGATTGGCCGATCCTTGATCTCGTTCGCAGCTTGTGCGGCCGTGTTCGTGCATCTGTCATTCCGCCAGTCAGTTCGGCCGTTCGCGCATGCTTGGCTGGCGCTCTTGCTCCAGGCGGGTGCTGGAACCTTGCTCTCGATGGCGTTGCCCGGATTGCTCGGAAGCACGCCATTCGCCTTTGCGAGCGGTATGTGTGCCGAACCGGGGCAGGCCTGATCAGTAGTTGGGCGCTTTATGAGGGCTATCGTTTTCCTTGCTGCGAATTCGACTCTAGGCGGCTCTCCTGGCATCCCGCCAAGCATTTGGCTTTATGGGCCCAGCGGATCCTACGATCCAGGCGTCGCGCCGCCGCGGTGAGGCTGTTGGCCTTCCGGCCTGCCATCGCCTGCATGGATGGTTGACCGATAGGCACGGCGACTGGACCATTGGCTCTCGCCTCATGGGGCATTCAGTGGAGGTCTCGTGGCAGTCGACGTGGAAGTCCGCCGGGCGCGAGTCGGCGATGAGGATGCTTTGTCGCTGGTCGGCCAGGCGACATTCCTGGAGACGTTCTCGGGCGTTCTCGACGGGACGGCGATCGCGGAGCACTGCCGCAAGGCACATTCGCCCTCGCAGTACCTGCATTGGCTGGGCGATGCGCGATCTGCGGTCTGGCTGGCGGGTGTCGCTCCGGGCCATGCGCCGGTCGGCTACCTTGTTGTAGCGGCGCCTGACCTCCCAGGCGCCAACCCGGCCCACGATCTCGAGCTCAAGCGCATCTACCTGCTGGGGCGGTACCAGGGAGGAGGTCTGGGCAAGAGGCTGCTGCAGCAGGCGGTCGAGCATGCCGAGGGTGCGGGAGCGACCCGCCTGCTGCTGGGTGTCTATGCCGGCAACCACGCGGCCCTCGCCTTCTACAGGAAACAGGGTTTCAACCACTTCGCCGATCGCCAGTTCGTGGTCGGTGGAACTGCCTACGATGACCATGTGATGAGTCTGGAACTCGGCCGATGACGTCGATGACCGGCGGATTTCACGCCATTGCCTACGTCAGCAGGATCGCGCGGAGATTGCAGCCTGCCGAGATCGATGGGCTCTTGCTCGATGCAAGAGGATTCAACGCTGTGGCGGGTGTAACCGGAGTGCTGCTCTTCAATGGCAGCGAGTTCTTCCAGTACTTCGAAGGATTGAACGACAGCGTTGAGGCGGTGTATGAGCGGATAAAGCCGGCAAAATGCCACACCGACATTCGCGAACTCATGAATGCACCTGTTGAAGGTCGCCAGTTCGAGACCTGGCACATGGGCTTCCGCAATGCGCCGGCGACCGCTCTGCAGGAACTCGCGCAGGCACGATGGGAGCTGTCGGTTCCGGTAACCCGGACGTCCATGAAGTGCCCTGAGGGCGTCGCGCTCCTGGCCCATTTCTGGAGCAAGTGGCAAGCCGAGAATCCACGCGACTGGCAGGCATACGACCGGTCTGATCTGGAAGGGGGCGAGTAACCGCTTTTGCCGCAAGGCCTCGGCCTGCAAGGCTTCGTGGTAGTGCGAATCTGCGAACCCGGCCAGCGGAGCGCTTTTCCGTCCTGGTACCTTCGCCGCGGGGACAGGGCGGCTGGCCTCGGCTTCATCATGACCTCACAAAACCCGGCCAGGTTGCCCGGATGGAGAATCGGTCCGATGAAACGAACGCTGCTTTCCATTTGGGTCGCCACCGCGTCGTGCAGTGCGGCAGCCGCCGACGCCGGCCAGTTCGAGCGGGCCCAGAAGGCTGTCGAGCAGGGCGAGTACAAGGCCATCACCAGCATCCTGGTGTCCCAGGACGGCAACGTTGTTTACGAGCACTACTTCGACGCGGACGGCGCCGAAGGACGTCGCAACACCCGCTCGGCGACCAAGACGGTGACCGGGATGCTCGCGGGGTTGGCGATCGAGGACGGCAAGCTCGCTGGCACTTCCGCGCGCATCTTCGACATTCTGCCGCCCGCGCGCCGGCAGAAGATGCTAAACGCCGATCCGCGCAAGGAGGCCATCCGGGTCGAGGACCTGATGACGATGTCGTCGATCGTCGAGTGCAACGACGAAGACCAGTTCTCCCGGGGCAACGAAGAACGGATGTACCTGATCGAAGACTGGGTGCAGTTCTACGCAGACCTTCCGGTGCAGGGCTTTCCCGCCTGGGTGGCCAAGCCGGCCGATTCACCGTATGGCCGCAACTTCCGTTACTGCACTGCTGGCGTGAGCACACTGGGCGAAGTGATCCAGACCGCGGTGCATGAGCCGTTGCAAACCTATGCACAGCGTCGCCTGTTCGACCCGTTGGGAATCCAGGCTCCCGCCTGGCAGTTCTCGCCGCTGGGTCTCGCCCAGGCCGGAGGCGGGCTGGGGCTGCGCACACGCGATCTGTGGAAGCTGGGGCAGCTGTACCTGGACGAGGGACGCGCAGGTGGAAAACAGGTGGTGCCCGCCGCATGGGTCCGCCAGTCGTTGTCGCCCAAGGCCACAGCCCGCGAGGACGCCGACTACGGCTATCTGTGGTGGCTGATGAAGATTCCCAGCGGCAACGGCGTCATCACGGCACCGACGATGGCCGGCACGGGCGGCAACGCTGTGTTCCTGCTGCCGGAGAAGCGGGCGGTGGTGGTGATCACCACGACCAACTACAACGAGCGGCAGCCGCATGCGCTGACGTACAAGCTCCTCACGCGCGACCTGATGCCTGCGCTCTGACGGCGCGTGTTCGCGGGCCGGCTTCACGCCCCGTGAATTGCCGACCCGTTAGACCGTCGTAGCTGACGCATGGGCCGCGCAAGGAGATCCCGCATGTCACTGGTCAAACCGATCACGCCGCACCTGTGGTTCGACAAGCAGGCGAAAGAGGCTGCCGAGTTCTATTGCTCGGTGTTCCCCGACTCGAATGTCGACGCCATCACCCAGCTGCGCAACACGCCGTCGGGCGACTGCGACGTGGTGTCGTTCACCGTGCAGGGGCAGCCCTTCATGGCGATCAGCGCCGGGCCATTGTTCAAGTTCAACCCGTCGGTGTCGTTCTTCGTCAACTTCGATCCGTCGCGCGATCCGGATGCACGGGCCAAGCTCGACAAACTCTGGGCAGCACTGGTCGACGGCGGCCAGGCACTGATGCCGCTGGACAGCTACCCCTTCAGTGAGCACTACGGCTGGGTGCAGGACCGTTACGGCGTGTCGTGGCAGCTGATCCTGGCCAACCCCGGCGGGAAGCCACGGCCGCCCATCGTGCCGTCGTTGATGTTCACCGGCGAGGCCTACGGCAAGGCCGAGGCGGCGGGCGCTTTCTACCGTGCGGTTTTCGACGGCTCGCAGTCCGGGCAACTGATGAAATACCCCGCCGGCATGCCCCAGGACCGCGAAGGCACGGTGATGTTCTCCGACTTCCGGTTGGGCGATACGTGGTTCGTTGCGATGGACAGCGGCCACGCGCATGGCTTCGGCTTCAACGAAGCGATCTCGTTCGTCGTCACCTGCCGCGACCAGACTGAGATCGACCGCTACTGGGCGCAGCTGTCGAGCGTGCCGGAGTCCGAGCAGTGCGGGTGGTGCAAGGACCGGTTCGGGCTGTCCTGGCAGATCACGCCGCAGCTGATGGACGAGATCCTGGCGGCCGGCGACCAGGCCACCATCGACCGCGTGACCCAGGCCTTCCTGCCGATGCACAAACTGGACGTGGCAACGATCGAGGCGGCGGCAGCGGCGTCCTGAGCCGTATAGTTGACCCATGCTGGCCGGTCGCCGACAGCTGCCATTCAATCGGCTGTTGTTAGCGTCAATGTCTGCCACGCGCGTTCAGCACACCCCAGAGGCTCGCCATGAATCCGGTCACGACACGCAGTTTCCTGCTCTTGTGTGGCGTGCTGGCCTTCGCGCCGGCGGTGGCGCAGGACGATGCGTCCGCTGCTCCCGCGCTGGACCTGAGCGTGCCGGCGACACGGATCGATTTCGCCAACACCGCCGATTACCGCAATGAGCCGCCTGGCACCTGGCGCGGCGACCAGCAGGGCGGCCTGCCGGTTGGCAACGAGCTCATCAAGCCCGGCGAGAATGCCAACAGCGACTGGCAGGTGCACGGCGACGTGGGCGTGGGCGTTGGCTGGTCCAAGATCGGCGGCAACAGCAACTGGCAGGCCGCCGATATCAGCATGAACAAGACCTACGCCACTGACGACGGCGGCACTGGCCATGTCGGTGTGAACATCAGCGTCGGTCAGTACGACGGCCCGGTGTTCGGGCCGGGATATGGATCCGGGTACTACTACGGTCCCGGACCGGGTCCGATGTCCGGGCCGATGCCGGGGCCAATGCCCGGCCCCATGCCTGGACAGTTCGGCCAGGGGCAGATCCGCCGCTGATCGTCGCCCAAGGGATGCTTCGCGGCCACGCGCGGTTGGCCGTGATGCTGCCTGGGCACTAGATGCCGCACGATGAAGCGTCGTAGTCGGCCAAGCGGGCGCCGTCGACGTCGACCAGCCGGTCAAGGCGCACGATCTCGCCGGTGCTCATCGACAGGTATTCCTCGCCACTGCGCGCGAAGACATCGGTAATCACCGCATCGCGGTGCTGGTCGGCACCGTTCTCGTCGCGGAAGTTGATGCGCGCGGGCTTGCGCAGGGTCGCAAGGTCCTCGAGGCGATCGTGGAACTCGCAGCTGATGGGGTGATAGGCAGTACGTTCGTGGGTCATGGCGGTTGCCTCGGCGTGGGGTTGCGACTGCGCCTCCAGGCCCGGCCGACCTGCGATGTGCAGGCCGGCCGTGCGGAAGTGTCCTTACGAAGTGATGACGTTGACTGAAACGTCGATCTTTCCGTGCGCCAGCTTCGAGTACGGGCAGATCTCGTGGGCGGCGTGTGCAAGCTTCTCGGCAACGTCCTGCGCCAGGCCCGGAATCCGGATCTCGAAGCGGGCTTCCAGCAGCCAGGCGGCACCGGTCTGGCCCAGGTCGACCTCGACGTCGACGGACAGGTCGGCCGGCAGCGCCACGCGCTTCTGCGCGGCAATCAGGCCGATCGCAGTGATATAGCAGGCCGACCAGCCACCGGCGAACAGCTCCTCGGCGGTCGGGTGCGGCGCAACGGTCGTGAGCTGCTGCTCGTGGCCGGCGTGGCTGGGCGAGGACAGGGCCAGGTTGAGGCTGCCGTGGTCGGCGGGCGTGGGGGCCTGGGCAACGGTGGTGTGGGTCTTGCCAGTAAAGAGGACTTTGTCGATCTTGGTCATGGTGGCTTGCTCTGGTGGGGAGGGGTTTTTGACATCGCGTCCGATTGAATCGTGTACGATGGGTGTGGACTGTAGGGAGGTCGGTGGAAGCAGTCAATCGGTGGGGAGGAGGTGGTTCAGACTTTATTAATCGCATCCGCGTGTATCGCATGCGATCTAAGCATCCTCGCGCAAGCGACCGGGTGTGTCAACTTGCGATCGACCGCATTCCGACGAACGGGCGATCCGGGGCGAATGTGCTTCCAGAAGCCGTGCCGCGCCCCATTCAGATCGTTCTGTGGGTCTGGTCAAAAGCACCACCATGCGGCCGGGCCCCCAACACCCGGCCGATGGATGCCCCCTGCGACTCACCTCAGTGTCTTGAATCCCGCGCGAACTTCCTCGGAGAAGAGCTTGGGCTGCTCCCAGGCCGCAAAGTGCCCGCCCTTCGGCAGCCGGTTGTAGTACACAAGCTTGGGATAGGCCTTCTCCGACCAGCTCTTCGGCGCTTGGAAGAGTTCGTCCGGAAACGCGCTCACCGCGACGGGAATCGTGACGCCCTTGACCGAGAAGTACGGCGTCTTGTTCTCCCAGTAGAGACGGGCCGAGGACAGCGCCGTGTTGGTCAGCCAGAACAACGTGATGTTGTCGAGCACGTCATCAGGCGTCAGGCCTTCCGGCACGCCGTCGATGGAGCGGGCAATCATCTCGTAGCTGCGGTGGTCGTGGTCGAGCAGGAACGCCGCCAATCCGACCGGTGAATCCGCCAGGCCCGTCAGCGTTTGCGGCCTGTCGCCCATCATCAACGCGTAGGCGATGTGCTTGTAGGTAAAGGCGAGCTGGTCGCAGGCCTGCTTCTCTTCCGCGCTCAGGCTCAGGCCCGCAGGCAGCGGGTCACCGCGGAACAGCGCCTTGTCGATGTCCGGAGGCACCACGCCCGCCATGTTGGTATGGATGCCGACAAGGCCCGGCGGTGTCTTCAGTGCCATCTGGTCGACAACGATTGCGCCCCAGTCGCCGCCCGAAGCGCCCCACTTGCTGTAACCGAGTCGACTCATCAGCGTGTTGTACGCCTCGGCGATGCGGATCGCAGTCCAACCGGTGGTGGTTGGCTTGCCCGAGAACCCGTAGCCAGGCATAGACGGAATCACCAGGTGGAAGGCGTCCGCCTCGCTCCCGCCATGGGCAGTGGGGTCTGTCAACGGGCCGATGATCTTCATCTGCTCGATGATCGACCCGGGCCAGCCGTGTGCCACCAGCAGCGGGAATGCGTTCTCATGCTTGGAGCGGATATGCATGAAGTGGATATCCAGCCCGTCGATGCTGGTGAGGAAGTTGGGCACGGCATTGATCTGGGTTTCGATCCTTCGCCAGTCGTACTTGCTGGACCAGTGCTGGGCGAGCTTCTGGATCGTTGCGAACTGCACTCCCTGCGATGAATCCTTGACGGTTTCGCGATCGGGCCATCGCGTGGCCTCGATACGCTTGCGCAGGTCGGCCAGTTCCGCGTCCGACGCCTTGTAGGTGAACGGGCGCAGCTCGGTTGAGCTGGTACTTGCCGTCTTCTTCTCCGCGACTTCGTTCATGGGTTCTTTCCTCCCGGTGCAACCAATCAAGCCCAATGGCGCAGCAGCCAGCGTCGTCGCCGTGGCAACGCAAAGCCTGCGCCGCGTTTGGAAGGTGGTGTCGTTGTTCTCTTGCATGCGGCCTCCTTGAGCGTGCAGATGCCCGCCACGTGGAGCAGGCTCCAAATGGGAAGTCTTGAGCTCAGAACCGCCCGTCTCAATGCGAGTCATGGCCCGAAGCCATTCGCTTGTTTGGGGGTAGTTCCGTCGAGGCTTGCGTACTCCGTACGCGACACGTGGGCGATACCGCCCTGGACAGCTGCCGGCTCACCTTGTCCGCTGCAACCGTTGCGGTTGCCAGGTGGCCGCTGTCTTCGCGCTTGCCGAATGTATTTCTACGCCGCGATGATGCGTCTTGCAACAGCCTTGAGGCATGGAAATGCAAGCGCTGTGCGCAGAGCGGACACGTGACCGTGGAGTCATGTCACAACTGTCGTCGCGCGCGATACGAGCGTGTTGCAGGTCGCGGCCAAGCAGAGTAGATAATCAATCGGCAGACACCACGAGCGGCCTCCCGGCAACCGCAACGGTTGCATCAGGACAAGGGCCATGCCGCTTACCCGGGCCAACTGGCCTGAAAGTTGCTTGCAGATGGCGCAAGCAGGTCTCGCACGCATCGATGGACCGAAATTTGCGCCGCCCTGGGCGTTCGCCTGTCGCGGTCGGGGCCATTGCCGCCGGGTAACACGTTCGGTTTCCCATCTGTCTCGCGAGAACGACGCCATGAATGCAACTGCGGATGCAACGCCTGCGAGAGTCGACTCCGCTGCGCTTCGACCATTCCAGTTTCGTGCATCGGATGCCGACCTCGCAGATCTTCGCAGGCGCATCGACGCGACGCGCTGGCCGGATCGCGAGACTGTCGGTGACGCCAGCCAGGGCACGCAACTATCGACGATCCAGAAGCTGGCCCGGCACTGGGCCACCGCGTACGACTGGCGCAGGATCGAAGCGAAGATCAATGCCGTTCCGAACTTCCTCACCGCAATCGACGGTCTGGACTTCCATTTCATCCATGTCCGGTCCAGGCATGAAGACGCGCTGCCATTGCTCATGACGCATGGCTGGCCGGGCTCGTTCGTCGAACGGATGAAGGTCATCGAGCCGCTCACCGATCCGACCGCGCATGGCGCAGCTGCCGCCGATGCATTCCATCTGGTAATTCCCTCGCTGCCGGGCTTCGGCTTTTCGGCCAAGCCGGACACGACCGGCTGGAACCCGCCGCGGATCGCCGATGCCTACAACGAACTGATGAGGCGGCTGGGCTACACCAGATGGGTCGCGTCGGGGACCGACTGGGGCGCGATCGTCGTAGACCTGATGGCGGCGAAGATGCCGCCGGGCCTGGTCGGCATCCATACCAACATGCCGGGTGTGGTTCCGCCGGAAATCGACGGCGCGATGTTCCGCGGTGACCCGCCGCCGCCCGGGTTGTCAGACCAAGAAGTGCACGCGTGCGAACAGATCGCGTTCGCCTACCGGCACATCGGCTACTCGCTGCTCAACGGAGACCGGCCGCAGACGCTGACTGGCTTCGCCGACTCGCCCGTGGGATTGGCCGCCTACATGATCGACCTCTACCCCAAGAGCTATGACCTGATGGCGCGTTCCATCAACGGGCAGCCCGAGGGCATCAGCCCCGATGATGTCCTCGATGCGGTCACGCTGTTCTGGCTGACGAATACCGCCATTTCCTCGGCCCGTCTCTACTGGGAGAACAAGACGCCGTACTTCGGCGAGAAGGGCGTGACCCTCCCGGTCGCGGTCAGCGTGTTTCCGGATGAGCTTTACGAAGCGCCCAGGAGCTGGTGCGAGAAGGCCTATCCGCGACTGGTGCACTACAACCGGCTGCCCAAGGGTGGCCACTTCCCGTCGTGGGAACAGCCGGAGTCTTTCTGTGAGGAAGTCCGGGCCGGGTTCAGGACACTCCGGTAGCACACCAAGGATCGCGAACCATAACGACCAACCAGAGCACAGAGGGAGTCCCCCATGTCCAGGATCGAGAAAGTCCTGTTTACCGGCAAGACGCACACCGCCGCCACACCGCGCGATGCCGCATCGCGCAGCGCCCACGGCCGCCTCGACATCAAGACCTCGGCGTCCGGATCCGGCACCAGCCAGGAGCAGGTCTTCGCCGCGGCACTCGCACATCCGACGGCCGAGCAGTTGTTCGCTGGCGCCTGGTCGGCCTGCTACATCTCCGCGATCGGCGTGGCGGCCCAGCAGAAGAAGATCGAGCTGCCGCCGGACCTTGCCGTCGACCTCGAAATCGACCTGGGCCAGACCGGGAGCGCCTACTTCATCGAGGCCCGCTTCAACGTCATCGTGCCGGGCATGGACCGTGCGGTCGCCGAAGGTCTCGTCCACGAAGCCCACGAAATCTGCCCGTACTCCAAGGCCATCAAGGGCAACATCGACGTGGGCGTGAACGTCACCGTCTAGACATCGATCGTACGTTCGGACCGGCGGCATATGGATGTCGCCGGTGCCCTGCGTACCTTGAACTTCCCCCGGTCATCGCACGCTCGCGCCGGATTACGCGGTCCGGTAACCTGCACACCAGGCCGGAGCCGATTCTGTGGCCGGCGTTCCAGGGGGAACTGAGTGAAGCTTTCGTCTCGTCGTTTCGCGATGCTCGCCATCGTGCTGTGCATGACCGTCCCGAGCATCGGCTGCACCGTCGCACAGCCCGACCCGGGTGACGTCGCCGTCTACCAGGACCGCCCTTACATCTTCGGCCATGAAGGCATCCGCGCTGAGGTCCTGAGCGAAGGCCGCGACGTGACGTGGTGGTCCACCAAGGTCATCTACGTCACCACCGCGCCGCAGACCCTGCACGTGCCGTTCCAGGACCTGTCGTCGATGGACAACATCCTGCTCGACTTCGACACCAGTGTGCAGCTGCGCGTGATCGATGCGGCGGACACGCTCAAGCGCTTCGGTCCGCAGTGGTGGGCGAACAACGTGCTGTCGCCTTACAACTCGATCGTCCGCAAGGCGGTCAAGTCGGAAAAGATGGCGCAGATGATGTCCGACCCCGTGGCGGCCGAGAAGGTCGATCAGGAAGTGACCGAGCAGTTGCGCGCGCTGATCAAGGCATCGGGCATCCGCGTGGAAGTGATGGCGGTCAACCTCGGCAAGGCCAAGCCGAACGACAACGTCCTGGCGCAGATGAACAACACCGCGGCCGAGCAGCAACGCAACCTCACGCTGGTCGCCGCCACGATCGCCGAACAGCAACGCAAGCTGGAGCAGGAAGCCAAGGCCGACGCCGACAACGCCTACCGCAACAAGATGGGTCTGTCGCCCGAGCAGTACCTCGCCCGCCAGCTGGCAGAAATCCAGGCCGAAGCGTGCAAGACGGCAGACGCGTGCTACCTCGTACCGCAGGGCACCAGCATCGTCTCCAAGTGAGTCTTTGGCGGCTTGCAACCCGTGATCCTCGGACGAGCACCCTTTCCATCGGCGGCCGGTCATTGAGCAGTTCCCGTATGCTTGGCCCGACGTCGCCCCACTTGATCGGGAGTGCCTTATGACGGTTGGACAGACAGTCGAGTCAGACGTCGCACGCCGCGGCCTGCGACGCGCGCCTGCCGGCGTCGCGAAACGCATTGCGCTCATTCTCGCTGGGCTGACGGCCTTGGTGCCGGCCTTTCCGTCACCAGCAGCTTCCGCTGAAAGCCGCCTCGTCACGGCGCAGATCGAGTCGACCAGTTTCGCCAACAGCCGGATTGGCATCAACCCGCTCCGCAAGGCGACCATCTATCTGCCTCCGGGCTATGCCGATTCCAGGCGACGCTTTCCAGTGGTCTATTTCCTCTCGAACTTCTTCGAGGATCAGACGGCACCGTTTGCCGGTAACGACGCCAAACGCGTGTTCGATGCGGCCATCGCGGCGCGAGTCATCGGCGACGTGATCGTGGTCACGGCGGACTTCTCGACGCCGACGGGGACGTCGTGGTTCGTCAATTCGGCTGCGACGGGGAACTGGGAGGACTTCATGGTCCGCGAGCTGGTTCCCTACGTCGATCAGCACTACCGGACCTTGCCGAGGGCGGCGTCGCGCGGGATCGCGGGAGATCGCGCGGGCGGCCATGGCGCAATCCGCTTCGGCATGCGCTACCCCGATGTCTTTGGCGCCGTTTACGCCCTGCATCCGATCGGTGTCGGGCAGGGGGTCCAGACGATGTTCTCCCGACCGGACTGGGCATTACTCGAGCGAGCGGCATCGCCGGACGATCTGCGGGCAGATGGATACTCGCTGGTCTTCACTTCAGTCTTCCAGGCCTACCTGCCCGATCCGGGTCGGCCGCCGCTCTTTTTTTCGCCACCGGCCCGCCGCGTGGGCGATCGCCTGGAAGTCGATGCCGCGTTGACCCAACGGTTGCAGGACGCCTTCTTCCTCGATCGTCAGGTCGCCGACCATGCGTCCAACATGAAGAAGTTGCGTGGCATCAAGTTCGATTGGGCGCGCGGCGACACGGTCGCCGACCATATCGTCTCGCTCCAGGCGTTCACCCGGACGCTTGACGAGTATGCCGTCCCGTACGAAGCGGAAGAGTATCGGGGCGGCTGGGGCGAACGGAACTGGGGCCTGGATGGTCGCGTTTATACCGACATGCTGCCGTTCTTCCAGACAAAGCTGCTGTTCGACTAATGGGCCGCCGCCGCCGTGACGGGGCCGGTGCAAACGTCGGCTCCCGACCCGAAGCGGACTCTCGCGTTTGGCCAACCGAAGCCGCTAAGTCCAGTGGAATCGACCTCGGGCGGTACGCCTCGATACCTTTGGGCAAGGACTGACCGAAGATCGCAGTGAATGGATGTATGTCTTTCATTGCAAGCCATTACCGCCACCGTCCGCATCGTCGTCCGGAATCCGATCCTGCACGTAGGCGGGCCAGCCGGCTACGAGCGGCACGACCTGTTCGGTCCTTCTTGCATAGCGCCCACTCTCAGTTGCCGACGCCAAGCTGCTTCATGAAGGCGGCGTTGTCCCAGTACAGAAACTCCTCGGCCATCTGTCCCTCCTTGTTCCAATGGCCCAGCGTGGCCATGGGCAGGCGGTACTTCTTGCCTGTGGGCTGGATCACTGTGCCGTCGGGCAACACCATCGGCTTGGTGAAGGTGCCTTCGATGAAACCCGCCACTGCAGACCATTCCCCGTCCGAACTACCGAAGCGCACAGGGTGCTCGGTGATCCGGTTGTCCGGTGCGAAAGTCCACATGAAGTCCAACTCCTTGATGTGATCCGGGAGCCCGGTGGTGGTGTGGCCGTCGGGATAGTGGACGACGATGTCCTTGGCGTGGCTCAAGTGCAGGTCATCCCACTCCTGCTTTGTGTACACGCGGAAATCCAGGTCGTCGAACGTGGCCAGGTTCTTCGCCAGGATCGGGGGCATCCCCTTTGCTCTCGGGGTCGCTTCGCCGACCTTGGTGGCGGGCCATGCACCGGTTTGCGGGTCAGCCGCGTGCGCCGTTGCGACTGCGGCGATGGCGATGGACACGGACAACGCGACCTTCTTGATGGTGTTCATGGATTGACTCCTGTGGGAGGGGTGTTGCGGTACCGGCGTTCGTGACGGTCCGCCGCGATCGCCGATGTGGATGATGGGGATGTCGAGGTGATGCGCCAGTTCACGTGGACAGATGCGCGGGAAGGCGGTAGATGTCCGACCCCGCTACATGGACACCTCGCCTGGGCTAAGCTCTCTTTGGGGTTATCGGGAGCCGCCGCGTGACGGGCAGACGGATCGGATGAACATAGGGGGATCATGGATGCTGCTGGAACTATTGCTCGCCAGCCAGTTGAGCGCGGCTCCCGGCCAGACCGAGTTCGAGCTTCTTCGCGACAAAGCAGCGGCGCAAGAAGTAGCGCTCAATGGGGATGAACGACATTCGCTCCTGCTATTGAGGGCGCGGCTATACGCACAGGCATTGTCGTCCTGCGGGCTCAGCAATTCCAAAGAGCGCATCGACTTTGATGCAATCGCAGAGATTCGGGAGCATGGCCGAATGAAGGTCGTCGCTCAGTCGGGCAAGCCTGATCGGGCGGCACGCTGCGTAACGAAGTACCTCAACCAATCAATGGTGCCGGAGCTCCCTTTCCTGCCGGAGCTGATTCGTTTCAGCATCTCCTATGTGCCCGGTGGGCCATGACATCAGATTTCCGCTCTGCATGCCGGCCTTATCTTGACAATTTCGCCCAGCAGCGACCAAGGACAACCAATGACTGACCCATACAACTCCTCGGCAATCCGTGCGACACCGTCAGTCTTGAATGACTCGATGGTTACGACGGCGCTTGAGCTGCCTGGCTATCGAATCGTCCGCAATCTTGGCCTGGTGCGCGGCATCACGGTCAGGTCCCGCTCGATCGTCGGCAACTTTCTTGGCGGAATCCAGACGCTGTTCGGCGGCAACATCACCATCTACACGGAGTTGTGCGAGCAGGCGCGTCACGAGACTTATCGGGACATGGTGCAGCACGCCAGGCAGCTGGGCGGCAATGCGATCATCGCAGTCCGTTACGACGCCACCGAGCTCATGGCCGGCCTTACCGAGGTGCTGTGCTATGGCACGGCAGTTGTTGTCGAGCCGAACGGTGCCTGACATTCTGAACTTCGATGGGGCCATGCCTTCGAAAGGCGGCCGGCGGATTCGCCATGCGTCGTGCAAAACGGACACGGATTGACATATGACCGCTCAAAAACTCGCCGGCGGCACGGTTCATAAGCTGCCTGCCGATCTCCGGGAAGCCATCGAATCCGATGGCGCGGCCAAGAATCTTTGGGCCGACATCACGCCACTGGCGCGGAACGAGTGGATCTGTTGGGTCACGTCACCCAAACAGGAAGCGACCAGGAAGCGTCGCATCGAGGTCGGCATCGACAAGATGCGAGGAGGCATGCGCAGGCCATGCTGTTGGCCCGGGTGCCCGCACCGCTGACCGAGTGGAGTTGATTCGAAGCGATGGGCATCGCCATCAGGGCTCACTTGGCCTGAGAGGACGGAGCGATTGCCGCCTCGCAGAGGCGTTCTATCACCCGGCTGCCGGCGCGGGCTTCATCTTCGTCGGCGGGAGCAAACTCGGTCACGGTAAAGCCGACCAGATCCGCTTCGCGTGCGATGCGCCCCACGAGTGCGATCGCATCATCAATGCGAAGCTTGCCGTCGGGATAAGCGACGTAGGGAAACTCAAGCGGATCCAGCGCGTCCAGGTCAAAATGGATGTGCACCGGTCCGTCGAGGGCTGCCTGCGGGGCCAGCCGCTGCAGATCCAGCTCGCGTTGCAGTTCCCAATCGCCATCGTCGCCCACTTGGATGCCGACGTAGCGGAAGCGCGCCGGCTCGAGCGGCGTTCCAAGGTACGGTCGCATCGGTCCAGGCGCGCGCCCCAGAATCGCGCTGACCGGCATGCCGTGGAAGTTGCCACTGGGCGAGGTTTCCGGTGTGTTGGCGTCGAGGTGTGCATCGATCCAGATGACCTGAAGATCCGGATGCACGCCTTTCAGGTAGTCGATCACAGCGACATCCACGGCGCAGTCGCCGCCGGCGGTCAGGACGCGCGTGGCGCCCGAGCTGGCGAGGATGTCCTGCGCACTGCGGAGCTGCGCGAAGATCGCTCGCCAGCGGTGAATGCCGTGGAGCAATCCGTCATCGGCCTCGTCATCGCCATGCGCAGGCGGAACCCGGACCAGCGGGGCGAACCGTCCGCAGATTTCCGAGACCGCTTCGGCGCCGCGCGGCAGGTTCTCGTAGCGCCCCGATCCCTGCCATTGCGGGTAAGAAAGACTGAGGTCGAACGGCATGGTTCTGCGCTCCTGTCAGGTCGCCACAATAAGCCCACCACCCTCATCCATTTCGACCCCGAGCGGAGCAAAGCTTGGCCCGGTCGTCAGTGGTAACGTCCGCTTCCGACTGCGGTTTCAACCGGTCGATGCAACAGCTTGTTGAAATCGTTCGGCCGGTGTTTCGTAGCCTAGCGTCTTCCGGGGCCGTCCGTTCAACTCTCTGGCCACGGCGTCAAGCTTGGCCTGCGTGATCGTGGACAGATCGAGACCCTTGGGGAAGTACTGCCGAAGCAATCCGTTGGTGTTCTCGTTTGAACCGCGCTGCCATGGATGCTGCGGATCGCAGAAGTAGACCTGGATGTCGGTCGCCATGGTGAATCGGCGATGATCAGCCATCTCCTTACCGCGGTCCCAGGTCAACGATCGATACAGTTCCTTCGGCAGGCGCCGTGCGTTGTTGATCAGCGCGTCGATGACCGTTTCGGTGTCCTTGCCGCCGACCTTCACCAGCATGACGTAGCGCGTATGCCGCTCCACCAGCGTGGCAATCTGACTGTTGCTGCTGCCAAACAACAGGTCGCCCTCCCAATGGCCCGGCACGGCCCGGTCTTCGACCGCTGCAGGGCGCTCGCGGATCGATACGGTGTCGCTGATGCGGCCGTGGTTGTCGGCCTTCTGTGTGTGGTGGCGTGAGCGGCGCATTGCTCGCGTGCGCCTCAGGTAGCCCAGAAGCTCCTGTTTTAAGGCGCCTCGGGCTTGGATGAAGAGCGTGCGGTAGATCGTCTCGTGTGACACCTGACCGCTCGCGTCGTCTGGATGGATGCGCTTGAGCCATCCGGCGATCTGCTGCGGAGACCAGCGCTGTTGAAGCTTAGCTGCGACCTGCCGCGCCAAGGCTCGATGCCGGGCCAGCTTACAAGTCTTTGGACGACGCGCCCGGTCCCAGGCGGCCTGGTCGGCCCGGTTCGCCCGGTAGCCATCAGAACCCTCGTTGCGTCGCAGTTCGCGGCTCACTGTGGACGGCGCCCGCCCCAGCGCGGCCGCGATCGAACGGATCGATTGCCCGCTCACCACGCCCCGCGAAATCTCTTCCCGCTCGGCCAAGCTCAGCGTCCGCTCAGAACGGCGGCGCTGAGGTGGCCGGATCCCACCGGACGCGGCCAGGATCCCGCGAACCGAGCTGTGGCGACGATCAAACAGCCGGGCGATTTGGTGCAGCGAATCGCCCTGTTGCCAGCGGTCCCACATCAGGGCCTTCTGGCCTTCCGTGTAACAGATCCTTGCCCGGTACTTCATCTGCAACACTCCTGCTGCCGAGGCAGCCTTCAGTGTGTTGCATCGACCGGTTGAAACCGCAGCCGTAAGCGGACATTGGGGTAGGGCGGCCGCCTTCAGCCAGTGCTAACGTCCGCTTCCGACCCAAAGCAGTCCCGCGTGTCTGGCATCTGTCCGGGTTCGCCAGTATGGTTTCAATGACAGCTTTGAAACTTGCTCAAATCTCGGGGACTCGTTTGTGGCTGACCAAGCGATAGCGCGACCGTTCGCACTCCGATTTGCCATGGCTGTTGTGACCAGCCTCCTCCCCATCTTCATCTCGTCGGCCGCCGTTCGCGGATTCTCTTTTGAACCCGTTGACGTGCTCTGGGCCGCAGTCGGGTTACTCGTGTTCTCCATTCCTGCCGGAGTCGTAGCAGCGTTGGTATTCAAACGTAGCGATGCGGGACTGATCGTTTCCGCGCAGTTGCTGACGGCGCTCAGCATGGCCGCTTTTTCTTTTGCCACCGCCTAGCAACACATAAAGCCGCGAGGTGGCTCGGCGAGCTTGAAGCACTGTTGAGCGACCGCTTCTGGCCGGACATCCGGCCAGCAAGTCGGCGCGAGGCAGTCCCGAAGTCCGCTTCCGACCCAAAGCGGACGTCAGGACAGACATGAGATGGACCTCGATGCGACCGGTGTGCGCCCCGAAGGCGGTAGGCCTTCTGATGTGCTTTGCGACCCTGCCAGCTTTCGCAGGTTTTTCGCTCGTCGACATCCCCGCAGAAGTGACTGACGTGTGGTCCGCTGGTCAACACCGCCTGGTGAGAACTGAAACGTGTGCCGCCGGCCGCTGCGAGAAACAGTTGCATCTACAGGAAGTAGCCAAAGGTGAGGCCGATGACAGAGTTGTGTGCTCACGACTCGTTACTGGCGTAGCGAGGCACGACTTGGGTGTGATGGCGAGGTGGGACGCAATTGTGTCGGTGCAGAAGCCGCCTGAGCCGGTGCTGATGTGGTTCGAGTCGGTTTACGGAAGGCTGTATGCAGGACCGGACTGCACCTTCACCTACGAGGAGAAGGCTCCCGAAGAATGGGGCGCGTTCGATCGCGACCGAGGCGGAAAGTTACCTGTCGAATGACCGCTACTGGCCGGAAGCGGTCACATGTACCACTGCTCGCTTGCCGTTGCGTTCAAGGCAGACGAGAACCTCAACTACGCGGCGTCTTTCGATCTGGTCGCGGGCAATCGCGTCTGCAAGGCCGCGGTCGAATCCCAACATGGGGACGGCATGGCCGAGCAGGTCAGCCATCGCACGATTCCCTATCTGTGCCCCAGCTGATGTGACGGCGACGCCTACCGACCCGCTTCGAACGGTCGCACCATCGCGTTCAACAGGCTCTGCTGGTCATCGTCACCGGTGAGTTCCCACATGAAGACGCCACGCAGCCCGCGATCCTTCGCCAGCTCGGCGCGCAGACCGATCGACCTGGGGTCTTCGTAGCTCACGAAAATGCGGTCAGCTTGATGAAACAGCCACGGTGATTGCGCAGTCGGGTGCCAGTGCTGCTGCCACTTCGGATCGGTCAGCAGGCGGGCCTTGATGGTGCGCCAGTCGCCCGCCTGGAACGGGCCGTGGTAGGGCTGGTACAGGCCGTCACCGGCGTCGCTTGTCACGCGGAACCCGCGGCCGTAGAAGGGCACGCCCAGTACCAGCTTGTCCGCGGGCACGCCGTGCCGGAGGTAGTAGTCGACGCCACCCTCGACATTGTTCCAGCGCCGCAGTCCCGGTTCGAGCGGATCGGCCCGGTCCTCGCGAAGGGGTGCGTTGAACGTGGCCACGGGCGAGAAGGTGGTGCCCATGTCGTAGGTCATCAGGTTGATGAAATCCAGAGTCCCGGCGAGCTGCGCGAGCTCGAAGCTGCGCGCAGGATCGTACGGGCCGGCCGACTGCAGGCGGCCGACCGGCAACGCGGCGGTCAGCAGGAACTGTTGCTTGCGCGCCTTGGCGACGGCGTCGAGGCGAGTGCGGAACTCGCCCGCCAGCAAGGTCACGTTGCGCTGGTCCTGCGGGCGCGCGGTGATGTTCGCAGGCCCGCCGTAGACCGGAAACTCCCAATCGATATCGACCCCGTCAAACGCGCCGCGGTACTGGTCGAAGAACAACGCGATGCACGACGCAACGAAGCGCTTGCGGCTGGCCGCAGTGAGCGCGGCATCCGAGAACCCGCCCGCTTCCCAGCCGCCGATCGAGATCAGCGTGCGCAGGTGGGGATGCTTGCGCTTGAGTTCGGTGAGTGCGGCGAAATGCGCGCCGGCATCGGGAGCGACCACGCATCGTCCGTCCTCGATCCGGGCGAAGGCATAGAACAGGTGCGTCAGCTTGTCGGCCGGGATCTGCGCGACCGGATAACGGGATGCCGAGCCGCCCGGGTAGTAGGCGCCGATGACGCTGGGGGTGGGCGCATCACCTGCATTTGCGGCGAGCGCGATGCTGTTGGCGAGGACGATGGCGGCGAGCGCCCGCAGGGAGCATCGGAACATCGAGGGTTTCCTCACTGGAAGCATGCCGGCCGGAGATGCCCGCCCGGGCGGAGGGTAGCGCAGCAATCAGCTCCAGAAAAGGAAACGGCGGGGCAAGCCCCGCCGTTCCAATGGTCAATCCGACGGCATTACTGCTTGGTCGGAACATTGACCTTGTCGATGCCGTGGATGACGCCGTTGCTCGAGCCGATGTCGGCCGAGGTGACGTTCGCGCCGTCGATGCTGACCTGGTCGTCGGTCATCTTGATCGGAGCGGACTGGCCGTTGACGGTCTTGGCGGCGTCCCACTTGCCGATGTCGGCCACGAGCTTGCGACCGCTGACGACGTGATAGTTCAGCAGCGAAACCAGTTCTTCCTTGTTCTCGGGCTTGAACAGGTTCTCCAGGCGGCCGGCCGGAAGGTTCTCGAATGCCGCATCGGTCGGTGCGAAGACGGTGAACGGGCCCACGCCGCGCAGGATGTCGCTCATGCCAGCACGATCGATGGCCTGCCCAAAGGTCTTGAACGAGCCATTGGCGGCGGCGGTATCGACGAGGTTCTTGCTGTTCGGGGTGTTGTTGACGGTATTCATGGAGTTCATTGCCTTTGATGCGATCCGCAGTGGCACGGAATCGAGGACGGCCGAAGCCAGGCCCCTGCCGGTGGCGGGGGCGATAGGGCTCAGTGCGGATGGGGGATGGGTCGTACTGCGCGGCTGAGTGGCCGTTACGACATTGCGTCGTAGTGCCAGCGGAGCTTGCGCCGCGAACTGTTAGTTATTCGTAATCTGGCGAAGCAACCGGGATCATGTTCATCGTGCGGTATGCATCGTGGTCAGCTCGGCAAAGGTGCTACATTCAAGATTGCACCGCGTTGTCGAACGCGGATGCTGTTAGGTCTGCCATGGACAGACCTGTGATGGAAAACATGATTGAAGTCAGACGCCAGACCGCCGTGAACCAGGCGGAAGGCCACGAGAAGATGGTTGCGCTGTGCTGGGCGTTTCGCGCGCAGCTGGAAGACATGCAGTCGCGACTGTCGCCTGCGGACTACATCTACGCCGAAGCGCTCAAGACCTTCCTGCTTCGGGCTCGCGGAGTCCAGGTTCGGCCACAGATGCCATGAGCACGGATGTAATGAGCACGGATGTAATGAGGACGTACCCGCCTGAGTCCGAGTTGATCGTCGATCTCGATCGCCATGACGAGCTGGTCCGCCTGTGTGCGTCCGGCCGCTTGCCGTTCTGGGACTTCTGCGCCACCTACGACAACTTCTATTGGCGATACGCCCTGGACGGCAATGATGCTGACGCGACGGACATGGTCGTGCTGGGCAGGCTCGCCGACCGCATAGCGCCACATCAGCATCTGGCCGATACCGTCCTGGCGAGCGTCTGTTCCGACAGCCACCCTGAGAACGGCAGCTACGGTCGCTCAGGTAGATTTGGCCCCGAGGAAGCCATGGTCCGGCTGAGAGCAATCGCCGAAACCCTCCCGCGAGCGACTGCGTGACCCAGTAGCGGCGCCGCTCAACCCACACGGCTCATCGGCCATCTGCCACGCCTGCCCGGGCGTGAGGTATAACCGCACCCACCGTCTTCTGGTAGGGGGCGTCATGACCGATCGCATTGCCTCGTGCAGTTGTGGACGTCTCACCGTCCGCACGGTGGGAGAGCCGGTCCGCGTCTCCATCTGCCATTGCCTGGCTTGCCAGAGACGTACCGGCAGTGTGTTCAGTGCCCAGGCCCGGTTCCCGGCCGAAGCAACGAGCATCGATGGCCCGAGCAGGGAGTACGTGGGTACCGGCGACGAGGGCACGTCCGCCAGGTTTCACTTCTGCACGGAATGTGGCTGCACGGTCTTCTATCTGATGGACGCTTTCCCCGGGTTTGTCGCCATTCCCGTCGGCGCTTTCGCGGACCCCGATTTTCCGCAGCCGCGCGTTTCGGTCTACGGGGTGCGCAAGCACCATTGGGTGCGCCTGCCGGATGGCATCGAAAGCGGCGATTGAACGTATAGAAAGGGCTCGCCCGCGGAACTGACTTCACTTGAGCGGTACCGGCAGGGACAGCCCGAGGAGAAGCTGCATGAAAATCGTCGCCGCTACCTATGGCACCGAGGGCGATACCCGCCCGCTGGCCGCGTTGTGCCATGTCCTGCGCAGCGCCGGCCACGACGCGCGCCTGCTGGCCGATGCCGGCACGCTGGGTAGCGCGCATGCGCTGGGTGTGCCGAGCACCGCGCTCGCCGGAGACATCCGTGGCGCGCTGGGGCCGGGGCAGGGGATCGGCACGGTGGTCGGTGGCAGCAGCGATCTCAGTGCCACGGCCAAGGCCCTGGCTGCAATCGCCAACACCCATGCGTCGGCCTGGCTGCGCACCATCCTCGATGAAGCCCGCGACGCCGATCTGTTGCTGGTGTCCGGCCTTGCCGCGTTCGTGGGACTGGCCGCGGGCGATGTCCTGCGAATCCCGGTGATCGGCACCGGCATGATCCCGCTGTCGCCAACGCGGGCGTTTCCGTCTCCGTTCCTGCCGCCGTCTCTGGTGCCGCGGGTGCTCAATCGCGCCAGTCACCAGTTCGTCAACGCGATGATGTGGCGCGCGTTCCGCGCATCGACCAATACCACGCTCACCCAGGTCGGCGGCCTGCCCGCGCGCAAACGCATGTGGGAAGGCCATCCGATGCTCTATGGCGTGTCGCCCACATTGCTGGCCCGGCCGGACGACTGGCCGGCCAATACGCTCGCATGTGGGCAGTGGCTGTTGCCGTCGCCAGACTGGGTGCCGCCGCCGGAGCTGGAGACGTTCCTGGCGGCGGGCGAACCGCCCATCTACATCGGCTTCGGCAGCATGACCGGCTTCGATACGCAGCGGCTGAAGCAGGCGATGGTCGCGGCGTTGCGCGGTCGGCGCGCGCTGTTCTTTGCCGGTTGGAGCGGTGTCGACACGGGCGATCTCCCGGCCAACGTACTGGCCATCGGCGAAACCTCGCACGAGTGGCTGCTGCCGCGCACCGCGCTGGCGATCCACCACGGCGGGTCGGGCACCTCGCATTCGGCGTGTCGCGCCGGCGTCCCGTCGGTGGTGGTGCCGTTCGCCGGCGACCAGTTCTTTTGGGCGGCGCAGTTGCAGCGGCGCGGCGTGGCGGCGCCGGCAGTGAAGGGCCGCGACATCACCGGCGATGCACTCGCCGGCCGCATCGACCAGGCGCTCTCGGCGCCGCTTCGCGAGCGTGCCCGCGAGTTGGGGGCGCGCATGCGCGAGGAGAACGGTCTCGTCACCGCGGTAGCGGCGATCGAGGATCTGACGGCAGGTGCGCGCCGCTGACGGGTTGCGCCGTCAGTCGGCTCGATCGGTGGCCTGGATCAGGCTGTTGCGCAGCGCGACGATCTCCTTCTGCAGCCGCGTGAACTCCTTGGCGGTCAGGCCGCATGCGTCGCCGAGGTCGACCACGGCCCGGTCGCGCAGGCGGTGTCCGGTCTTCGTCACCCGGATCCGGACATGGCGCTCGTCGGCCGGGTCTCGCGCACGCTCGACATAGCCCATCGCCTCGAGCTTCTTGAGGATCGGGGTCAGGGTGTTGGACTCCAGGAAGAGCTTCTCGCCCAGCCCGCTGACGGTCTGGTCGTCCTCCTCCCATAGCGCCACGAGCGTGACGTACTGGGTGTAGGTGAGGCCAAGCGCGTCCAGGATCGGCCGGTAGGCCTTTCCGAACGCCAGGTTGGCGGAGTAGACGGCAAAGCACAGGAACTCGGACAGCTTCAGGTCCGATCCGCGTTCAGTCTGTCGGGTCTTCATTGCATGCCTCTGGTTCGGCGTGGTGCGATGCTGGAATAGTAGCGCGTATGCGATATAATCGCTATCGTTTCATGCGGCCGGTCTGTACAGCGCACACGATACACGCGGATACGATTAATGCAGGTTGAACGAGCCTGGCCGCGGCCTTGCAACGCGCCCGCACCGCTCCCAACTTGAACAGGTCGCATCCGGCGCTTGCGGCACCCATGCCGACACGGTGCGGCAATCCTGCCGCCCATCCCGAACTTGTGTGGAGAGAACCGAAATGACCACTGGAACCGAGACTGCCATCCTTGCCGGCGGCTGCTTCTGGGGAATGCAGGACCTGCTGCGTCGCTACCCCGGTATCGTCTCGACGCGCGTCGGGTACACGGGAGGCGATGTCGCCAATGCCACCTATCGCAACCACGGCACGCACGCTGAAGCGATCGAGCTGGTGTACGACCCGTCCGTGATCAGCTATCGCAGGATCCTGGAGCTGTTCTTCCAGGTCCACGATCCGACCACGAAGAACCGCCAGGGCAACGATGTCGGCTTGAGCTATCGCTCGGCCATCTTCTACCTGGACGATTCGCAGAAGCGCGTGGCCGAGAACACCATTGCCGACGTCGATGCATCGGGCCTGTGGCCCGGCAAGGTCGCCACCGAAGTCGCGCCCGCCGGTCCCTTCTGGGAGGCCGAGCCGGAGCACCAGGACTACCTCGAGCGCTACCCCGAAGGCTACACGTGCCACTTCATCCGGCCTGACTGGACGCTTCCGGAACGCGGGTGATCCTGGCGAGGTGATGCCAGGCCAGTGACAGGCCTGCGCGCGGGTGGCGTCCACGGGACGGTTGCCCGCGCGCGGTCCTGCACTTAGGCTTGGCACCGTCCTGCGCATGTGGAACAACGGCGGGACCGGGCGGTGGGGACCGCCTGGCACGCACGAACCACATCAAACAGGGGACGAAGGAATCATGCGGAAGCATTTGTTTTCCGTGCTGGGGGCGATCGCGCTCACGCTGGCACACGGGCTCATGCCTGCAATGGCGCAGGACTCGGGCGGGGACTCGGGCGGTGACTCGGATATTTCCAGCCTGCCGTGGCAGGTCGGCCCGGCCAAGGGCGTGATCGCCGACAAGGCCGTGATCGACGTGCCCAAGGGCTATGCCTTCCTCGGTGCGGAAGGCACGCGCAAGCTCAATGAAATGATGCACAACCCGTCCGGCGAAGGCGACGAGTACACGCTGGCGCCCAAGGACCTGAGCTGGTTCTCGTTCTTCAGCTTCGACGACGTCGGCTACGTGAAGGACGACGAGAAGCTCGAGCCCGACGACATCCTCGCTTCGATCAAGGAAGGCACCGAGGAGTCCAACGTCGAGCGTCGCCAGCGCGGCTGGGAAACGATGCACATCGAGGGCTGGAGCTTCAAGCCGCAGTACGACAAGAACCTGCAGCTGCTGGAATGGGCGATCCTTGCCGAAGTGCAGCCGTCGCGGAACAAGGTGGTCAACTACAACACGCGCCTGCTCGGTCGCCACGGCGTGATGGAAGTGGTCCTGGTCGCCAATCCGGAAGGGCTCGACGCCGCCATTGCCGACTTCAAGGGCCTCGTGCCCGGTTACTCGTTCAATGCCGGCGAGAAGTACGCCGAGTTCCGGGCGGGCGACCACGTGGCCGAGTACGGCCTGGCCGCGCTGATCACCGGCGGTGCAGCGGCGGTGGCGTCGAAGAAGGGCTTCTTCGCCGCGATCGCGCTGTTCCTGGCCAAGGCCTGGAAGCTGGTGCTGCTGGCGGTGGCCGGTGGCTGGGCGGCATTTCGCAAGTTCCTCGGCAAGAAAGACGGCGCTTCCGAATGAACCTGCCGATGGAGTTGCTGCTGGTGGTCGGCGTCTTCGCGCTCTACCTGCAGGACTCCATGCTGCTGCTGCACTACGACGAAGTGGTGCTGGAACGGTCGGGCTGGCGCTGGCGGGCTTCGACCGGTTCCGGCTTCGAGCTGGCCGGTCGGCGCCTGTACCTGCCCGACCCTTGGCGGCCGGGAAGCGCAATGTTCCGCCTGACCTGGCTCGGTGACGGTGCCCCGGCGCCGCAAGGGCACTGGGCCGCGCTGAATCACTTCGTCGCCGCGCTGGACGCACTGAAAGGCGGTTGCCGGCTGCTGTGGGTTCTCATGCTGGTGGCGCTGCCACTGCTGCTGTGGCGCTTCCCGCATCCGGTGGTGCTGCTGGCGCTGGCGGCGGCGGTGTACGCCACCGGTGGCTGGCTGGTCGTGCAGCTGTGGCGGTACCGGCGCGTGTTCGGATTGAGCACGCGCGAGGTTGGTTCCATTGGCTTCGAAGCACTGTGCTGTCCGCCGCACGCCATCAACCTGGTGCGACGCCTGACATTGCGACGGGGCCTGCGCGGCAATGCCATCGACGTGGCCAGCCAGGTCCTGGATCGCGATGGCGCCACGCGCATCGGCCAGGCCATCGGCGCACGCATGGCGGTTGCACTGGATTTCGCCGAAGGCGACGAGCGGCTGCTGCAGGCCAGGCAGCGACTGGAGGTATTGCGATGACGACGACCGAACTGATGGTGATCCTTGGCGGTGGCGCGCTGGGCTACTGGCTGGTGGCCGTGATGTGGCCGAACCTGCGCCAGGGCCGGCGACCGGCGCCGCCGCCCGTGCCGCAGGCGCAGTCGCAGGGCCAGATGTGGCACGAGGTACTGGGCATCACCGCCGATGCCACGCGCGAGCAGATCGAAGCGGCGTACCGGGCAAGGAAGAGCGAGAACGATCCGGCACGGGTGGCGCACCTGGCGCCGGAGGTCGGCGAACTGACCAGGCACCGGAACGAGCAGCTGGACCTTGCCTACGATGCGGCGCTGCGCGACCTGGAGTGGCTGCGCCCGCGCGGTCGCGAGGTCTGAAAGACCCGGCTACTTGTAGGCGATGGCGGCGCTGGCCGGGCCGCCCAGCGGCAGCACTTCGGTACGCGTGAATCCCGCCTCCCTGCACCAGCCGTCGAAATCGCGCGCGGTGAAGTCGAACGCGTCGCCGAACTCGATCAGCATGTTCAGCGACATCATCAGGCCGAAGGCGTTCTCGCGGCGGTCGTCGTCGATGAGGTTCTCGATGACGACGAACGCGCCGCCCTTGCGCAGCGACTCATAGGCGGCGCGGACCAGGTGGCGCTTACCTTCCAGGTTCCAGTCGTGGAGGATCATGCCCATGGTGATGATGTCCGCGCTGGGCAGCGGCTGGGTGAGGAAGTCCACCGACTGCGCGCGGACCTGCTCCGACATCCCGGCCCTGGCGATCTCGCGTTCGGCGATGGGCGTCACCACCGGCAGGTCGGCGCTGATGCAGCGCATGTGCGGGTGGCGCCTGGCCACCGCCATCGACAGCTGCCCGGTGGCGCCACCGACATCGCACAGCGTCGTGTAGCGGGAGAAGTCGAACGCGTCGGCGAAGGCCTTGAAGTTGCCAGCCGAGATGCCGGCCATCGCGCCCATGAACTGCTCCAGCCGCGCCGGGTCGCGATACAGCTCCTCGAACATCGAGGCGCCGGTCCGCTTGATCTCGTTCTGCGGCTGGCCGCTGCGCAATGCTTCGCTCAGGTCGCCCCAGAACGGATACAGGCGATCGTTGGCCATCGACAGGAAGCCGCCGATGTAGCCCTCGCTGCCGCGGTCCAGGAACAGAGCCGTCTCCGCCGTGTTGCGATAGAGCGCCTGCGGGCCGTCACCGTCGCGCTCCAGGAAGCCCAGCGCCAGCAATGTGTCGAAGAAGTCGGGATTGGCGCGCGGACTCAGCCCGAGCGAGGCCTGCAGCTCGGCGCCGGTCATCGCACCGGCGGCCCCGAGCCGTGAGAACAGGTCCAGGTCCACGGCCGACAACAGGGTCTTGGCGGGCCAGAAGCCCATGCCGATCTCGATGATCCGGGCAGGGGACAAGTCGTTCATGGCGCCACCTCGGCAAACCGGAGTCTGCTGAACAACGCGGCCGGGCGGTGGTCTCGGCCACCGCCCACATCACCGCGCTGCGGTTTCGTCGCCGTGCAAGGTCATCAGCGACTGCATCAGCTGCTCGTCGCTGCTGGAGCACACGCCGAGCAGGACCACTTCCTCGCAACCTTCCGCGGCGACATAGGCATGGCCCATGTTGGAGTCGATGTACACCGATTCACCGGCCTCCAGCACGATCGGGTCGTAGAACTCGGTGTGCACTTCGGCGCGCCCTTCGAGCACGTAGATGTACTCCTCGCCCGAATGCCGGACCAGGTCGCCGAACTCGCTGATGCTCTTGGCGCGCACGCGCGTGACCACCGGAATCATGCGTTTGCGGCGCAGTTCCGGGCAAAGGTAGTAGTAGTCGTAGTTGGGCGTGTTGACGCGGATGGAGTCGTCGAGGCGACCAATACTGCGGCGCGCGGTCACCGCCGGCTCGGAGGCCTCGTCGGTCTCGGCGAACAGCTCGGACATGCGGATGTTCAGGCGCTGGCTCAGCTGCAGCAGCTTGTCGTAGGTCAGCGTCAGCCGGTCGTGCTCGATCTTCGACAGCGTCGACAGCGGGATGCCGCACTTCAGGCTCATTTCCTTGAGCGTCCAGCCGTTACGGGCGCGCAGCGAGCGCAGCAGGCTGCCAATGGTGGGGTGTTGCGAAGTCATTGCGTGGAGGCTCCTGCCGGCGGGTCCGGGGGGCCGCCTGGCGGGCGGACCGGGGGACTGTGGCCATGATCCTGCGTTTTGCCGAAATTGGCCAGAACGGGTTGACAATTCTCTGATTAGGATCATTCTTGCCCAAACGGGTCGATAGTCGGCCTGAGTGCGCCCGGTTCTCCGGCTGCGCCAAGTGGATCCGCCCTACGGGCATGAACTTGGGGAGTACGTGTCGATGCGTCTGACTGCAGTCTCGTGCCTGATCGGAATGATCCTGGCCCTGCCGGCAACTCTGGGCTTGGTGCAGCCGGCTTGGGCCCAGGAAGGACAGGACATCAAGCCGGCGGTGCCGGTACCGGGTGCGCCGGCGGCGGCCCTGCCGCAAGCGCCGGCCGTGGCGACCGACGTGCCGGTTCCCGGCGTGGCCGCGCTCAACCGCGCCGACGTCGAAGCCTGGCTCGACGGCTTCATGCCCTACGCGCTCAAGCGCGGCGACATCGCCGGCTCGGTGGTGGTGGTGGTGAAGGACGGCCAGGTGCTGCTGCAGAAGGGCTACGGCTATGCCGATGTCGCCTCGCGCAAGCCGGTCGATCCGGACAAGACCCTGTTCCGCCCCGGCTCTGTGTCCAAGCTGCTGACCTGGACCGCGGTGATGCGGCTGGTGGAGAGCGGCAAGCTCGACCTCGACCAGGACATCAACAAGTACCTGGACTTCCAGGTCCCCGCCCGCGACGGCAAGCCGGTCACGCTGCGCCAGGCCATGACCCACACCACGGGCATGGAAGAAACCGCGCGCGCGCTGATCGCCAACGACGAGAAGGGCCTGATTCCGCTCGAGGCCTACCTCAAGCACTGGGTGCCCACGCGCATCTATGACCCGGGCACCACCCCGTCTTACTCCAACTACGCCACCGCGCTGGCTGGCTACGTGGTCCAGCGCGTGTCGGGCATGCCGTTCGACGACTACATCGACCAGCACATCTTCAAGCCGCTGGACATGCAGCATTCGAGCTTCCGCCAGCCGCTGCCGAAGAACCTGCAGCCGCTGATGGCCAGTGGCTACTCGCGCGCGTCGGAGGGCAAGGCCAAGTCGTACGAGATCGTCAACCCGGCGCCGGCCGGCAGCCTGGCTGCCACCGGTGCGGACATGGCGAAGTTCATGATCGCCCACCTCAACAACGGTGCCTACGGCGACACCCGCATCCTGTCGGAAGCGACCGCGCGGCAGATGCACGACACCACGCTGACGATCCTGCCGCCGCTCAACCGCATGGCGCTGGGTTTCTACGAGGCCAACATCAACGGCCACCGTTCGGTCGCGCACGCCGGCGACACGCAGTGGTTCCACAGCGACCTGCACCTGTTCCCGGATGACGGCGTCGGCCTGTACATCTCGGTCAACTCCGGCGGCAAGGAAGGCGCGGCGCACGTGGTCCGCACCGAACTGTTCCAGGAGTTCGCCGAGCGTTACCTGCCCGGCCCGAATGCCGAAGGCAAGGTCGACGAAGCCACTGCCAAGCAGCACGCCGCGCAGATCGCCGGTCGTTACGACAACAGCCGCCGCTCCGAGGATGGCTTCGTCGCGATGGCCTACCTGCTCGGTCAGACGACCGTCGTGGCCAACGAGGACGGCACCATCACCGTGCCCGACCTGCTCGGCGCCAACGGCGCACCGCGCAAGTGGCGCGAAGTCGCACCGTATGTCTGGCGCGACGTCGACGGTCCGGACCGTATCGCCGCCAAGCTGGTCGACGGCAAGGTCGTGCGCTTCAGCACCGATCCGATCTCACCTTTCATGGTCTTCGACCGCACGCCCTGGCACCGCTCGGGCGGCGTGTTCCTGCCGATCCTGGCCATTGGCCTGGGCGCGCTGCTGCTGACCGTGCTGGCCTGGCCGATCTCGGCCCTGGTGCGCCGCCATTACAAGGTGCCGTACCAGCTCAACGGTGCCGACGCCACCTGGCACAAGCGCATCCGCATCACCTCGCTGGCCGTGCTGGTCGCGCTGGGCGCCGCAGTGGGCCTGGCGATCGGAATGCTGAGCAGCCTGGACATGCTCTCGCCGAGCAACGACAAGTGGGTGCACACGCTGCGCCTGCTGAACCTGGTGGTGCTGCCGCTGGGCGCGCTGGTCGGACTGGCCAATGCGTGGCACGTGCTACGCAGCGACCGCCGCTGGCCAGCCAAGCTGTGGAGCGTCGTGCTGGCACTGTCGATGCTGGGACTGCTGTGGTTCGGCATCTCCCAGAACATCCTCGGCTACAGCGCCAACTACTGACGACGGCAGGAATCATCCAGTGACTACTGCCGTCAGTGTCGACGTCCGCAATGAACTGCTGCGCCTGGCCAAGCCGTTCCGCATCTCCGGCCACGTGTTCCGCGATTCGCCGGTGACGGTGGTGACCCTGCGCCATGGCCCTCACCAGGGCCGTGGCGAAGGGGCGGGGGTCTATTACCTGCGCGATGAGCCCGCCGACATGCTGGCGACGCTGGAATCGCACCGCGAGGTGATCGAGGCCGGGCTCGGCCGCGACGAGCTGCGCGCGCTGCTGCCGCCCGGCGGCGCCCGCAACGCGCTCGATTGCGCGCTGTGGGAGCTGGAATCCAGCCGCGCCAGCGTGCCGGTGTGGAAGCTGGCCGGGCTGGAATCCGCGCGACCGTTGCTCACCACCTACACGCTGGGTGCGGACGAGCCGCAGGTGATGGGCGCCGGTGCGGTCGCCTACTCGCATGCCCGCGCCATCAAGATGAAGTTGACCGGCGAAGTCGACATCGACATCGAACGCGTCCGTGCCGTGCGTGCCGCACGTCCGGACGTCTGGCTCGGCGTCGATGCCAACCAGGGCTATGTCGCCGACACGCTGCAACGTCTGGTGCCGGTGCTCGTCGACGAAGGCGTCTCGCTGCTCGAGCAGCCGTGCGCGCGCGGCAACGAGGCCTGCCTCGATGGCCTGGATTGCTCCGTGGCCATCGCCGCCGATGAAAGCGTGCAGGGCCTGGACGAGATCGAACCGCTGCTGGGCCGCTTCGACGTGGTCAACATCAAGCTCGACAAATGCGGTGGCCTGACCGAAGGCCTGCTGATGGCCGAACGTGCACGCGCGCTGGGCCTGCAGGTGATGGTCGGCAACATGATCGGCACCAGCTGGGCGATGGGCGCCGGTTTCGTGCTCGGCCAGCACTGCGACATCGTCGACCTCGACGGTGCGCTGTTCCTGGCGCAGGACCGCAGCCCGGGGGTGATCTACGCCAACGGCCAGGTCGACTGCCCCGGCGACGTCTGGGGCGGTTGCTGACGATGGAGGCCAGCGTGCGCAGCAGCCGGGACCTGTTCGGCCAGCCGCGAGGCCTCACGGTGCTGTTCCTCACGCAGATGTGGGAGATCTTCTCCTACTACGGCATGCGCTCGCTGCTGGTCTATTACATGACCAAGCAGCTGCTGCTGGGCCAGCAGCAGGCGTCGCTGGTATATGGCATCTATACCGCGACCGTCTACTTCACGCCGATCATCGGCGGTGTCGTCTCCGATCGCTGGCTCGGCCGTCGCCGGGCCGTGATCATCGGCGCCTCGATCATGGCGTTCGGCCATTTCCTGATGGCCTCCGAGAGCCTGTTCTACTTCGCGCTGGCCGCGATCGCACTCGGCAACGGTTTGTTCCTGCCGAGCCTGCCCAGCCAGATCGACGGTCTGTACGCCAAGGACGACCCGCGCCGTGGCTCGGCCTACAACGTGTACTACGTCGGGATCAATGTCGGTGGCCTGCTGGCGCCGCTGGTGTGCGGCACGCTGGGCGAACTCTACGGCTGGCACTACGGTTTCGGCGCGGCCGGCATCGGCATGGTCGCCGGCCTGCTGATCTATGTGCTCGGCGCGCGCCACCTGCCCGAAGAAGGGCTGCACCCGCGTCGCATCGACACGCCAGCGCAGCCGACCGTTGCGCTGCAGCGCCATGAACTGTGGCAGCGCGTGCGCGTGCTGGTCGCGATCGCGCTGACGGTGATGCTGTTCCGCGGTGCCTACGAGCAGGTCGGCAACACGATCGCGCTGTGGGCCGACACCGGCATCAACCGCGTCCTCGGTGGCTTCACGATCCCGATGACGTGGTTCCAGTCGCTCAATCCGCTGCTCGTGATCGTGCTCACGCCGTTGTTCGTGGCGCACTGGACGCGGCAGGCGCGACACGGTCGCGAGCCCGCACCGGCGCGCAAGATGGCGATGGGCGCGGTGGGCGTGGCCTGCGCCTACCTGCTGCTCGCCGCCGTCAGCGCGAGCACGTCGGCGGGGCAGGCCAGCTGGATCTGGCTGGCGCTGTTCTTCCTGGTGCTGACCTCGGGCGAGCTGTTCATCCTGCCGATCGGCCTGGGCCTGTTCGCGCGACTGGCGCCGGCCGGGCATGGCGCCACCACCATCGCCGCGTGGTTCTCCGCGACCTTCGGCGGCAGCCTGCTTGCAGGCTTGCTGGGCACCTACTGGAGCGTGCTCGGGCCTACCTCCTTCTTCGTACTCATGGGCGCGGTCGGCATTGCCGCCGGCGTCCTGCTGTGGCTGCTCGACCGTCCCACCCGCCGGGTGGAAGCGGTCGCGCAGCTGCCCGCCGCGGCCGTGGGCCCGGCAACTCCTTAGTCCGCACAACCAGTCCACCAGCTTCCAGTTCACCAGGGGAACGAAGACATGCACGACGTTGACGCAAGCAGCAAACAGGCAAACTCGAAGCGCACGTCGATGCGAACGCTGCGCCGCAGCCCGCTGGCGATGGTCATCACCGGCACGCTGGCCATGGCCGTGACCGGATCGGCCTTCGCCCAGGACGCCGCCGCCGCCGGCGGCCGCAGCGCGACCGAGCTCGACAAGGTCGTGGTCACGGCCAACAAGCGCTCGGAGAACATCCGCGAAGTGCCGTCCTCGATCAGCGTGATCACCGAGGAGAGCATCGAGAACTCGCACGCCACCCAGCTCAGCGACTTCCAGTCCACCGTGCCGGGCCTGTACATCAGCACCAACGGCTCGCCGGGCAAGACCCAGGTCTCGCTGCGCGGCGTGTCGCCGCTCTCCTCCAGCGCAACCGTCGGCACCTATCTGGACGAAACCCCGCTGGGTTCCAGTGGCATCTACCAGGCCGCCAACTTCTTTGCGCTCGACCTGCTGCCGTACGACATCGGCCGGATCGAGGTGCTGCGCGGACCGCAGGGCACGCTGTACGGCGCAAGCGCCATGGGTGGCCTGGTCAAGTACGTGTCGGTGGCGCCGGACCTGGCCAACACGGAATTCCGTGTCGGTGGCGGACTGTCGAGCGTCGAGGACTCCGGTGACCTGGGCTGGAACGCCCGGTTCGGTGCGAACCTGCCACTGGTCGACGATCGCCTCGGACTGCGCGTGAGCTACGCGCAGAACGAACTTCCCGGCTACATCGACAACGTCGTCAATGGCGAGGAAGACATCAACTCCGGCAAGCAGACCAGCGCGCGGGTCGCGCTGCGCTGGCAGGGCGAGGCCGCCACGCTCGACCTGACGGCGATGCGCCAGACCGTCGACAGCGACAACAACGGCGTGGTCGCGCTGGACCCGGAGAGCCAGCAGCCGCTGTTCGGCGATCTCACCAACAACGTCATTGTCGATGAACCGTTCTTCAAGGACGTCGATTACTACTCGGCCACGGTGAACTGGAACCTGGGCTGGGCCGACTTCGTTTCGGCCACCGGCTATTCCGAGTCGCGCAGCAACCAGCGCCAGGACACCACCGTGCTGTATGGCGGCGTCGCCGACATGCTGCTTGGCCTGCCGGAACCGGGCAGCTCGTACTTCGACATCGGCCTGGACCTGGACAAGTTCACCCAGGAGTTCCGACTGGTCTCGAAGGAGAGCGGTCCGTTCGAGTGGATGGCCGGCGTGTTCTACACCAAGGAAGACGCTTTCCAGAAGCAGACGGCGAAGCTTAACCAGCTTGACGGATCGCCGCTGCCGGCGCCGTTCGACGCCATCGCAGGCACGCTGGCGGTCCTGCAGATCCCCAGCACGTATGAAGAAACCGCGTTCTTCGCCAACGGCGCCTACAACTTCACCGATGCATTCAAGATCGGCGCCGGCGTGCGCTGGTCGCGCAACGAGCAGGATTTCTCGCAGGACGTCACTGAAGGCATCCTCGTGCCGCTGGGCAGCACGCCCAACAGTTCGTCCGAAGACGTCTTCACCTGGAGCCTGAGCCCGCAGCTGCAGCTCAGCGATGAGGCGATGCTCTACGCGCGCGTCGCCACCGGCTACCAGCCGGGTGGTCCGAACGTGCTGGTCGAGGGCCTGCCGTCGCAGGTCGATGCCTCCACGCTGACCAACTACGAGCTCGGCCTGAAGTCGCTGTGGCTCGACAATCGCCTGCAGTTCGACCTGACCGGCTTCCATATCGCGTGGGAAGACATCCAGGTCGCATCGGTGGTGAACGGCATCTCCGGCCTGGTCAACGCCGGCAAGGCCAGCAGCACCGGTATCGAACTGGCGGCGGTGTTCCATGCCAGCAGCAACTTCGACCTCGGCCTCAACGGCTCCTACACCGACTCCAAACTCGACGAGAGCTTCCCGGTGATCTCGGTGGAGTCGCCGCCGTACCTGGTGGAGATCACGAGCGGTGCCAAGGGCGACGCACTGCCGTACGTGCCCGAGTGGTCCTGGAACGCCACGGCCGACTACTACCTGCCGCTTTCCAATGGCTGGACCGCGCACTTCGGCGGCGCCCTGCGCTACGTCGGCGCGCGTCGCAACGGCACCACCAACCGCCAGGACATCCTCGATCCCAGCACCACGCCGCCGACGCTGCTGATGAGCGACGTCACCCTGCCGCTGGAGCTGGACAGCTACACGGCAGTCGACCTCAATGCCTACGTCAGCAACGAGAACTGGACGTTCCGCGCGTATGTGAAGAATGTCAGCGACGAACGCGCTTACCAGTCCATCAACGACGTCACCAGCGAGCTGACCGACGTCACCGAGAAGCTCGTCGCCGCGCCCATCCAGCCGCGGACCTTCGGCATCGAGGTCGACTACAGGTTCTGACCGAAGATGCACGCAGCCCGCTCGTTGCACGAACCCGTCTCGCCCGCATTGCCCGCGCCGTACCTGCTGTTCCTGGGGGACACGGTCGAGCCCGGTTACGCCAAGACCGCCTTCGGTCTGCGTGACTGGGCGCCGGAGCGGTGCGTGGGCGAGTACCTGCTACCCGGCGCCCGTGTCAGCACGGGCCTGCCGGCGATGTCGCCGGCGCAGGCGCACGCGGCCGGTGCGCGCGCGCTGGTGATAGGAGTGGCCAACGCCGGTGGCGTCATTCCCGAACACTGGGTGGCGGCGCTGGTCACCGCTGTCGAATCCGGGCTCGACATCATCAGCGGCATGCACATGCGCCTGGCGGAGCTGCCTGCACTGCAGCGCGCCGCCACGCGTCATGGCCGCCGGTTGATCGACGTGCGCCGTCCACCGGACAAGCTGCCCATTGCCACCGGGCACAAGCGCAGCGGCAACCGGTTGCTGACGGTCGGTACCGATTGTGCGCTGGGCAAGAAGTACACGGCACTGGCACTGGCACGCGCCTTCACCTCGCGCGGGCTCGATGCCGACTTCCGCGCCACCGGCCAGACCGGGATCCTGATCGCCGGCGGTGGCATTCCCATGGATGCGGTGATCGCCGATTTTGCCGCCGGCGCGGCCGAGATGCTCTCGCCCGATGCAGCCGCTTCGCACTGGGACGTGATCGAAGGCCAGGGCTCGCTGTTCCATCCGGCCTACGCCGGCGTGTCGCTGGCGTTGCTGCATGGCAGCCAGCCCGACGTGGTCGTGGTCTGCCACCAGCCCGGCCGCGATCGCGTGCTTGGCCACGCGCACTACGCATTGCCGAGCATCGAAGACACCATCGCGCTGAACCTGCAGCTGGGCCGTCGTACCAATCCGCACATCCGTTGCGGCGGCGTCAGCCTCAACACCGCGCACCTCGACGTAGACGCCGCGCGTCGCCTGCTGGCGGCCGAAAGCGATCGCCTCGGTTGCGCCGTCGCCGACCCGATCCGTGGCGGCGCCGAATTTGAAGCAATGGTCAACCAATGTCTGGGATGAACATGAAAACGTCTGGGAAGCGACGGATGCACAAACCCACCATGCTGCAGCTGATGCCGGCCATTGCCGGCGTTGCCTTCAGCTTTGCCGCATGGGCGGCGCCACCGGCCGACCTGGACGAGCATGTCAACGCGGTGATCCGCGAACAGGGCGTGCCGGGCATGGCCGTCACCATCGTCGAGCAGGGCAAGGTGGTGCACGCCAGGGGCTACGGCGTGCGCAAGCTTGGCTCGCCCGAGCCGGTCGACGCGGACACGATCTTCCCGACCGGATCCACCGGCAAGGCGATTACTACCGCGGCGCTGGCCGTGCTGGTCGACGAGGGCAAGATCGGCTGGGATGACAAGGTCATCGACCACATCCCCGGCTTCCAGATGTACGACGCCTGGGTCACGCGCGAGATGACCATCCGCGACCTGCTCGTGCACCGCAGCGGCCTGGGCCTGGGCGCGGGCGACCTGATGTTCGTGCCGCGCTCCTCGCTCAGCCGCGCCGAAACCGTGCGTCGCCTGCGCTACATCAAGCCGGCGACCAGCTTCCGCAGCGGCTATGCCTACGACAACCTGCTGTACGCCGTCGCCGGCCAGCTGATCGAGGAAGTCAGCGGCCAGGACTGGGAGACGTTCGTGCGCGAGCGCGTGCTCAAGCCGGCCGGCATGCGCACCTCGACCACGCGCGATGTCGACCGCTGGGCCACCGCCAACCGCGTCCAGCCGCATGCGCGCATGGACGGCGGCTTCCGCGGCGTCGGCAAGCAGGAAGTGCTGGACGAGCGCCAGAGCCTGGGCGCCAATGCCTCGCCGGCCGGCGGCGTGTCGTCGAGCGCGAACGACTTCGGCCGGTGGCTGTCGATCCAGCTCGCCCACGGCGCGTTGCCGGACGGCAAGGGCCGCCTCTTCAGTGAGGACGCCTCGCGCGAGATGTGGACGCCGCAGGTGCTGATGCCGATCAACGCCTATCCGGCGCCCATTGCCGAGGCCACGCCGCAGTTCTCGGCCTACGCGCTGGGCTGGGACGTGCGCGATTACCGCGGCGCCAAGATCATCGAACACGGTGGCGCCGTATTTGGCGTGCAGACGATGGTGGTGCTGATCCCCGAAAAGCAGGTCGCCTTCTCGCTGCAGATCAACTCCGAGGACGGCGTGGTCCTGCGCGGCCTGACCTTTGAGTTGCTCGACCACTACCTGGGCGCACCGAAGCGAGACTGGGTCGGCGACTTCGCGGCCTACAAGAAGGCCCGCGTCGATGGCGCGCTGGAGTTCCTGGCCAAGAGCAAGGCGGAGAAGAAGCCTTCGCGCCCGTCACTGCCGCTGGACGGCTACGCCGGCAAGTTCGCCGACCCGTGGTACGGGCCGATCGAGATCACCGTTGGCAAGAGCGGCGCGGAGAACGGTCGCCTGCGCCTGAACTTCAGGCAGACGCCGAACATGGTCGGCACCCTGGAGCACTGGCAGTACGACACCTTCCAGGTTCGCTGGGATGACCGCACTGCGGAGCCGGCCTATGTGAGCTTCGGCATCGATGCCGACGGCAAGGTCGACCGGATCAAGATGAAGGCGGTGTCGCCGCTGGCGGACTTCAGCTGGGACTACCACGACCTGCTGTTCACGCCGCAAGCAGGCGGGTGAGAAAAGTGCGGCGCCGGTTCTCTCCCCGGCGCCGCACTGCTGTGCCCTGATCGTGCCTGCTGCCGCTTACTGCGCCTGGGCGACCGGCGTGCCTGGCGGGAACGTCGCGAACATCTTGTCGACGCTGGCGAGCATGTTGGTGGTCTGGCGCTGCGGATTGGACGGCACCGTGCCCTGGGCAATGCCGCGCCAGATCGCGCGCTTGCTCTGCGCATCGAACATATCCAGCACCAGCGTGCCGTAGGTGTAGGCGCGGGTCGTGGTGGAGCCATAGCTGGCGCCCCAGCCCCAACCGCCGCAGCAACCCCAACCGCCACCCCAGCCCCAGCCGCCCCACATCGGGCCGCTGTAGAAACTGTCGAGGCTGTAGCGCGTCTCGGTGGCGACGTTGGCGACGATGTCGATCTGCGCCTCGGTCGATTGCGTCCAGCCGCGCTCGCGCAGCTTGGCGTCGACCGCCGCGACCAGACGCTGCTGCTCGAGCGGCGAATAGCCTTCCGGCTTCTGCGCCCAGCGGTAGGTCCGGTACTGACCGAAGCTCACGCCCGGGTCGTAGTCGGTAAACACGGCAGGCGTGGTGGCGCAGCCGGACAGCATCGCGATGCCCATCGCGACGACGAAAATGAGTGAACGTTTCATGGCCGGCTCCCAAGTGGCGGCGACATCAGCATACGCCTGCCGCGGTAAGGCAAGCGAGGGTTGGCAGGCCGCTTTCTGAAGCATTCAGTCTGCGCCGGGGGCGATCACATCGCCATGACGAAAGCTGGCATTTCTCCCAGTCTGGATTCGACGCCCGGGTGACCAGCCCCGGCGGGATCGGTTCCCGATGGCGTGCGGGCGGCGGAATCCCGTCGTCACCACGGCTGCCTGCCGCCCGGGCGTCCCGCTACGTGGCCAGGGCGAGCTCGCCCCGCAGCGCCGCGACGTGGGCCCGACCGACGGGCAGCTCCGCACCGTCGTTCAGCACCAGCCAGTAGCGGCTGCCCGAACCCGCATGCAGGGTGCGGACGTGGCGCAGATTGACCAGGTACGAACGGTGGCAGCGGACGAAATCGGGCGGCAACACCGCGGTCAGGCTGGCCAGGGGTTTGTCGTGCAGTTCGCTGCGGCCGTTGAGCAAGCGCAACTGGCTGTAGTCGCCGTCGGCGCGGATCCACAGCACGTCCGCCAACTCGACCAGGGCCGTGCCCTGTGCGCGCCATATGCCGAGGTAGCGGGCGCCGCCGGAGCGATAACGGCCGACATCCAGCAGTCGCTCGAGTGCAAGGCCGAGGCGCTCGCGCGGGAAGGGCTTGGGGACGAAATCCAGTACGCCATGCTCGAAGGCCTGCAGCGCACGCTCGCGATGGGCCGAGACCACGACGCAGTGGTAGCGTCCGGCCACCGCGCTGCGCAGCAGTTCGAATCCGTCCTCGCCCCCGAGGTTCAGGTCCAGCAGCAGTCCGTCGTAGACGTTGCGCTGGAGCCGGTCGCCGGCCGATTCCAGGTCGGCGACGGCGTCGAAGCGTGCACGCGCGCCCGCCAACTCGGTGCACAGGCGTAACAGGCGCTGGCGAACCAGCAGCTCGTCCTCGACGATCAGGATGCGCATGTCAGCTCCATCGTGCCGCACCAGTCCGCGCCGTCGGCGCCCTGGACGAAGCGCCAGCCGCCGGGACAGGCGGCGGCCAGGCTGGCCTCGATGTAGCGCGTGCCGGTGCCGTGGCCGCGATGCGGAGCGGACCCGCGTGCGCCGCGCAGTTCCAGGATCCAGCGGTCGTGCTGGCGACGCACGCGCAGGCGGAACGGATGTTGTGCGCAGGCGACGGCGCCGGCATGGGTCAGCGCGTTCTCGACCTGGGCGTGGAGGACGCCGGGTGGCAGCCACAGTCCGGTCTGCTCGGCGTCGACCTCGAAACCGATCTGGCGATCCAGGGCCTGGCCGACGATGTCCAGGTGGTTGCGGCACAGGGCCAGTTCGTCCTCCAGCGGAACGCTCTGGCGGGAGCTGCTCTCGCGCAGGCGATCGAACTGATCGGCCAGCGACTCGACCAGGCGGCTGGCGCGCATCGGCGCCTGCTCGATCAGCTCCTGCAGGCAGGTCAGTGTGTTCATGAGCCAATGCGGCTGGATGCCCCGCTGCAGCAACTGCAGCGAAAGACGGGCGCGCTCGTCGCGCAGTTGCCCGTTATGGCGGTCCAGGGCGCGCAGCTGCGCCGCGTGGCACAGCAGCAGGAAGCCCATCAGCACCGCCAGGAACAGGAAGTACGGACCATCGAGAAAGGCGCCGCCGGACAGTGGCACCGCCAGTGCGCCGGCCAGCACCAGGGTCAGGATCGGCCAGCGCTCCTCCGCCTCACCACGGGCGCGCAGCAGCAGCCATGCCGAGGTCAGCAGACTGAGCAGCAACAGCGCAGCGCCGCGATCATCGAAACCCGGCAGGAACACGATCACCGCCACCAGCGTTGCCAGCCATGCGATGCGCGTGCCCGTGGACACCGCGACACCGAAGCGACGCGCGATGTAGGCCGGCAGCAGCACCGCCGCTGCCATGTGCAGCAGTTGCAATGCGAGCAGGCGTGGTCCGTGCCAGGGATACGCATAGCCCAGCAGCGGGCGCCAGGCCTCGACGGCCGGCAACGCAAGGCCGACCGCACCCAGCGCGAGCAGCAGGCGGGCACCTGGCACGCGTGGCCGGCCGCGTCGCACTACCAGGAAGTACAGGCATGCCGCACCGAGTGCGCCGGTCGCGAGCGCCGCGATCAGCCAGGGTCCGATCCGATGGCCGTAGATCGACTCGACCGGCCCCATCGCAATGAAGGCATCCGCGCTGCCCGGGCGAATCCACTGGTGATGACTGGACGCGAGCACGACCAGCTCATCGTTGCCGGTGGCAGACGAAGGCGGCAGCACGCGGACGATGTCGATCAGGCCCGGTTGCTCTTCTTCCGCGCTGCGGCCCACCGTGCCATTGACTGCCAATGGCTGGCTGTTCCAGTAGGGCTGGCTGGCGGCGCGCAGCGAAAGCCGAATCGCGCGGTCGGTGGAGTGCTGCGCCGACGATGCAGGCAAGCGCCAGCGCAGCCAATAAGGATCGCGCCAACCAGCGAGCTCGCGCTGATCCAGCGGGCGCCAGTCCAGATCGCGTGGTGGGTGCGTTGGCAGAGCCCCGGACACCGTCATCGAGGCAGGCGCCATCTCCGCGGCTTCCACGTACGACGTCCCCGGCGGCGGCGCCGCAAGGGCCAACCATGCGGCAACTGCAGCGAGCAATACGGTGAGTGCGATCAACGGGCGCGGAATCTGCATGCAGCCATCGTATCGGTCGCGCGGAGACATTGGGCCCCCACCTGGAGATGTTCGGCGGACGGGTGCGCCCGGACCACCACGACGGAGCAGATGCTGGCGACGTGCACTTCCTCCCACCTGGAGTCCGTCATGTCCTGCGTATCGATGTTCCTTTCCCGTGTTCGCCGTCCCGGCCTGCATGCAGCGGCCCCGACGATGCGGTTGGCGGCGATGTGCGTGGCGCTCGCCAGCGCGGCGCCCGTGATGGCGGCCGATGCGCCCGCACCGCTCGTGTTCTCGCCGTACGCGTTCGAAACCCAGGCGCACGGCACGATCGCGGCCGAGGCCGCGTACCTCGAAGTGCCGCGCCGGCATGGTGATCCGGACGGAAAGCGCATGCGCCTGCGGGTCGTGCGCCTGCCGGCGACGGGTGGCAATGGCCACACTGCGCCGGTGGTCTACCTGGCCGGCGGCCCCGGTGGCTCCGGCATCGGCACGGCGCGCGGGCCGCGCTGGCCGGTGTTCGACCGGGTCCGACGTGAGACCGACGTGCTGCTGCTCGACCAGCGTGGTGCGGGGCTGTCGGAACCGCCGCCGCCATGCCCGCACGAGCACCGTTTCGAAGACGCCCAGCCCATGCAGCGCGACACCGCGCTGGCCGCGTTGCAGGCCACGGCCGCGCGCTGCGTCGCCTACTGGCGGGAGGCGGGCGTCGATCTGTCCGCCTACACCACTGCCGAGAGTGCCGCCGACCTCGACGATCTCAGGCGCGCGCTGGGTGTGCCGAAGCTCAGCCTGTGGGGCATGAGTTACGGCACGCACCTGGCCCTGGCCACCGTTCGCTTGCATGGTGCGGGCCTGGATCGCGTGGTGCTGATGGGCACCGAGGGTCCCGATGACACGTTGAAGCTGCCGTTGGCCGCCGATGCCCTGCTGGGGCAACTCGCCGCCGTCGCCGCCGATGCCGGTTTCGATGACCTGACTGGGTCGGCCCGTCGCGTACTGGAGGCACTGCGCCAGCAGCCTCGCCAGGGTCGAAGCGGCATGCACGACGGCAGGCAGGTGACGATCGGCGAGTTCGACGCGCAGCTTGCAATAGCAGTTTCGCTCGGCCAGCGCCCGACCCAGCAGTGGCTGCCGCTGGTACTGCGCGAAGCCGATCGCGGCAACTACGACCCGCTGGCCGACATCGTGCTGCTGTTGCGTGCGGAGTTCGGCCAGTTCACGGCCATGTCGCTGGCGATGGACGTGGCATCGGGACAGAGCCCGCAACGCCGGTCCCTGGCCGAGGCGCAGGCGCGCCAGAGCATGTTCGGCGATGCATTGAACTTCCCGTTCCCCATGATCGGCGACGGACTCGGCCTCGTCGACCTGGGCGAATCATTCCGCGGGCCGTTGCGCAGCGACGTGCCGGTGCTGTTCGTCAGTGGCACGCTGGATGGCCGCACGCCGCCGGCGAACGCCGAGGCATTGCGACCCGGTTTCAGCGACAACAGGTCGCTGCTGGTGCGCGGTGCCAGCCACGGCAACGAGCTGTGGCTTGGCCAGGCGGCCATCGCCGACAGCATCGCCGGCTTCCTCGCCGGTCAACCGGTGAACGATGCCGTGCTGGATGTGTCGCCGCCCGTGTTTGCCAGGAGCGTGAGCGAACTGCTTGATTCGCGTCCGAAGTGACGCAGGAGGGAGTTCGCTGCTGAAAGTGCATGGGTTTCAAAATATGCCGCGCAAGCGCTTACGCCGGGATGTTCGCTTCTGGCGTTAGCGGACGTCTGGGCGGGACGGCGCCGCCGCCCGCTGGTCATGTCCGCTTTCGACTGCGGTTTCAACCGGTCGATGCAACACACTGAAGGCTGCCTCGGCAGCAGGAGTGTTGCAGATGAAGTACCGGGCAAGGATCTGTTACACGGAAGGCCAGAAGGCCCTGATGTGGGACCGCTGGCAACAGGGCGATTCGCTGCACCAAATCGCCCGGCTGTTTGATCGTCGCCACAGCTCGGTTCGCGGGATCCTGGCCGCGTCCGGTGGGATCCGGCCACCTCAGCGCCGCCGTTCTGAGCGGACGCTGAGCTTGGCCGAGCGGGAAGAGATTTCGCGGGGCGTGGTGAGCGGGCAATCGATCCGTTCGATCGCGGCCGCGCTGGGGCGGGCGCCGTCCACAGTGAGCCGCGAACTGCGACGCAACGAGGGTTCTGATGGCTACCGGGCGAACCGGGCCGACCAGGCCGCCTGGGACCGGGCGCGTCGTCCAAAGACTTGTAAGCTGGCCCGGCATCGAGCCTTGGCGCGGCAGGTCGCAGCTAAGCTTCAACAGCGCTGGTCTCCGCAGCAGATCGCCGGATGGCTCAAGCGCATCCATCCAGACGACGCGAGCGGTCAGGTGTCACACGAGACGATCTACCGCACGCTCTTCATCCAAGCCCGAGGCGCCTTAAAACAGGAGCTTCTGGGCTACCTGAGGCGCACGCGAGCAATGCGCCGCTCACGCCACCACACACAGAAGGCCGACAACCACGGCCGCATCAGCGACACCGTATCGATCCGCGAGCGCCCTGCAGCGGTCGAAGACCGGGCCGTGCCGGGCCATTGGGAGGGCGACCTGTTGTTTGGCAGCAGCAACAGTCAGATTGCCACGCTGGTGGAGCGGCATACGCGCTACGTCATGCTGGTGAAGGTCGGCGGCAAGGACACCGAAACGGTCATCGACGCGCTGATCAACAACGCACGGCGCCTGCCGAAGGAACTGTATCGATCGTTGACCTGGGACCGCGGTAAGGAGATGGCTGATCATCGCCGATTCACCATGGCGACCGACATCCAGGTCTACTTCTGCGATCCGCAGCATCCATGGCAGCGCGGTTCAAACGAGAACACCAACGGATTGCTTCGGCAGTACTTCCCCAAGGGTCTCGATCTGTCCACGATCACGCAGGCCAAGCTTGACGCCGTGGCCAGAGAGTTGAACGGACGGCCCCGGAAGACGCTAGGCTACGAAACACCGGCCGAACGATTTCAACAAGCTGTTGCATCGACCGGTTGAAACCGCAACCCAAAGCAGCCATTCGTATGCCCGGGCCGCTACATGACCTTCTCGAAATCGGGCATTACGAAGGTCTTCTTATTGAGCGCGTCCGTTGGGCCGTAGAAGCGGAACGTAGGCATGGGGCGTTTGCCGGCGGTTGGAATCCAGTTCGCATCCAAGCCATCCGGCGCCTTCGGGCCGACGTACAGGGTCACGCTGCCATCGGCGTTCTTCTTAATCTTGTCCAAGTCGTATGACGACAGCGTGGTCCGCTCCGGATCGGCATAGATGAAAGAGAACGTGGCACGGTCGTAAACGGTCAGCGCCCAGAACTGCTTGACCGGCATGTCCGCCGGAACATTGACCTTGTAGAGACTGCCAGCCTGCAAAGGTTGCCCGTCCTTGTCGGCCATCGCGGTCATGTATTGCGTCGCGGGCGACTCGCTCAACTCTTTGGGCACGTACGTGCACCAGAAGTACTGCGCCGCGCGTTGATCAAGCGCGATCCGGTCGTCGTACTCGAACGTGAAGGTACGGTTCTTGTCGGCGTTCAGAAGGGTGCCGTAGTGGCGATCAGGCCAGTACAGCAGCTCCTTGGGGAACGCATCGAATTTGCCCTGCAGGTAATGCCAGGCATCGATGGCGCCTTGGCGCATCGCCCGCTTGGCGGTATCGTCCGGCGCGAATGGCTTGCCGCGCTCGATGCCCAACGACGAGAGCATGCCCATCATCAACTTGTCCTGCTCGCGCACGGGCTCGACGCTGAAGATGTCGTACACGTCCTTGAAGTAACGCTCGTCGTAGAACGGCAGTGTGGCGTAACGCTTGTCGGACGGGTCCACGAAACGCTGTTTGGGCGGATTGGCCGCTTCGGAGAGGTAATACATCCGCAGCTTCTGCGCATAGTTGAACGCGTCGGTCTGCGTCATGCCCGGACCCACGATCGACCGGAAGGCAAAGGCGATTCGGTAGTTCGGCGACGGTACGTGCAGGTAGCCCGCAGGAATCTTGTCCTTGTAGCCGGGCGGCGTGAAGAGGTATTTGGTCGCCTTGCCCTTGTCCATGCCGGAAGGCCCGACGTCGGCAATGGTGAACTGCCATGCGTCTACCACCTGGCCGTACAGCGTTCCCGGCGTGCCTGCCTCAGGAACCTCCAGCACCACCGGCCCCTTCTGCAGGTCTGTGAAGGCTGAGATATAGGGCGTGCTGCTGTTGGCGGTCAGTGCTTCGAGCTTGGGCGAAGCGGTGTGGGAGTAGGTGATGATGTCGTTGTCCTTCATTCCCAAGTCGCTAAAGGCGGCCCCGCGGAAGCGGTAGATCGCCACGGCCGGCATGCCCCATAGCACTGCTTCGAAGGCGCGCTGGTACTTGACCTGATACTCGAGGTCGGACGTAGATGCTTTTGTGTCCGCGGGTGGTTGGCCACCCAGAGGTTCGTCCGTCGGGCGGACAGCATTGGAAGTCGTGGGTGTAGCCGATGCGGCGGCCTTCTGTTTGTCGGTGCTCTCCGCTGGCGAACTGGACTGACGGTTGCAAGCGCTCGCGCTGACCAAGGTCAGAACCGCAAGCATCACCAACTTGGGCGTATTCATTGAGAGCAGGTTCCCGCTACAGGTGCGGTGACGGTAATGACCTGCCCCGTGAATGTGGCGTCAACACCGCTGACCGCTTTTGGCCGAAGGCGATCGTTGAGCCGATGCCGATGCCGATGCCGATGCCGATGCCGATGCCGATGTCCGCTTGCGTGAACTCAACTTGGCACGATTGGGACTCGGCTGAGCGCAAAGTCTACTCGCGGACCGAGACGGGCCCCGGCGGGCGACGATAGGATCGCCGCTCCTCAACCCGAAGGGGGGGCTCGGCGATGCACCGAAGGGAACTCATCGGCGCGCTGGCAGCATTGCCGTTGGCCATCGGCTTGCCTGGCTGCGCGCAGGTCGGTGGAATCAGAGCCAAGGACCGGCAGGTGATGACGGTCGCGGGCCCCATCGACGCCTCCGCGCTCGGCATGACGCTCAGCCATGAGCATCTTTTCGCCGACCTGCGACCCTATGCCGAGCAGATCTCAACACCCATCCCGCTGGGCGGTGATGTGGTCGAGGTGATACTGCCCCATCTCCAGGAGATCCGGCGTCTGGGTTGCCGCTCGGTGATCGACTGCACTGCAACGACGCTCGGGCGCAACCCCGCCCTGATCAAGCGCCTGTCAGAGGCGAGCGGGTTGCAGATGCTTACGGTGACAGGGGCATATGTCGCCGCGGGTGGCCGCTTCGTCCCACCTTACGTATTGGACGAAACCGACGAGGAGCTCGCCGCGCGCTGGATCGGCGAATGGCGGCACGGAATTGGCGACACGCGAATCCGCCCAGGCCTGATCAAGCTCGGGATCGAGGGCGATCCGCTCAGTGCTACCGAGCGCAAGGTGCTGCTTGCCGGCGCACGTACGCATCTTGAGACGGGCCTCGTTATCGCATCCCACACCGGTCCCTGGGCGCAAGTCGAGCCCGGTCGCAATGCCCGGTGTGCGTTCGCGCAACTGGACCTGCTGGAAGGCGCCGGCGTCGATCCGTCTGCATGGATCTGGGTTCACGCCCAGAACGAAGTGCGGGGTGACCTTCACGTCCAGGCGGCCGGGCGTGGTGCCTGGGTGTCGTTCGACGGGTTCCGGCCCGGTCAGGAGAACGGGTACGTCGCCATGATCGGACGCATGCGCGACGAAGGTCTCCTGGAGCGCGTGCTCGTGTCGCAGGACGCTGGCTGGTACAACGCCGGGCAGCCACGAGGCGGCGAGTTCAAGCCCTTCCATCCGATCTTCACCGCGTTGATCCCGGCCTTGCGGAAGGGGGGATTCGACGAAAGCCAGATGCAGATGCTCTTCGTCCACAACCCGGCGCGCGCATTCGCCCTGCGGACGTCGGAATGGATCAGCGGTGACACGTGATTGCGTGCCGAAATTCTCGCCTAAATCAGTTCGTGTGGGGGCGGCGCCAGGTTGCGCGGTCCCACGCTGTCGTGTGCAAACAACCAGGGGTCACTCGTGCGTGTAAGTCCATCCGCTTTCTTGATTACGATCATCACCGCCGCTTTGGCCGCGCAGCCATCTGCCGTGCGAGCCCAGTCAGCAAGCGCTTCACCCGCTGATCGCCACAAGCAAGTGGACGCGATCTTCGCGCCATGGAGCGGCACCACCACGCCAGGCTGCGCGGTGGGCATATCCCGCGACGGCGTGCTGGATTACACGCACGGTTACGGCATGTCGAATCTCGAGTACGACGTGGCCATCACCCCGGAATCGATCTTCCACGTCGGCTCCATCTCCAAGCAGTTCACCGCCTTCTCGGTCGCGTTGCTGGCGCAAGACGGAAAGTTGTCGCTGGACGATGACATCCGCAAGTACGTGCCGGAGATGCCGGACTTTGGCAAGACGATCACCATTTCGCACCTGATCCATCACAGCAGTGGCCTGCGCGAGCAGGGGCAGCTGCTGTACCTGGCCGGCTGGCGCAGCGACGACATGATGACCGAGGCCGACATGCTGGCGATCGCGGCGAAGCAGCGCGGGCTGAACTTCGCGCCGGGGACCGAGACGCTTTACAACAACCTGGGCTATACGTTGCTGGCAGTGATTGTGAAGCGTGTATCCGGCAAGCCGCTGTGGGCCTTCGCCGATGAGCGGATCTTCCAGCCATTGGGCATGACCGACACGCACTTTCAGGACGACCACACCGAGATCGTGCGGCGTCGCACCGCGGCGTATCAGGCGCACAAGGACGGCGGATGGCGCATCAGCATCCCGGCGTCCGACTACTACGGCCCGACCGGTCTGTTCACCACGGTGGGCGACCTGCTGAAGTGGCAGGACAACTTCGTCCACGCACGTGTTGGCGGACGATCGCTGGTGGAATCGATGCAGACATCGGCCACATCGGACAACGGAGCGGTGAGCGGCTACGGTGGTGGAGTGTTCGTCCGCAGCTATCGCGGCCTGCGCACGGTAGGCCACGACGGCGTGCACGCTGGCTATCGCGCGGACGCTCTTGCCTTCCCCGATCAGCGGCTGGCAATCGTGACGCTGTGCAATGGCGCCACGATTGCCCCCCAGGAGCTCACACAGAAGGTCGCTGCCGTGTATCTGGGTAATCGCATGACGCCCATGGCACCCTCGGTGAAGGAGCCGGATGCAGCGTTGTCGACGCTGGCTGGGGTCTACTGGAGTTCGTTGACGGACGAAGTGGTGCGGGTGGAGGTGAAGGACGGTGTGCTGCGCCCCCTTGGCGCGTCGTCTCCGCTTGAATCACTCGGGAGTGGGCTGTTTCGCTTGGGCGAGGCGGCACAATGGCGATTCGACACCGCCGCCGAGGATGCGCCGGGAGAACGCGAACTGCGGATCTGGGACGCCTGGCCCACGCCGCGGGTATTTGCCCGCGTCAACGAGCCGATGCCATCTGCGTCGGCGCTGGCCTCCTTCGCGGGGCAGTACCGCATCGACGAGGTCGACATGACCTATACGGTACTCATGGCGGACGGCAAGCTGACCCTGCGCTGGCCTCGCCAGGCTGATCTCATGCTTGAAGCCGTCGGCGGTGATCGCTTCGTCAGCGGCGCATGGACGGTGACCTTCACACGGACGGCGTCGGGCGAGGTGGATGGATTGACGATGACTGCACGTCGACTGCGGCGCATGCGCGCGGAACGGCTCGGTACCGCTACAGGGCCTTCGCTTGCTTTCGATACGCCACGATGATCACCAGGTCTTCCTTGCCGCGCTGGAACAGCGCATGCGTGCTGCCATCGCGGGTAAGGATGGCGTCGCCCGGGCCGACCCCGCGACGCTTGCCGTCGAGCAGCAGTTCGCCGCGGCCGGAAAGCACGTAGTAGATCTCGTCCTTGTCGTTTCGGTGCTCGCCGATGGTCGCGCCCGGGTGCAGGGCACGCTGGCGGAACACCAGGTCGAAGTCGGCGGCGTCGGCGAAGAACGGATAGGCCGTCGTGGTGCCCTGGCCTTCGTGCGGGCCTGGCTGCTGCACCGCGATGTCGCGCGCCTGCTCCACGTAGGAGTCGCGCCGCGGCTCGCCGGCTGCAGCAGCGCCCCAGGCGAGGGTGGCGACGAGGGTGATCACGTTGAAAGTGCCTGCTCGCATCGTCGCCCACCGTTTCCGCTTGCTCAGCGCGCCAGCCAGCCGCCGTCGACCGGGATGATCGCGCCGTTGACGTAGTCCGAAGCGCGCGAGGCCAGGAACACCGCCGCGCCACCCAGGTCCGACGGTTCACCCCAGCGCCCGGCCGGAATGCGGCCGAGGATCTGCGCATTGCGGTCCTCGTCGGCACGCAGCTGCGCGGTGTTGTTGGTGACCATGTAGCCCGGCGCGATCGCGTTGACGTTCAGGCCCTTGCTGGCCCATTCGTTGGCGAGCAGGCGGGTGATGCCGGCGATGCCGCTCTTGCTGGCCGCATACGACGGCACGCGGATGCCGCCCTGGAACGACAGCATCGAGGCGATGTTGATGATCTTGCCGCTGCCCTGGCCGATCATGTGGCGGCCGGCGGCCTGGGCGAGGAAGAACGCCGACTTGAGGTTGACGTTCATCACGTCGTCCCAGTCCTGCTCGCTGAAATCGACCGCGTCGGCGCGGCGGATCATGCCGGCGTTGTTGACCAGGATGTCGAGGCCGCCGAGTCCGTCGACGGTCTCGCGCACGATGCGGTCGACCGGCTCCAGGCTCGACAGGTTGGCCTCGATCGCGATGAAGCGGCGGCCCAGTGCACGCACCTTCTCGCCGGTCTCGGTCGGCGCCGAAGTGCCGGCCGCGGCGATGTCGGCGCCTGCCTGCGCCAATGCCAGGGCGATGCCCTGGCCCAGGCCTGTGTTGGCACCGGTGACGACGGCGACCTTGCCCTGCAGGTTGAAGATTTCCGTGCCCATGCGTCCCCTTACTTGAGCTGGCAGATGTCGAGCTGGTTCATGTCGGTGTAGTCGAGGTTCTCGCCACCCATCGCCCAGATGAAGCAGTAGTTCTTCGTGCCCGAGCCCATGTGGATCGACCACGGCGGCGACACGACGGCTTCGTCGTTGGCGATGACGATGTGGCGCATGTCGGCCGGCTCGCCCATGAAGTGCATGACGCGCTCGCTGCCCAGGTCGAAGTAGAAATAGACCTCCGAGCGGCGGTCGTGCAGGTGCGGCGGCATGGTGTTCCAGACGCTGCCGGTCTTGAGGATGGTCAGGCCGAGCAGCAGCTGGCACGACTTGACCGTCGCCGGAACGATGTACTGGTAGATCGTGCGTTCGTTGGAGGTTTCCAGCGAACCGCGCTCGAGCGGCACTGCCTGCGAAATCGAGATGTGCTTGGCCTCGTAGCGCGTGTGCGCCGGCGTCGAGGCGAGGTAGAACCTGGCCGGGTTGGCGGCATCGCTGGAGGCGAACTCGACCTTCTCGCTGCCCATCGGCACGTACAGGCCGTCCTTGGGTTCGAGCGTGTAGGCGGTGCCGTCGACGGTGACCGTGCCGGTGCCGCCGCCGACGTTGACCACGCCCAGCTCTCGCCGCTGCAGGAACGGCTGGCCGGCGGCCGAGGCCGGTTCGGTCTGCGCCGGCAGTGCGACCGGCGCGGCGGTCGGGGCGGCGCCGCCGATCACGAAGCGCTCGTTGTGCGAGTAGTTGAGGACGACCTGGCCGGCGACGAACAGGTCCTGGATCAGGTAGCGCTCGCGCAGCTGGTCGTTGCTGGCCCCGTCCATCATGTCCGGGTGGGTGGCGTGGTAGGTCTTGCGGAACATTGGGCCTCCGAAACGATACGTTTGCCGGGTGCCAGCAGGCGCGCGGCGGGATGATGGGGCGATGATAACGGGGTTTTGGTAACCGGTGTCAAAAGCGCGTCTGCAGGCTGCACATCGGCGCTTCTGCGGCAAATCGGGGCGTGCTTGAGGGCCCTCAGACCTTCGGGCGCTGGCTCGAATCGCGAACGACCAGCTGCGGTGTCACCGTCCTGGGCACCGCCGGTGCGGCGGCTTCGTTGGCCAGCAGCATCTGCGCGGCCTGGCGGCCGAGGTCGCGGATCGGCGAATGGATCGTGGTCAGCGCCGGCCACAGCTGCGAGGCCAGCGGGCTGTCGTCGTAGCCGACCACCGACAGGTCGCCGGGGATCGACAGGCCGCGGCGCATCGCCGCCTTGTACACGCCGGCGGCCATTTCGTCGTTGCAGGCGAAGATCGCCGTCGGCCGCGGCGACTTCGCCAGCAGGTACTCGGCGCCGGCGACGCCGGATTCGAAGGTGTAACCGCCTTCGAACATGTAGTCCGGCGGCAGCTCGATGCCGCGCTCGGCCAGGCCGGCGAGGAAGCCACCACCACGCTCGATGGTCGACCGGTAACGGCGCGGGCCGGTGATCAGGCCCAGCGTGCGGTGCCCCAGCGATTCCAGGTAATTGGCGGCCTCGGTGCCGGCGCGGCGGTCGTGGGTGACCACCATGTTGCTGGCCTGGTCGAGCGGGATCGAGGCGATGCGCACGTAGCGCACGCCGATCTCGCGCAGCGCGGTCGCCAGCTGCTCATCCTCGGACACGCGCGGGATCAGGATCACGCCATGCAGCTTCTGCTGCTGGGCGAAGCGCCGCACGCCGTCGATGTAGTCGTCTTTCGAGCTGTCGCACGGGTGCACGACCAGCTCGTAGCCGGAGTCGCGCAACGCATCCAGCGCGCCGTACTGCATGTTGACGATGAACTGCGCGGTCGGGTTGTCGTAGACCAGGCCGATCAGGAACGAGCGCCGGAACGCCAGTCCGCGCGCCTGCGGGTCGGGCGAGTAGCCCAGCTGCTTCATCAGCGCCAGGACCTTCTCGCGGGTCTCCGGATGCACCAGCGGCGAATCGTTGATCACCCGCGACACGGTCTTCTTCGACACGCCCGTCAGGCGGGCAATGTCGTTGATCGTCGCCTTGCCCACCAGCGCCACCGGTTCGGACGGCGTTGCCGCGGCAGTGGCCGTGGTGGTGCGGACGCGGCGGCGGGGTCGGGAGGTCGAGTCGGTCATGGGTGGCCCGTGGGTTGGCCCATTCTAGCCGCCGCGGACCAGAACGCGGTCGCGGCGGCAGGTTTGGGCCCGGCCGTGGTCCCGGCTCACTTCATCATCGCCGGCAGCCAGAGCGAAAGCTGCGGCACGAATGTCACCACCAGCAGCACCGCGAAGGCCGCCAGCCAGAACGGCCAGATCGTCTTGAGGGTCTCGCCGATGCTGATCTTGCCGATGGCGGTGCCGACGAACAGCACCGAGCCCAGTGGCGGGGAAATCAGGCTGATGCCGCCCTTGAGGATCAGGATCACGCCGAAATGCACCGGATCGACGCCAATGGCCTTGGCCAGCGGCAGGAAGATCGGCGTGCAGATGATGATCATCGGCGCAAGGTCCATGAAGGTGCCCAGCACCAGCAGGATCAGGATCATCAGCAACAGCAGCAGGTTCTTGTCCGTGGTGATGCTGGTCAGCCCTTCGACTGCGGCCGACGGCACCTGCAGGTAGGCCAGCAGCCAGCCGAACGACGCCGCCGAGGCGATCACGAACAGGATCATGCCGGTGGTGCGCGCTGCACCGGTGACGGTCTCGAGAAAATCGCGCCAGCGCAGGTTGCGGTAGACCAGCGCGGTCACCAGCAGGGCATAGACGACGGCGATCGCCGCGCTCTCCACCGCGGTGAAGATGCCAGCGCGGATGCCGACGAAGATCAGCGCGACCAGCAACAGGCCCGGTGCTGCCGCGACCAGCCGGCGCAGCACCACGCCGAAGCCCGGGAACGCCTCGATGGCGTAACCGCGGCGGCGGGCGATGATCCAGCAGGTCACCATCAGCGTCGCAGTCATCAGCAGCGCGGGCAGGATGCCGGCCGCGAAGAGGTCGGCGATCGAGATGCTGCCGCCGGCCGATGCCGAGTACAGGATGAGGTTGTGCGAGGGCGGCACCAGCAGCGCGACCATTGCCGCGGTCATGGTGACGTTGACGGCGAAGTCGCGGTCGAAGCCGCGCCGCACCATCTGCGGGATCATCGCGCTGCCGATCGCTGACACATCGGCGATCGCCGAGCCGGAGACGCCGCCGAAGAACAGCGAGGACAGCACGCTGACCTGGCCAAGACCACCGCGCAGATGGCCGACCAGCGACGACGCAAGGCCGATCAGGCGCTCGGAGATGCCGCCGCGCAACATGATCTCGCCGGCGAAGATGAAGAGCGGAATGGCGATCAGCGAAGCCGAGCCGGCGCCGGCGGCGGTCTGCTGCACCATCACGATTGGCGGCAGACCGATGTATAGCAGCGTCGCCAGCGCGGCGGACGCCAGTGAGAAGGCAACCGGCACGCCGATGACGAGGAGCACGCCGAACACGACGAAAAGGACCGTGACTTCCATCATTCACTCCGTGCGGAAGCGACAGGCGCGGTGATGACCGCGACCAGGCGCTGGAGGGCGAACGGCACCATCAACGCGCCAGCGACCGACATCGGCGCGAACACCGCGCTCTGCGGCAGCGGCGCACCGGCCATCGGGATGTCGATGCCGTCGAGCAGCAGTTCGCCGCCCCACATCGCGAGCACGAAGCCAATCCCGGCGATCACCAGGTTGGTTGCCGACAGCAGGACCTTGCGCAGTGCCGGCGGCGCCGAGTGCACGAGGATGAAGAAGCCGAAGTGCGAGCCACGATGCACGCCGGCGGCCGCGCCGAAGCTCATCGCCGTGTTGAGCAGCAGCAGTGCGACCGGCTCGGTCCAGCCCGGCGAGTCGTTGAGCACGTAGCGCGCGAATACCTGCAGCGCCTGCACCGCGACCATGCCGACCAGGGCGACGCCGGCGATGCCGATGGCGACGCTGGCGATGCGGTCGAGCCAGGTGCGCGGACCCAGCCCGGCTTCGCTGCCGGCGAGCTCGGCATCGACGTCAGGCGGAATTGCAATGGGAGCTTCTGCCATGGAGATGCCTCAGGCCAGTGAACGAATTTCGCGGTACAGCGCTTCAATCGCCGGGTCGCGGTGGTAGTCGGCCAGCAGCGGCGCCACGGCCTGGCGGAACGCGCCGAGGTCGCAGTCGTTCATGCGGACGTTGGCGGCGATCAGTTCCTTGCGTGCGGTGGCTTCCGACTCGTCCCACAACTTGCGCATCACCGCCACCGATGCGCGCGAGATGTCGAGCAGCAGTGCCCGATCGCGCGGTTGCAGCGAATCCAGGCTGCGGCGCGAGATCAGCAGCACGTCCGGCGAATAGGAATGCTCGGTCTGCGACCAGTAGTGCGCGGCCTCGAACTGGCGGCTGGAGTGGAAGCTGCGCAGGTTGTTCTCGGCACCGTCGATCAGGTGCGTCTGCAGCGCCGAGAACACTTCGCCGTAAGCCAGTGGTGTCGGGTTGCCGCCGAGCAGGCGGATCATGCGCATGAAGATGTCTGAAGCCGGCACGCGGAACTTGAGGCCGTGCATGTCGGCCGGCTCGTGGATCGGGCGGCGCACGTTGTAGAAGCAGCGCGCACCGCAGTCGTAGATTGCAAGGCCGACCAGGTCGCGCTGCTCGAAGCCCTTGAGCACGGCCGCACCGACCTTGCCGTCGAGTGCCGCGCGCAGGTGCGGGACCGAATCGAAGACGTAGGGCAGCGACAGCGCCTGGGTCAGCGGGAAGGCGTTGTTGAGCGCGCCGGAGTAGACACGGGTGATGTCGATCGCGCCGAACCGGGCCATGTCGATGGCCTCCGACTCGCGACCGAGCTGGCCGGAGTGATACACGCGCAGGCGCAGTCGTCCGCCGGTTTCGTCCTCGAGCTGCTTTCCGATCCATTGCACGGCGGCAACGGTCGGATAGTCCTTCACGTGGACGTCGGTGGCGGTAAGGATGCGGACATCCGGGCTGGCGCCCAGCGCCGGCAGTACCGACGCACCGCAGGCGGCGGCGATGCCGGCAAGGAAGCGGCGTCTTTCGATCATGCGCGGCCCTCCGTCATGCTGCCCTCGTCGCTGGCGGTGGCAGCGGTGGTGCGGCAATGCAGTTCGCCCCAGCGGCCGAAGCTGATGCGCGATTGCTGTCCGGCAAGGATGTCGTGGATGCCCGTCGCCGCACCAGTGGTGACCAGCATGCCGGCCTTGAGCGGATGACCGCGGCTGGCGCAGCGAGACAGCGCGAACGCAAGTGCGGCGAGCAGGCCGCCCGGAATCGAGTCGGCGCCGCCGCTGCCGACCGACTGGCCGTCGATGAAGGTTTCGCAACGCAGCTGCGCACTGTCCACGGACTGCCAGTCCGGTACTTCGGCGCCGAGGATGAGGCCGGTGTTGTTGCCGAAGTCCGAGACCACGATCGGCGGGCCCAGCACGTTGATCAGCGGCAGCGGGCTGCCGGCCAGCTCGACGCCGACGAGCAGAGCGTCGACCAGCGCTGCGGCTTCCTGCTCGCTGTAGCGGGTCTTGTCGGCAGGCGCATCGGCGCGCAGGCGGAACACGTACTCGGCTTCCACCGCGGCAAAGCCGCCGGTGATGACGGCGAACTCGCCGACGCCATCGGCAGGTGCCTGCACCGCACCTTCGAAGATCGGACCCACCAGGCGCTCCTCGCCCAGGCGCGCTTCCCAGTCGGCCGGAATGCGGCCGACCTTCCAGCCCACCACCGGCCGTCCCCACAGCGCGATGGCATGGTCCTGGACCGCATAGCCCTGGTTGAGCGTCTCCGGCAGGGCGCCCGGATAGTCCGGCAGCGCCACCGCCTGGTGACGCGCCGTGACCAGCCGTTGCGCGATTGCGGCGCTGTCGGCGCTGTCCCCTTCCGGCGCGAGTCTGTCCATGCGGTGCGATTTCCCCTGGTGATGTCTCTTCGATGGAGTTGTATAGGAAACCGGTGTCATTGACAATCGGGGCCTACACTCGGATCACGACTCGGGGAGAGGCACGGATGGGGACGAAGGGGAAGGGGCGCGTTTTTCAGGGGCTTGGGCGTGGAATCGCAGTCACCGCACTGGCCCTGGCGATGGCCGGCCCCGGTCTGGCGGCCGATCCGGCCCCCGGCCCGGGCGTGTCCCAAAGGACAGACGCCGCAACGGCCGCGCTGGCCTTCCCCGGCGCGCAGGGCTGGGCCGCGCACACGCCCGGCGGCCGAGGCGGCCGGATCATTCGCGTGACCACCCTCGAGGCCTCCGGCCCCGGCTCGTTCGCCGAAGCGCTGGCGGCGAGCGGACCGCGCATCGTCGTGTTCGAAGTCGGGGGCGTGATCGACCTGGGCATGAAGGAACTGCGCATCACCGAACCCTTCCTGACCATTGCCGGCCAGACCGCACCGCAGCCGGGCATCACCTTCATCAAGGGCGGCCTGACCATCGCCACCCACGACGTGGTCGTGCGCCACATCCGCATGCGCCCGGGCGACGGCAACAAGCCCAAGTGGTCCGGCGACATCGACGCGATCACCACCGTGCGCGGCGCGCGCGACGTGATCGTCGACCACTGCTCGCTGACCTGGGCCACCGACGAGAACCTGTCGGCGTCGAGCACGCGCTTCTTCGGCGAGAGCGAGAAGGACTGGATGGATGCCGCTTCGCGCCGCATCACCTACAGCAACAACATCATCGCCGAGGGCCTGGCCAATGCCACCCACGCCAAGGGCGAGCATTCCAAGGGCTCGCTGATCCACGACCACGTCAACGACGTGCTGATCATCGGCAACCTCTACGCGCACAACTACGAGCGCAACCCGCTGTTCAAGGGCGGCGCGCGCGGGCAGGTGATCAACAACCTGATCTACGACCCGGGCCAGCGCGGCGTGCACTACAACCTGATCGCCGAGGAATGGCTGGGGCATCCGTACTCGCGCGGGCAGGTGATCGCGCGCGGCAACGTCATGCGCGCGGGCATCTCGACCGAGGAAGTGGCGTTCTTCAGCGTGGGCGGTTCAGGCGATCTGGATGTGTATCTCGACGACAACCTCGCCGTCGACCGCCTCGGTGCGCCGCTTCCGCAGCAGGGCCGCTACACCACGACGCCGATCAAGGTCGATGCCCTCAAGCGCCCGCCGGCGTTGCCGTTCGGCGTGACCGTGCTGCCGTCGGCGCAGGTGCAGGATGCAGTGATCGCCAATGCCGGCGCGCGACCGTGGGACCGCGACGATGTCGATCGCCGGATCCTCGCCGACACAATCGAGGGCCGCGGCCGGATCATCGACAGCCAGGAGCAGGTGGGCGGGTATCCGAAGCAGCAGGCGACGACGCTGGCCTTCGTGCCGGCGGACTGGGACCTGGAGACGATGGAGCCGCTGAAGCCGCTGCCGCGGCGTGCGCCGTTGAAGTAGCAGCCGCGCAACGCGTCGACTGAACGTCATCCCGGCGAACGCCGGGATGACGGTGCCAGTTGCTCACTTCAACGACTGCGCCACCGCCAGCCCCGACTGCCGCAACGCGAACGCAAACTCCTCCGCCATCCGCTCCGCGCCGGCCGGCGAGAAGTGCGTGTTGTCCTCCACGCCCTTCGGGTAGTTCGGGTTCCCGCCGGCCGCGACCCACAGGAACAGCCGCTTCGACGGCTCCACGCCGGTCTCCTGCAGCACTGCCGCGCTGCGCCGCTCCATGTCGATCAGCGCCACCTGCTCGCGCGCGGCCAGCGCCCGCACCAGGTCCGGGTACTCGCCGTGGCTGGCGAGCACGCGGCCGGCGTCGTCGAAGCGCCGGCGCGCCACCGGCGTCAGCAGCACCGGCGTGGCCTGCCGCGCGCGAACGTCGGCGACGAAGCGCGCAAGGTTGCGCTCGTAGTCGGCCGGAGGCGTGTAACGGTCCTTCTTCTCCACCGACTGGTCGTTGTGGCCGAACTGGATCAGCACCACGTCACCCGCCCGGGTTGCATCGAGCAGCGCCTGCCAGCGACCTTCCTCGATGAACGTGCGCGTGCTGCGGCCGTTCTTCGCGCGGTTGTCGACGAGCACCGTGCCGGGCTTGAACCGGGCCGCCAGGAACTCGCCCCAGCCGGTCTCCGGACGCTTCTCCGGCAGCTTTTCGGCCATCGTCGAATCGCCGGCAAGATGGATCGTGACGGGACCGGACGCGCCCGCAGGGGCGGCCACGGCCAGCATCGACAGGCACAGCGCCAGGCCGAGTTTCAGCATTGCAGTCTCACTCTCGTTACAGGTCGGGATGCCAGTCGCCGAGCACGCGCTCGCGCGAGTACAGCGCAAGTTGCTTCTGATCGAGCTGGCGGCGCGTGGCTGAGTCGTGTGCGCCGGGGCCGCGGCTGTCGTGCTCGAAGAGCCGGGCAAGTTCCGGTTCGAGCATCACGCGCCGGCCGTCGCGGCCGGTGTAGCCCATCGCGTCCCAGCCCTTTGCGTCGATATGCGCATCCATCCAGCACGACAGGTACACCGCGGCGCCCAGCGCATCCGGGTCGCCGTACTTGCCATCGGCGAACGTGCGGCCCGGCCGCCATGCGCGCCCGAGTGCCACGCTGCCGTCGGGGATCTGCGGGTCCCGGCTGAGGCGGCAGTGCAGGAACGTCAGTCCGTAGACCTGCGACGCCCGAGTGGACGGCACGGCCACGTAGCCCTGGCGGTCCTTGCCGGGACGGAAGCGCGAATGCAGGCCACAGTCCTCGAACAGCGCGTTGCCGCCGCCGAAGATGAAGTCGACGCTGCCGCTGATCCGGCAGTTGCGGAACAGGCTGCGCCCGGCATCGGTGAACAGCGTGTCCTGGTGGCCGATCAGATCGACGTCCTCGAACACGCAGCGGTCCGCGCCGGCATCGAGCATCAGCGCCACTGCCTGCGCGCCATTGGGTCCGATCGGTTCGAACTTCGGTGCGGCCAGGTTGCCGACATAGTCGAATGCGTTCTCGATCGCCAGGCGCTGCACGCGGAAGTCGGGTGCGCGCACAGTCACGCTGGCGCAGCCCCAGGTGCCCCAGGGTTCGCCGTCCGGGCGTTTCATGCCGGCGGCCGCATCGAAGGTGAGCATGCTGGCGCTGCGGTCCTCGCCGACGAGGTGGATGTTGGGGCGGTCGACCACCAGCTTTTCGTGCCAGCGCCCGCGCGTGACCAGGATGCGGAACGGCGAGCGTCCGTTGGCGGGAGCCGCCGCAATCGCCTCGCCGACACTGGCGAACGTGCGCACGCCCGGATGGGGCGTGCGCGCGACGACGGCATCGAACGGAGGCGCTGTGGCGGCAGCGCGAAGCGGTGAGATGGTCGCCACCGAGGCAGCCAGCGACGCCTGCAGCAGGCGTCGCCGTTGCATCAGCAGGTCATGTCTCTTGAATTCATGTCCCTTGAAGTCACGGTCCCAGAAGTCATCGCGCATGCAGCTCCGCTCCCCGACGGTTCGTGCTCACTTGAATGGTCCAGCCCCCAGGATCACCGTCAACGGCACCGACCAGGTCGGATCGATACGACGGTACAGCGTCGGCGTCCATGTCACGTTCGGCTGCAGCGGCGTGGCGCTGGTCGCGTTGAAGGCGGCGACCACGTCGACCTCGCTGTAGCGGGTGAATCCGTTCAGCAGCGTTCCCTGTGCCTGCAACGCGGTGCCGTTGAAGCGTTCCACGAACAGGTCCGGCGTAACCGCGACGGGCATCAGGAAATGGTTGTTCTGGGCATGGATCTGCCCCTCGATGCCGGCGCCCCAGCTGTATCCGTACGTCTGGGCGCCGTCCGGGGTCAGGCTGTACTGGTTGTTGTAGACGTGGACCTGGCCGTAACGCACCCGCGGCACGCGCTGGCCAAGGTCGTGGAACAGGTTGTGGTGCAGCGTCACGCGCAGTTTGCCGCGGTCGGCCACGGCACTGTCGGACGAGCCGAACAGCATCGCCTTGTCGTGGTTGGCCAGCAGGTTCCACGACACCGTCACCAGGTCGGACTCGTTGGTGACGTCGACCAGGCCGTCATGCACCTGGTACAGACGCCCGAAGTAGGTCGGCTGGGTGCTGTCGGCGGTGTCGATGTCGAGGAAGGCGTTGTGGTCGATCCAGACATGGGTCGAGTTGCGCACCGAGATCGCGTCGTACAGCGAGTTCCAGTTGCCTTCGGCGCCGTCGGTCGGTGCCCACTGCGGGAAGCAGTCGTAGGTGTCGACGAAACTGAGGTTGCGCACGATCACGTTCATCGGCTGATTGCCGCTGGTGCTGCTGGGACGGATGTCGACCCAGCCGCCGCGCAGGCCGGCACCGCGTCCGACGCCGACGATGGTGGTGTTGGCCGGAACGCGGATGCGCACGCGCGCCTGCTGCGCCGCGGCCGAGGCCACGCGCGCGCGCTCCAGCGGACCACTGGGATTGATGCGTCCCCACACCGCCGGGTCATAGGTGGCAAGGAAAGCGTCGAGCGAGTAGGGCGTGCCGGTCTGCGGATCGGGTCGCGCGTAGTCGGCGCAGGCCAGGGCATTGCCGGCGTCGTCGACATTGGCGTCGATCATGCCGGTGATGCGGATGATCTTGGGCGTCGGATCGGGGAAGGCGAGTGCCGCGACCAGCGCGTTGCGGTCGCTGACGTCATGGACGCGGGCGACATCGGCGGCCGAACCACCGGTGGTGCCCAGCGGCAGTGCCGCGGTGGGCAGCGATGCCCAACCGTCATTGGCGGGAAGTGCCTGGCGTTCAAGGGCCGGCGGCGGCGCCGCGATTACGCCCGGTGCGGACAAGGCCAGCAACAGTGCAGACAGCAGGACGGACTTGCGAGTGCTCATCGGTACCGCTCCTTCGTGGTGTGGACGGAGCGGACGTCGGCAGCGGAGGCGGCACGGCGTCCGCTGGTGGGACACGACATGCGACTGCGAAAGCAAAAACCCCTCTCCCGCTTGCGGGAGAGGGGCTCAGAGCAAGCAACGATCAGAACTTGTAGCGGGCGCCCACGAAGTACTGGCGGCCGGTGTGGTGGTAGACGGAGGCGCGATCGCCCACCGAGTCCACCCACTGGTCCTGGTACTCGTCGGTCAGGTTCAGGCCTTCCAGCGTCAGCTCGAACTGGTCGTTGATCTTGTACGAGGCCGACATGTCGAAGGTCAGCGTTTCAGCCGTGCCCTCGACGTCGTTGCCGTTGCGGCCCGGCACCGTGGTCAGGTAGTCGTCGCGGTAAGCCGCCGAGACGCGTGCGCTGAACTTGTCGCCTTCGTAGTAGAGCGTGGCGTTGTAGGCGTTCTTCGACAGGCCGGTCAGGTCGGTGCGCAGCGACGGCGCGCCGGTCGAGGTCACGTACTGGATCTTGGAGTCGACATAGGTGTAGTTGAGCTGCACACCGAAGTCGCTCCAGAAGCCCGGCAGGAACACGAACGGCTGCTGGTAGGTGAACTCCAGGCCCTTGAGCGGACCGCCCTTGCTGTTGATCGGGACGTTGAACTGGAAGTCGTCGTTGACCGTGGCGCCGGTACCGATCAGCAGGCTCTCCGGCAGGCCGGAGGTCGAGTACGGGCGGGTTTCGCGCGAGGTCAGCACGAAGCTGTCGATGTCCTTGTAGAACAGGCCCAGCGCCAACAGCGATTCCTCGGCGAAGTACCACTCGAAGCTCATGTCGACGGTGTCGGCGCGGAACGGATCCAGCATCGGATTGCCGCCGGTGACGACGCGGTTGCCGCCGCTGACATTGACCGTGACACCCGGCGTGAGGTTGCCCAGGCCCGGTCGTGCCATCACCTTCGATGCCGCCAGGCGGATCAGGAAGTCCGGCGTGATGTCGGCGACCAGGTTGAACGACGGCAACGTGTCGCTGTAGCTGCGCGAGACGGTGATCTGCTGCGCCGGGCCGCTGGCGGGGGTGGAGAAACCGGTCGAGGTCTGCTTGGTGTCGACCTGGCGCACGCCGAAGTTGCCGCTCAGCGGCAGGCTGCCGATCTGGGTGCTGAAGTCGGCCTGGACGAAGAAGCCCTGGTCACGCTCGACCACGCTGCGGTTGTTGCCCAGCACGGCCGGAACGCGGTCGCTGACGGCAAAGATGCCCTGGTCGCTGTAGATGTTGAAGACGCGGTTGAAGGCGTCGATGTCCGGGATCAGCCAGGTGTTGTCGCCGACGCCGCTGATGCCCTCCAGTCCGATCTGCTTGGTCAGGTCGGCCAGGGTGGTGCCGGCTGGCAGCGCCGGCACGACCAGTTCGGACGTGCGACGCTCCTCGCGGGTTTCGAACGTGTACTCCTTGAACTGGCCACCGGCCTTGAGGCTGAAGCCGTCGTTCAACTGCCAGGTGAAGCCGAGCTGGGCGTTGTCGATGGTGTTGTCGGCGAACTGCGGGCGCAGGCGGATTTCCGAACCCGGCACCGCGGTGGTGCCGTTGACGAAGGACCACTGCGACGGATCGTTGACGTCGAAGCCGTTGGTGATCACCGGCAGGCGGTTGTCGCCGCGGTAGTCGTAGACGTACCCCTGGGCGTTGAGCTTGTCGATCGTGATTGTGGTCTGGATCGGGTTCTCGAACTCGGACTTCGCCGTGCCAGCCTCGAAGTTGATGCTGAAGTCGTCGGTGATCTCGTGGTCGGCGTAGAAGTTGAACTGGGTGAACTTGGTTTCCAGCTCGTCGTAGCGCGCTTCCGAACGCACGTCGACGTTGTTGAACTGGCCGTACACCAGGTTGCCGCGACCGTCGATGGCGCTGTCGACCACCACCGTCTGCGGCTTGCCGGCCGCGCCGGCACGGCTGAAGGACAGGCCGTTGAGGAAGTTCTCGGTACGCGTGGCATCGAGGTCGGCGTACATCACGTCAAGACCCATCGAGGTCTTGTCGGTCGGGTCGAACTGCAGCGACGCGGTGACGCCAAGGCGCTCCTGCTCGTGCTCGAGCACGCCGTAACGCGGGATGCGCGGATGGAACACGGTGGCGCTTTCGGCCGCCGGCGTGCCCGAGAAACCGCCGTTGGCGTTGCCCGGATCCCAGCGCACGGTGCTGTGGCCTTCCTCGACCAGGCGGCGCTTGGTGTAGGCGACCGACACCAGGGCGCCGAACTTGTTGTCGAACCAGGTGTTGCTCATCAGCATGGTGGCGCGCGGATCGAGATCCCCGGCCAGGTCGTTGTAGCCCAGCTGCGCACCGGTGACGAAGGTGAAGCCGTCGTAGTCGAACGGACGCGCGGTCTGCAGGTCGACGGTGGCGCCGAGTGCGCCTTCCTCGATTTCCGCCGATGCGGTCTTGCGCACGGTGATGCTGTTGAACAGCTCGGACGCGAACACGTTGAAGTCGAAGCCACGGCCGCGGTTGGCGCCGCCGGAACTGTCGGTGCCGCCGGTGGTGGTCAGCGCCTCCATGCCGTTGATGCGCACGCGGGTGAACTGGCTGTCGAGGCCGCGCACCGAGATCTGGCGGCCTTCGCCGGCATCGCGGGCGATCGACACGCCCGGAATGCGCTGCAGCGATTCGGCCAGGTTGAGGTCCGGGAAGTCGGCGATGTCTTCGGCGACGATCGCATCGACCACGCCGACTTCGCTGCGCTTCTTGTCCAGCGCTTTTTCCAGCGCGCCGCGGAAACCTGTGACGACGACCGCATCGAGGTCGGTCGCGTCCTGGCTCTGCGGTGCGGCAGTATTGGCGACCGATTCGGTCGGTGCGGTGGTCTCATTGGACGTTGACGCATCCTGGGCAAGCGCGCTGAGCGCCGCCATCTGGAGCGCCAGGCCTATCGAGGCCGCCAATAAGGTAACCGGTGTCTTTTTGGTGGCACGCTGAAATTGCATAGGTTCCCCTCCCATATGACTAAGACAGCTTGTAAGGTGCTTGTTGACTGGCTTGCGACGCTTGCTATCGTGTTCCCGCGGTGCAAATGACACCGATGGTCAAAACCCTAACAAAAGGGACAGCGGTTGGCATGCTGCGGTGCGCCATAACCGGCCAGTTGTCGAGACAGTCGCTATCAATAGGGACAATTCCATCCTCCGGGAGCAGGGCGTGAGTCAACGGATCGTGTGTTTTGGGGAACTGCTGCTGCGCCTGTCGGCGCCGGGGCGGGAGCGTCTGCTGCAGTCACCGGGCCTGGAGGTCCACATCGGCGGGGCCGAAGCCAACGTCGCCGTGTCGCTGGCGCGCTTCGGCCATGACGCGGCCGTGGTCAGCACGGTGGCCGACAACGCGCTGGGTGAGGCCGCCGTCGGCGAGCTGCGCCGGCACGGTGTCGATGCCCGCAATGTGCGCACAGCGCCCGGACGCATGGGCCTGTACTTCCTGTCGCACGGCGCCATGCAGCGGCCGAGCGAGGTGCTGTACGACCGCGCCGATTCGGCGTTCACCCGCGCGACCGATTACGACTGGGATGCGCTGCTCGACGGCGCGGACTGGCTGCACCTGTCCGGCGTGAGCCCGGCGCTGGGCGCGGCCACCGCCGAAGCCACCATTGCTGCAGCGCAGGCCGCTCGCCGGCGCGGGGTCAAGGTGTCGTTCGACGGCAACTTCCGCGGCAAGCTCTGGCAGGCCTGGAACGGCGACGCCGCCGCGATCCTGCGCCGCATCTTTGCCGAGGCCGACCTGGTGTTCGCCGACCACCGCGACATCGAAGTGGTGCTGGGCAAGCGCAGTGCCGGCGAAGGCGAAGACGCCGTGGCCCAGGCCGCCGCGCACGCCTTTGGCGCATTCGAACACCTGCAATGGCTGGCCTGCACGCTGCGCAGCCAGCACAGCGTCGACCACCACACGCTGTCGGCGCTGATGGTGGACCGCGACGGCGTGCGCCATCGCGCACCTGCCTATGAGCTGGAGGCGATCGTCGACCGCATCGGCACCGGCGATGCCTTTGCCGCGGGTGTCCTGCACGGGCTGATGACCGGCATGGCACCGGCCGAACGGCTGCATTTCGGCCTCGGCGCGGCCTGCCTGAAGCATTCGCTGCCGGGCGACTTCAACCTGGTCGCGCGTGAGGACGTCGAGGCCTTCACCGCTCAGGCCGGCTTCCATGTCCGTCGTTGACGCCCTGGCGCTGCTGCGCGGCAGCCGGATCATTCCGGTCTACACGCCCGGCAGCGTCGCCGAAGCCGTGGCGGTGGCACAGGCGCTGCTGCGCGGTGGCATCGACGCGATCGAGGTGACGCTGCGCACGCCGGTGGCACTCGATGCGATCGCCGCGGTCGCCGCGCAGGTGCCGGGGATGAAGGTCGGGGCCGGTACCGTGCTCGATGCCGCGCAGATGCGCCAGGTGCAGCGCGCGGGTGCATCGTTCGCCGTCTCGCCGGGGGCGTCGGCGGAACTGCTGGCCGCGGCGCGCGACCAATCGATGGCCTACCTGCCCGGTGTTGCCACCGGCAGCGAGGTGATGGCGGCGATGGCTGCCGGCTTCGGCCTGCACAAGCTGTTCCCCGCGCATGCGATCAACGCGCTGGAACTGCTGGCCGCCTGGCGTGGACCTTTTGCCCAGGTGCGTTTCTGTCCCACCGGCGGTATCGACGCCGCGCGCGCGCCCCTCTACCTGCGCCAGCCCAACGTCGCATGCCTGGGCGGATCGTGGCTGACTCCTGCCGATGCACTGGCAAAAGGCGACTGGGATCGCATCGAAAATCTGGCGCGCGAGGCCTCCGCACTGTCGTCCGGCTGACCGACGGACGGCCAAAACAGGTCGCCGTGGCGGCCAATGGCGAAGAAAGTAGCGATTTCCAGTGTTTTTTTGCCTCTTACCACTTGGCGCCGCCTTTTCCTTGCCCTACATTCCGCTTGCCTAGCGGGGAAATCCGGGCACCCATCAACTAATCGAGTATTACGAGACACATATGGCGAAGACGAAGAAAGTGGCAAAGAAGGCCGCGCCGAAGAAGGCCGCCGCCGCCAAGCCGGCTGCACCGAAGCCGATCAAGGAAGCGCTGACCAAGTCGGGCCTGGTGGCGCACATCGCCGAGGCTGCTGGCGTTGCTGCCAAGGACGTGCGCGCTGTCCTGGCTGCGCTGGAAGGTGCCGTGCACGGCTCGGTCAGCAAGAAGGGCGCCGGTGCATTCACCCTGCCGGGCCTGCTGAAGATCACCGCCGTCAGCGTTGCGGCCAAGCCGAAGCGCAAGGGCATCAACCCGTTCACCAAGGAAGAAGTCTGGTTTGCCGCCAAGCCGGCTTCGGTCAAGGTCAAGGTTCGTCCGCTCAAGAAGCTCAAGGACGCAGCGGCCTAAGCCGTTGTGATCTGCCGGGATGCGGTGTGCGCAAGCCACCGCATCCTCTCCCGGCCGTCGCCTGCGGCGGCCGTGGATGAACTGTCCCGGGGCGCGATGCGCTCCCGCCGATCCGCACTCTAGCGATCGAGCAATCCCAAGCCCAACGCCGCCGTGACGTCGTCTTCGCGATCGATGTCCAGCTGCAGTTCCGGCGCGTCCATCCGCCACACCGCATCCGCCATCGCCGTCAGCTGCGCGCCCAGTCCGCGGTCGCCCTGGAGCTGCGCGGAGGCGTCCATCAGCGCCATCGAGACCACGGCCGGAATGCCGGCTGCGTCGCCGTGCGCGGTTGCCGCGCAGCCCGATGCCGCCGTGCCGGCACCGCGCAGCAGCGCCTGCAGGTGAGCCCCTTCGAGCGCCGGCTGGTCGCAGCCCAGCACCAGCACCGCACCGCCGAATCCCGACAACGCCGCTGCCGCGCGCTGCAGGCTGCCGGACAGCCCCAGTGACCAGTCGGGGTTGAAGACGATCCCGGCACCGAGCCCGGCCGCCGCATCCGCGACCTGTGCCGAGTCCGCACCCGTCACCAGCAACAGCCGTTGCGGCCGGGTCGCGGCAGCCAGCCGCAGCATGCGATGCACCAGTGTCTCGCCATCGCGGCGCAGCAGCTGCTTGGCACGCCCGAGGCGACGGCTGCCGCCCGCCGCGAGCACCACCGCGGCATGCGTCGCCTCGCTCACGCGCGACCGCCATGCAGGTGGTTGTGAAGCTGCGCGGCGATGCTCAGGGCGATGGCCTCCGGTCCGCTACCGCCCAGCGCCAGCCCGACCGGCGAATGCAGGCGCGGCATCAGTGCATCGCGGACCGAAGACGGCAATACGCGGAACAGGTCTTCGCGACGCCGCACCGGACCGAGCAGGCCGACGAAGCCGATCGCGCTGTCCGCCAGCGCCGCCAAGGCTTCGCGATCGAGTTCGAAATGGTGGTGCATCACCAGCGCTGCATCGAACTGGCCATCGGCTGCAGGCAACACCTGAGCCGGCGACTGGGCCACGGTGACGTCGGCAGAGGCGGCGGCGGATTGCCAGCGAGGGCGACGTTCCACCACCGTGGTGGTGGCGCCGATCAGGCGCAGCATCGGCAACAGCAGCGCCGTCTCCGGGCCGGCGCCGAGCAGCAGCACCGACGGCGGCCGCGCGATGCTGAGCGTCCACGCAGGCGGCACATCCGGCCACGGCACGCCGGCGGCCTTGAAGCGGTGCCGGCCCTGCTGCGTACCGACGCTGGCAGCAAGCGCACCGGAAGGATCCAGGGTGACCTCGAACGCTCCCTGCCGCGAGCGCCAGGCAGTGATCAGCGCCGGCCACGGCGCCAGCGTCGCCAGCGGCAGCAGTGCGATCCGCAGCCGACCACGGCAGCCGACGGCGGATCCGGAAAGCAGGTCTTCGTCGTTGCGCGTGTCGATCTCCAGCCACTGGATCATCTGCGTTCGCACCGCCTCGTCGGCGCGCAGCGCGATCTCGGGCTCCAGGCAACCGCCGCTGAGCCAGCCGACCTGGCGGCCTTCGCTGCCGAACAGTGCCAGCGCCCCGGCATGGACGTAGGTGGAGCCCGACGTCTCCAGCACCACGGCAAGGGCCGCCGGCTCGCCGTGGGCGATCGCGTTGGCAGCGGCTTCGAGCACGCCACGGGTGGCGCCAGGCAGGAAGGTGTCCATGGCGCGAGTCTAGAGCCAGTCCGGTCGCGCTTGCCGTGATCGCCGCTCCTGCACGCCGTCCAAGCAGGGGCGGTGCTAGGCTGCCCCGGTCCCCAGCCGCCGCAAGGGAATGGCCATGAAGTTGCTAGTCAACGGCAGCGAACACGAAGTCACCGCACCGGCCGCCATGCCGCTGCTGTGGGTGCTGCGCGATCTACTCCACCTCACCGGCACCAAGTTCGGCTGCGGCATCGCCCAGTGCGGCGCCTGCACGGTGCACGTCGACGGCGCACCGCGACGCGCCTGCGTCACGCCCGTGGCGAGCGTCGAAGGCAAGCAGATCACCACGATCGAAGGCCTGTCGAAGGACGGCTCGCACCCGGTGCAGCGTGCCTGGGCCGAACTCGATGTCGTCCAGTGCGGCTACTGCCAGTCCGGCCAGATCATGTCGGCGGCGGCGCTGCTGGCGAAGGTACCTGCGCCTACCGACACCGACATCGACCAGGCGCTGTCGGGAAACATCTGCCGCTGCGGCACCTACCAGCGCATCCGCGCGGCGGTGCATCGCGCCGCCGACCTCGACAAGGCGTGACCCTGGCCCTGCCTCCCATCGGGAGCAGATCCAGGTGTTGGACAGCACAACCGCAAGCCAAGCTTCCGGAGATCCCATGAACGCCGCGATGCAAGCATCCCGTCGTCGTTTCCTGAAGGCCAGCGCCGCCGCAGGTGCGGGCCTGGTCGTCGCCTTCGTCATCCCGGCGGCCAGTCGTTTCGCGATGGCCGGCCCCGAGGCGGCCGCCGTACCCGTGTTCGCGCCAAATGCATTCCTGCGCGTGGGCACCGACGACGCGGTGACCGTGCTGGTCTCGCACTCGGAAATGGGCCAGGGCATCTGGACCGGCCTGGCGATGCTGATCGCCGAGGAACTCGATGCCGACTGGTCGAAGGTCAGGGTCGAGCACGCACCGGCCGCACCGGCCTATGCACACACTGCGTTCGGCATGCAGATGACGGGCGGCTCGACTTCGACCTGGTCCGAGTTCGACCGCTACCGGCAGGCCGGCGCCACCGCTCGCGCGCTGCTGGTGGCCGCTGCCGCGCAGCGCTTCGGCGTGCCGGTCGACCAGGTCCGCACCGAGAATGGCGTGGCCATCGCCGGTGACCAGCGTGCGCGCTACGGCGAGCTCGCGCAGGCCGCCGCGCAACTGCAGGTGCCGCCGGCGGTGGCATTGAAGGACGCCAAGGACTGGAAGTTGATCGGCCACCCGACCAAGCGCCTGGACACACCGGAGAAGATCACCGGCCGCGCGCAGTTCGGCATGGACGTGCAGTTCGACGGCCTGCTGACGGCGCTGGTCGCACGTGCGCCGGTGTTCGGCGGCACGGTGAAGTCGTTCGACGCCACCGCGGCGAAGGCCGTGCCTGGCGTGCGCAACGTGGTGCAGGTGCCCAGCGGCGTAGCCGTCATTGCCGACCACTTCTGGGCGGCCAAGCTCGGCCGCGATGCCCTGCGCATCGATTGGGACCTGGGGCCGTATGCAGCGCTCGACACTGCCACCCTGCGCGAACAGTTCCGCGCGCTCGCCGCCGGCGCAGGCGCCGTCGCCAGCACGGCCGGCGATGCCAGGGCCGGCGTGGCGAAGGCGGCGCGCACGCTGGAGGCCGAGTACCACGTGCCGTACCTGGCGCACGCGCCGATGGAGCCGCTCAACTGCACGGTGAAGATCGATGCCGAGGGCTGCGAAATCTGGACCGGCACGCAGTTCCAGACCATCGACCAGCAGGTTGCGGCGAAGATCACCGGACTCAAGCCCGAGCAGGTGCAGATCCACACCACCTTCCTCGGCGGCGGCTTCGGCCGGCGCGCGACGCCGACGTCCGATTTCGTCAGCGAGGCGGTGGAAGTGGCCAAGGCCGCCGGCGCGGCGGTCAAGACCGTCTGGACGCGCGAAGACGACGTGCGCGGCGGCTACTACCGGCCGATGTACGTGCAGCAGGCGCGCATCGGCCTCGACGCGCAGGGCATGCCGGTGGCCTGGCACCACGTCCTGGTCGGCCAGTCGATCCTCGCCGGCACCCCGTTCGAGGCGATGATGGTCAAGAACGGCATCGACGCGACCTCGGTGGAGGGCGTCGCCGATTCGCCCTACCTGAAGGCCATCGCCGATCATCGCGTCGAACTGCATTCGCCGCGCACCGGCATACCGGTGCTGTGGTGGCGGTCGGTCGGGCACAGCTACAACGCCTTCGTCATGGAGAGCCTGATCGACGAACTGGCGCACGCAGCCGGCAAGGATCCGGTCGAGTACCGCCGCACCCTGCTCAAGGACCATCCGCGCCACCTCGCCGCGCTGAACCTGGTCGCGGAGAAATCCGGCTGGGGCACGCCGCTGCCGAAGGGACGCGGGCGCGGCGTCGCCGTGCACGAATCGTTCGGCAGCTACCTGGCACAGGTTGCCGAAGTCTCGGTCGAGAACGGCGCGATCCGCGTCCATCGGGTCGTGTGCGCGATCGACTGCGGACTGGCGGTCAACCCCGAAGGCGTGCGCGCGCAGATGGAGTCGGGCATCGCTTTCGGACTGGGCGCCGCGCTGCACAGCGCGGTGACCTTCAAGGACGGCCACGTGCAGGAGTCGAACTACCAGGACTACCAGGTGTTGCGCTTGAACGAGATGCCGAACATCGAAGCGCACATCGTCGCCAGCAGCGAGAAGATGGGCGGTGCCGGCGAACCGGGCACCGCACCGGTCGCACCGGCCGTTGCCAACGCCGTGTTCGCCCTGACCGGCCAGCGCCTGCGCGAACTGCCGTTGCGCCTGGCCGATGCCTCCGCTCCAGCCGCGCCGACTACCTGAGGAGCCGACCATGCGTCCCGCTATCGCATCGTTGCTCGTGTCGATGCTCGTCGTATCGGCCACCGCCTGTGCGCCGAAGGTGAGTCCGGAGCAGACAGCCCAGGGCGTTGCCGCCTTCGCCACCATCGAGAAGGTGTTCCAGCACCCGCGCTGCAGCAACTGCCACATCCCCGGCGACCAGCCGCTGCAATTCGACGCGCAGACGCCGCACACGATGAACGTCGTGCGCGGACCCGAAGGCAAGGGCGCAGCGGGCCTGCCGTGCGCGAGCTGCCACGGCGAGGCCAACCTGCCGGCGAGCTATGGACCGAACGCACCACCGGGCGCGCCGCACTGGTCGTTGCCACCGCCGGATCACCGGATGGCGTGGATTGGCCTGCCTGCCGCGCAGCTGTGCGAGATGATCAAGGATCGCAAGAGCAACGGCGACCGCGACTTCAATGCACTGTTCAAGCACGTCGCCGAGGACAAGCTGGTGCTGTGGGGCTGGGCGCCCGGCGGCAACCGCGCGCCGGTGCCGGTGCCGCACGACCAGTTCGTGCTGGCGTTCAAGACCTGGATCGATGCCGGCGGGCCGTGCCCCGAAGCAAAGGGCTAGCGCATCGCGTGTTGCAGGAGCCAGCGGGCCGGCTCCTGCAACTGGATGGTCAGGCGTGATCGTTGCCGTTGTCCTTCCGGTGCAGCCAGCGATACAGCACCGGCAGCACCAGCAAGGTCAACAGCGTCGACGACACGATGCCGCCGATCACCACGGTCGCCAGCGGCCGCTGGACCTCGGCGCCGGCGCCCTGGTTGAACGCCATCGGCACGAAGCCCAGCGACGCCACCAGCGCGGTCATCAGCACCGGCCGCAGCCGTCCCAGCGCGCCGTCGACAATCGCCACGTCGAGACAAGCACCCTGTTCGCGCAGCTTGCGGATGAAGGCGATCATCACCAGTCCGTTGAGCACGGCCACACCCGACAGCGCGATGAAGCCGACGCCGGCGGAGATCGACAGCGCAATCCCGCGCAGGGCCAGCGCCACCACGCCGCCGGTCAGCGCCAGCGGGACGCCGCTGAACACGATCGCGGCGTCGCGCACCGAGCCCAGTGACCAGAACAGCAAGGCGAAGATGATCGCCAGCGTCACCGGCACCACCACCGACAGTCGCTGGCTGGCCGAGATCAGCTGTTCGAACGTGCCGCCGTAGTCGATCCAGTAACCGCTGGGCATCTCGACCTGGGCGCCGACACGCTCGCGCAGCTCGGCGACGAAGCCGCCCAGGTCGCGACCGCGCACGTTCGCCGTCACCACCACGCGGCGCTTGCCGTTCTCGCGATTGATCTGGTTGGGGCCGAGCCGGGTTTCGATGGTCGCGACCTCGCGCAGCGGCACGGTGCGCGGCGTGCCGGCGGTCCAGCTGCCGGCCAGGCTGGACTCGTCGGTGTCGCCGGAGTCCCGCTTGAGCGGAATCGGCAGGTCGGCCAATGCCGCCGGGTCCTGACGCAGCCGTTCCGGCAGGCGCACGACGATGTCGAAACGGCGGTCGCCTTCGAACAGCTGTCCGGCCACTTCGCCGCCGACCGCAGTGGCCAGCGTCGCCTGCACGTCGCCGGGGTTGAGGCCGTAACGCACCAGCGCCTGGCGATCGGGAACCACCGTCAGCAGCGGCAGGCCGGTGGCCTGTTCGAGCTTGACGTCGGCCGCGCCCGCCACCGACCGGGTCACTTCTTCTATCCGCCTGCCGACCTCGACCAGCGTCTCGAGGTCGTCGCCGTACACCTTCACCGCGACGTCGGCGCGAACGCCCGAGATCAACTCGTTCATGCGCATCTGGATCGGCTGGGTGAACTCGTAGTTGTTGCCGGGCAGGCTGCGCGCCGCCGCCTCGAACTCGGCGAGCAGCGTTGCCTTGGGCTTGCCCGGGTCGGGCCAGTCCTCGCGCGGCTTGAGCATCACGAACGTGTCGGTCACCGACGGCGGCATCGGGTCGTTGGCGATTTCGGCAGTGCCAATCTTGCTGAAGACGCGCTCGACCTCGGGCAGCGAGCCCAGCGTGCGTTCCAGCGTGGTCTGCATCGCCACCGCCTGGGTCAGGCTGGTGCCGGGGATGCGCATCGCATGGATGGTCAGGTCGCCTTCGTCGAGGTTGGGGATGAACTCGGTGCCCAGCCGCGTCGCCAGTACGCCGCAGCCCACCACCAGCGTGACCGCGGTGCCCAGTGCCCAGGCGCGGTGACGAAGCGTCCATGCCAGCAGCGGCGCATAGCGACGGCTGCACCACTGCATCACCCGGTTGTCCTTCTCCTCGACGCGACCGCCGAGGAACAGCGCGATCGCCGCCGGCACGAAGGTCAGCGACAGCAGCATCGCTCCGCTCAGCGCCAGCACCACGGTGATCGCCATCGGATGGAACATCTTTCCCTCGATACCGGTGAGGGCGAAGATCGGCAGGTAAACCGCGGTGATGATGCCGACGCCGAACAGGCTGGGCCTTATCACCTCGGCAGTGGCCTTGGCGGTCAGTTCGAAGCGCTCTTCCTTCTCCAGCGTGCGGCCCAGCGCATGCTGCATCTCGCCGAAGCGGCGCAGGCAGTTCTCGATGATGATCACCGCGCCGTCGACGATCAGGCCGAAATCGAGCGCGCCCAGGCTCATCAGGTTGCCCGACACGCCACCGCGGACCATGCCCCACACCGTGAACAGCATCGCCAGCGGGATCACGGCGGCGGTGATCAGCGCCGCGCGGAAGTTGCCGAGCAGCAGGAACAGCACGACCACGACCAGCAACGCACCTTCGGCCAGGTTCCTGGCGACCGTGGCGATGGTGCGGTCGACCAGCGCGGTCCGGTCGTAGACCGCCGTGGCTTCGACCCCCGGCGGCAGGCTGGCATTGACCTGTTGCAGTCGTGCGGCGCTGGCCTGGGCGACCTCGCGGCTGTTGGCACCGACCAGCATGAATACCGTGCCGAGCACGACTTCGCGGCCGTCCTGGGTGGCCGCGCCGTTCCGCAGTTCCGGACCCTCGCCCACGCTGGCGACATCGCGCACGCGGATCGGCACGCCGTCGCGGCGGTCGAGCACGATCTCGCCGATCGCGGCGATGTCGGCCACCTGGCCCGGCACCCGCACCAGGAACTGCTGGCCATTGCGCTCGATGTAGCCGGCGCCGATGTTCTGGTTGTTGGCGGCGACAGCGGCGACGAGGTCGCGCAGGCTGAAACCGAGCGCCACCATCCGCGCCGGCTCCGGCGTGATGTGGATCTGCCGGGCATGGCCGCCGATCGTGTTGACCTCGGTCACCCCCGGCGTGTTGCGCAGCTGCGGCCGCACCACCCAGTCCTGCAGCGTGCGCAGATCGGTCGCATTCCACGGCGTGCCATCGGGCTTGCGTGCCTCCGGGTTGGCCTCGACCGTGTACATGAAGATCTCGCCCAGGCCGGTGGCGATCGGCCCCATCTCCGGCTCGATCCCCGATGGCAGTTGCGAGCGCGCCTGCTGCAGCCGTTCGGCGACCTGCTGGCGGGCGAAGTACAGATCGGTGCCGTCCTTGAAGACCACCGTGACCTGCGACAGGCCGTAGCGCGACAGCGAGCGGGTGTAGTCGAGCCCGGGCAGGCCGGCCATCGCCGTCTCGATCGGGAAGGTGATGCGCTGCTCCGATTCCAGCGGCGAGTAGCCGGTGGCCTCGGCGTTGATCTGCACCTGGACATTGGTGATGTCCGGCGTGGCGTCGATGGGAAGTTGCCGGAAGCTCCATGTCCCCAGCACGACCAGCGCCAGGGTGAGCACGAGCATCAGCCAGCGATGGCCAATGGCGAAGCGGATGATTCTCTCGAGCATGTCGGCGTCCTCAGTGATCGTGCGAGGCGCCGGACTTTTCGATGTCCGCCTTGATGAGGTAACTCTGCTCGACCACGACCTGGTCGCCGGGCTTCAACCCGGACAGCACTTCCACGCGTTGTCCGTCGCGCTTGCCCAGCTCCAGCGGACGCACCTCGAAGGTGTCGCCGACACGAACGAACACCACCTCCCAGTCGCGGAAGGTCTGCAGCGCCGACAGCGGCACCACCAGTGCCGCCGGCTGCTGGGCGACGGTGATGCGCGCCTGCACGGCCGAACCCGGGCGCCACAGGCCGTCGACGTTGTCGAGGGTGGCGCGGGCAACGGTGCTCTGGCTGGCCGTGGCGGTGTTGGGCAGGACGCGCTCGAGTTGCGTGTCGATGCTGACGCCATCGCTGAGGCGGGTGACCCGGACCGGCACGCCCGGGCGGATGTGCTGGGCGTCGGCGCCGAAGATGTGCAGGTCCACCCACAGCTTCGAAAGGTCGGCGATTTCGAACAACGCCGCGCCTTCGGCGGCGACATCACCGACCGCGGCATTGCGCGCCAGCACGACGCCGTCGATGGGCGAGGTGACGGTGTAGGTGGTCAGGCTGAGGTTGCTTTCGATCGTCGCCAGCGGCTGCCCGGCACGGACGCGATCGCCGAGGTTGGCACGCAGCGAGCGGACCGGGCCGGGAAAGCGCGCGGCCACGTTCGCCTCGCGCCCTTCGACCGGGGTCAGCAGGCCTTGCACCTCGTGTTCGTCGGCGATCACGCCCGCCGCTGCAGGCGCGACCCGGATCCCGGAGGACTGCGCGGTCGCCGCCGGAAAGCGGGTGCGGCCTTCGTAGCTGGGGTAACTCCAGCGCAATGGCTTGCCTTCGATGTTGGCCAGCACCTCGACATCGAACGAATGCGGTTCGGCGACGATGCCGGTGGCGACCAGGCTGCCGTCGGGTCGTGGCGTGAGGGTGTGGCGCTCGCTGGCGCCACCGAGTCGCCGCAACCGCACTTCGACCGTGCCGGCCGTGGCCGGCAGTGGCGCGTCGCCGCGGTACAGCCAGGCCTGGTAGCGCGGCGGCATGCCCGCCTCGGCAATGGCCAGCTCGACGCGGAAGCCGGACTGCTCGAGCAGGCGACCGCCATGGACTCCCTTGCGGACCGCCTCGGCCTGGTCGTGCTCGTCGCCGGCTTCATGCGCATGCCCGGTTCCGGTGGGGTCATCGCCGCCGCCGCCGCAGGCGGAAAGGATCAGCGCCAGCACAGGTGCGAGCGCCAGTGCGCCGAATTTCGCAAACGTGTTCATGGGGTCTGGCCTCGTGCAGGAGTGGCGGCAACGACGAGTGGTTCGCCGGTGAGTCGCTGGATTTCGATCAGCGCGCGCTGTGCCGACAGCGCGGCATCGAGTTGCTGGCGACGCGCGGCGGTGGCTTCGGATTGCAGCTGCGCAAGTTCGAGGTAGCTGATGGCGCCGGCGGCGAATGCGCGCTCGGCCGCGGCCTGGGCGCGCGCCAGCTTGGGCAGCACGTCGTCGCTCAGGCGCAGCACTTCCAGTTGCGCCACGCGGTAGCGGCCGTGTGCTTCGACCAGGGTCGAGTACAGCGCCAGCCCCAGCGCCTCGCGTTCGACTTCGTTGACGGCCAGTTCGGCTTCGGCGGCGCGTATCTGCGGCTGCGCCCGGCGGCCGCTGGCCAACGGCAGCGAGATGCCGCCGATCAGCGCGACGTCATTGTCCTCGTTGAAGCCACGCAGGCCGGCCTGCCATTGCAGGTCTGGCGCGGCCTGCGCGCGGGCCAGTTGCAGGCGCGCTTCGCCGATGCGGCGCTGGTCGGCGAAGCGGGCAAGTTCCGGCGTGCTCTGCAGGAGCTGCGCGAGTGCCGCGAAATCGGCGATCTCGGGCAAAGCCAGCAGGTCGCCGCCGGCGACTTCGAAGTCGGGCTCGCGCTCGCCCCACAGCGCGGCCAGGTGCTGGCGTGCGGCCGCCTGTTCCTGCGTGGTGCGGCGTTGGTCGAGTTCGGCGCGGGCGAGCGCGGCCTGTGCGGTCAGTACGACCGACTCCGGCGAGGCGCCGGCCTGCAGCCGCCGTTGCGCGGCGGCGACGGTGCGGCGTCGCTGCGCGATGTCGTCGTTGGCGACCTGCAATTGCGGGCCGGTGGCGACGACGGCGAGATAGCGCCGCGCCGTTTCCGCCAGCAGGTCCAGGCGGGCGGCTTCGCGCTCGACGCCGAGCGCATCGATGCGGCTTTGCGCGAGCGCGCGACGGGCATCGCGCTTGCCGCCGCGTTCCAGCACCGAGGCCAGCGTCAGCGTCAGTTCGGCGCGGTCGAGGCCGCTGTAGCCGTTGCTGCCGAGCACGTTCTCGAGTTCGGCGCCGGCGACGAGCGCCGGGCCCTGTGCGGCGATGTCGCGTTCGGCGGCGAGCACGTCGCTGCGGGCACCGGCCAGGCGCAGGTCGGGGTGGATGGAGGAAGGTGCCTGGGGCCCGACGACGCGGGCGAACGCGTCATCCAGGGTCAGGCGGTCGCCGGCCTGTGCGGGCAGGGCCGCAGCAAGCACGACGACCAACGCGGCATGGGCCGCGAGTCGCGAATACATGGGGAACGCTCCGATGAAAGGGGGAACGGAAAGCCGGCACGGGGGCCGGACCGGTCACACCGCGATCGGAGGACGGAACGGAGCAGTCAGGCGCGTTGGCGCGAAGGCAACCGACAGCGTTGCCACCGGCGAAGTGGTCGCCGCGGCGGGAAGATCGAACTGCATGCGCGGCAGTACTGCCGCCTGCTGGCCACAGCAGTGCGTCAGGTGCCAGTGGTCATCGTCGTGGCCGGCCTTGCCGTCGTCCGGCGCGGGCGCGCCATCGTGGAGGGCGGGCGCATGCCCGTGCGCGCCGGCAGCGGCATGCTCGGTGAGCTCGTGCACTTCCTCGGCGAACGCCAGTGCCGGCTTCAGCACGAAGCTGGCCAGCAGCATGCCGAGCAGCATCAGGCGCAGTGCAGCGGCGAGGGCGGAAGGCGAGAGCATGGCGGCAAGCCTACGCGCCGACGGCTGCGATACACAATTTCGTTAGTGGCGGGGTTGGCACGCCGGCTTTGCCCGGAAGGCCGCCTGCCTTGGCCCGCGAGGCCGGATGGCAACGGCGGCGCTTGCGCGCAGGGCATGGCAGGGCAACCCCGCAGCGGCGACAATGCCGACATGGATTCCACCGCCCCCCTGCTCGAAACGGTCGAGCACGAAACCGCCCCTTCGCCGACCTGGACCGTGCTGTGGTTGCACGGACTGGGTGCCGACGGCCATGACTTCGCCCCGATCGTTCCCGAGCTGGTACGCCGCGACTGGCCGGCACTGCGCTTCGTGTTCCCGCATGCGCCGGTGCGCCCGGTCACGATCAACAACGGCATGCGCATGCGTGCCTGGTACGACATCGTCAGCTTCGACTTCGACGCACTGGCCGCCGGCAAGCGCGCTGACGAAGCCGGCGTGACCGAGTCGGTGGCCCAGGTCGAAGCCCTGATCGCCCGCGAAATCGCCCGCGGCATCGCGCCCGAGCGCATCGTCCTGATCGGCTTCTCGCAGGGCGGCGCGATCGCCCTGGCCTCGGCCCTGGGCCGCGAAACGCCCCTGGCCGGCATTGCCGGACTGTCGACCTACCTGCCGCTGGGGCAGCTGCAGGCGAAGGCAAAGCTGCGCCCGCCGGCGTTGTCGCAGCCGGTGTTCATGGCCCACGGCCAGTTCGATCCGGTGGTGCCGGCGGTGGTCGGCCAGATGGGTGCCGCGACCATGAAGGACCTCGGCTTCACCCTGGAATGGCACGACTACCCGATGGCCCACCAGGTCTGCGCCGAGGAGATCCAGGCCCTGGGCGACTGGCTGGATAAGCGATTTGCGGGCTGAGTCGCATCTGCCCGATTGGTAGCGGGCGCTGGCGGGGGCTACCATCAGTCCCGAGGCAGTGCCCACCGGGTAGAGGCGCCAAATGAGGATAGTGATCGCCGACGACGAGCCGCTGGCGCGCGAGCGCCTGCGGGGACTATTGGCCGAACAGCGCGGCGTTGAAGTCGTCGCCGAAGCGGCCGATGGCCAGCATGCGCTGCATGCCTGCGCCGAACACCATCCCGACCTGGTGCTGCTGGACATCGCGATGCCGGGCATCGACGGCCTCGAGACGGCGCGCCACCTGGCTGCATTCGAGCCACGCCCGGCGGTGGTCTTCTGCACTGCCTACGACGCGCATGCACTGTCGGCATTCGAGGCCGAGGCGATCGATTACCTGGTCAAGCCGGTGCGCGCCGAACGCCTGGCCGCGGCACTGGAGCGCGTACGTACCTTTGCCGCCGGACGCGATCGCACCACGCCCGCTTCCGGCGCCGGCATCGGCCAGCGCCGCAGCCACCTGTGTGCGCGCCTGCGCGGCAGCCTGCGCCTGATCCCGATCGAGGACGTGCATTACCTGCAGGCCGAAGAGAAGTACGTGGTCGTGCACCACGCCCGCGGCGAAGACCTGATCGAAGAGTCGCTGAAGTCGCTCGAGGACGAGTTCGGCGAGCGCTTCGTCCGCATCCATCGCAACTGCCTGGTCGCACGCCACGAAATCGTCGAACTGCGGCGTGCCGCCGACGGCCACGTGCAGGCGGTGCTGCGCCACGGCAAGCAGCCGCTGGAAGTCAGCCGGCGCTGCGTGGCGGGGCTGAAGGAAACGCTCAAGCACCTGTAAACGTCATCCCGGCCGGCACCGGGAGGGCGGGATGGCTGCGATAATGCCCGCATGACCACGCTCCGCATCGCCACCCGCAAGAGCCCGCTCGCCCTCTGGCAGAGCGAGCACGTCGCCGATCGCCTCCGCGCCACCCACCCCGCCCTGACCGTGACCCTGGTGCCGATGAGCACCCGCGGCGACGAAGTGCTCGACCGCTCGCTGGCGGCCATCGGCGGCAAGGGCCTGTTCCTCAAGGAGCTGGAGCTGGCGATGCTGCGCGGCGAAGCCGACTGCGCCGTGCACTCGCTCAAGGACGTGCCGATGGAGCTGGAGCCGGGCTTCGCCCTGCCGGCGATCCTGGCGCGCGCCGACTATGCCGACGCCTTCGTCAGCAACCACTTCGCCGACATCGCCGCGCTGCCGCAGGGCGCGCGCGTGGGCACCTCATCGTTGCGCCGCCAGGCGCAGCTGCGCGCGCTGCGTCCCGACGTGCAGCTGCTCGACCTGCGCGGCAACGTCAACACGCGCCTGGCCAAGCTCGACGGCGGCGAATACGACGCCATCGTGCTGGCCTGCGCCGGCCTGCAGCGCCTGGGCTTCGATGACCGCATCCGCGGTCGCCTCCAGGCCCCGGACTGGCTGCCGGCGCCGGCGCAGGGCGCGGTGGCGATCGAGTGCCGCGACGACGACGTCGCCACCCGCGAGCTGTGTGCGCTGCTGGACGACAGCGTCACGCGCACCTGTGCCGAGGCCGAGCGGGCGATGAACCGCGCCCTGCATGGCAGTTGCCACGTGCCGGTGGCGGCGTACGCGCAGCTTCATGGCGAGCACCTGTATCTGGCCGGTCTCGTCGGCTCGGCCGCCGACGGTCGCGTCGTGCGCGCACAGGGCGAAGGCCGCGGCGATGCGCCCGAATGCCTGGGTCTGGAAGTCGCGCAGATGCTGCTGGAGCAGGGCGCCGGCGAGTTCATCGCGGCTGCGTAATTGCTGGTGTCGGCGAACGGCGTCAGAACCTGCGCCGCAGCTCCAGCTTGCTCTCGGCCGTCTCGCTGCCGCCGCCATTCTGCGTGTCGTGGCGGATCGCGAAGTCGCTTTCCAGCGACCAGTTCGACCACAGCTCCACGTCCAGGCTCAGCGACTGCTTGACGAAGGCCTCGCCGCGTCCGCTTTCGAACTGCACGCGCTGCGTCCATTGCGCGCGCTCACCGATCTTCTGGCCGAAATTGAGTTCGCCGCGCAGCACCGGGCCGGCCTGGTTGATGCCGTCGTCGTACAGCGGCGCCAGGCGGTAGCCGGCACCCAGGGTGAGGCCCAGCTGCGTCGGACCGTCGCGCATCGCCTGCACGCCGTAGCGCGTGCCGATGCGGAAATCATTGGAATACGAGCTGCGGCTTTCGCGCGGCGTGGCCGGCGCGCTGAGTTGCGCATAGCGCTGGCTGCCGGGCAGGCGCAGCGTCTTCGCGCGTGCCGTGGTCGATGGCACGGTCGGGGTCGGGGATGTCGCCAGCTGCCATTCCTCGTCGCCGCAGCGCGTGGAAAAGCAGTACAGCCGCATCTGCGCCGGATCACTCGCAATGGCGATCAGCGTCGGGTCGCCATTCAACGCTGGCGAGGGCAGGGTGAGGATGGCGCCGCCCAGCAGGGCGACTCCGAGCACACCAAGCATGGTCGGAAGTGGCAGTGGTGGAGGGTCCGAATGATGCAGTGAAACCGGTTACAGGTCCACCCGACAGCGCGCAAAGTGCTGATTGCGTTCAGTAATAGAGCGTGACCAGGTGCCGCGCCTGGGCAAAAAACAGCCAGCGTTCGACGAATGCGCCGATCAGTGCCGACAGCGCCGCCAGCGGCATCGCCACCAGCCCGGAGCCGGGAAACGCCCATGTCAGGACCGCTGCGACCACCGGTATCAGACCGAACAGTGTCAACGCGATTGCCCGCAGCTTGTTCGCGTGTTTGCGCGCAACGACGAAGCCCATCTCGCGGGTCAGGTAGTTCTGCTCGCTGTGAGGACGCTCGAACACGCTGACCTCGCGCCCGGGCAACCCGACCGCATCGCCACGCGTCGCCGGCATGCCCTGGCCGTCGATATCGCGCCAGTAGCGCAGCTTGATCGCGACCAGGACAACGCTGACGACCGCGAGCACCAGCGCAAACGGTGTCGCCGTGTGCGGCACCAGGCCCGATGCCTGCGTGGCTGCGATGGCGGCACCGACGATTGCCAGGCCGCCCTGCACGGCGAAGCCGAGGTACGCCGGGACGACCAGCGCGTGCTGCCACGCCGGAATCGGCTTGAGCGAGGCGTAGATCATCGCGGTACAACCAACCGTAAGCAGCGCCAGCACGGCAGTGGCCCCGCCCAGCACGGCAGCCGACATGGCGAACGCATTGGCTTCGCGCTCGCTGCCGAGCCATGCAGCCAGTGTCAGCACGACCAGTGCCGCAGCCGGCACGTACGTAGCCAGCGCCAGCACGCCTTCGCGCGACAGCCATGAAGTGCGCCACTGCGAAAACGCACGCCACGCGCGCATCGGCTTGCCCAGGTGGAACGTCGAGCTGAGCAGGCCCACGGTGACCAGGCCCAGCGCCAGCAGCAGCGCGGCGACCAGCAACGGCAGCATCGACGTCGCCGGTTCGTTGTCGCCCACCAGCAATTGCGTGCGCGGGCTGACGAGCATCGCGCCGAGCAGGGCGAGCACGCCGTAACCGGCGCCGGACAGCGTGGTGAAGAAGATGACGGACAGGGCAGGATGCATGTTCAGTTCACTTCAGGCGGCCGGCATTCATCGCGACAGCACGCGATCGACCCAGCGCAGCAGCGGCGACAACGCAGCAGAGTCGAGCGTTTCGGGCGCTTCGGCCGGAGCCTGCGTCGCAGCCGGTTGCGCGTCGCCTGCGCGCCGCGGCCGCGGCGGCAGGTACTTGTTGACCGGCTGGTAGCCCAGCTGCGGCAGCAGATCCACGCCGCCGCGTTCGGCCACCAGTCGGGACACCTTCGACTCCGGATCGCCGAGGTCGCCGAAATGGCGGGCACGGGTCGGGCAGGCCTGCACGCAGGCAGGCTGGCGTTCGGCTTCGTCCAGGTTCTCGTTGTAGATGCGGTCGATGCACAGCGTGCATTTCTTCATCACGCCTTCGACCGGGCTGTATTCGCGCGCGCCGTAGGGGCAGGCCCACGAGCACAGCTTGCAGCCGATGCATTTGTCCTCGTCCACCAGGACGATGCCGTCCTCGGCGCGCTTGAAGCTGGCGCCGGTCGGGCAGACAGTGACGCAGGCCGGCTGTTCGCAATGCAGGCACGAGCGCGGGAAATGCAGGGTCATGGCCGGCAGCGGCGTGGCGCTGCCACAGGTGCCGGCTTCAGTCGCTTCCACTTCGTAGCTGTGGACACGGTTGAACCAGACCCCGGTCGGATCCTTGCCGTAGGGCTGCTCGTCGGTCAGTGGTGCGGAGAAACCGCCGGTGTTCCATTCCTTGCAGCTCACCGCGCAGGCGTGGCAGCCGACGCAGGTGTCGAGGTCGATCACCAGCCCCATCTTCTTCATCGATGGCGGCGGCAGGCCGGTCATCGCGGACTGTCCTTCAGCAACAGCCACACGCCGACCGCGAACAGCGCGATCGAGAAGGTCGTGCTGGGCAGCAGGCCCATCAGCGTCGGCAACATCGAGGTGGAACCGGTCGGGGTGATGAACGGAAGTTCGAATGCGCCGAAGCCGAGCAGCACCACCAGCACGAAGCTGAGCAGGATGCAGGTCCAGCCGGCCAGGTAGCGCACTACTTTCATCGCGACGATTTCCTGCGGAATTGCGCGCCGTAGCGCAGCGGTTGATCGTTGGCCTGGCCGAGCTCGAGCGGCGGGAACTGCGGCTGGCTTTCGGTGCTCTCGTCGGCCACCGAAGCGTTGGCGGCCTTGGCGATCCGCACGCGCAGATCGAACCAGGCCGCCTGCCCGGTCACCGGGTCGGCGTTGGCATAGTCGCCGCGCGGCGTGATGTCGGAGATCAGATGATTGAGCAGGAAACCCTGCCGCCCTTCCGGCGCATCCTTGCCCAGCCGCCAGGCGCCGCGTCGCTTGCCGATGGCGTTCCACGTCCAGACCGTGTCGGGCTGCACGTTGGCGGCGAACTTGGCCTGCACGGTGATCGTGCCGTTGTGCGAAGTCACATCGATCCAGTCCTCGTCGCCGATGCCATGGCGCGCGCCGGTATCGGGATGCATGTAGAGCCAGTTGCGCGCGGCGATCTGGCGCAACCACGCATTCTGCGAACCCCAGGCGTGGTACATGAACATCGGGCGTTGCGTGACCGCACTCAACGGAAACGCGTGCAATCCATTGGCCCCCTCCCCCTCAAGGGGGCGAGCGCTTGCGGACCACTGGTCCGCGCTCGACCGAACGCCCGCAGGCTGCGCCGGAGGGCCGGACGGGTCGGGGAGGGGATGGGTTCCAGCCGCCGCACCCCGCGAAGTCTGCTCCCCCTCAAACGGCTCAAACCAGATCGGCAACGGATCAAAGTAGGTAGCCACCCGCTCGCGATGCTCCTGCGGCGGCTGCAAAGCCCCGTGCCCCTGCGCCGCCAGCCTGAACTTCTGCAACGTCTCCGAATAAAGCTGCAACACGATCGGTTCGGCATGGCCGATGAAACCCATGCGCTGCGCCCAGTCCAGGTAGCCGCGATTGGCCATCTTGAAGTAGCGCGCATCCTCGGGCACTTCGCTGCGCCAGAACCCGCCGTTGTCGATGTAACGCTGCAACTGGTCCGGATTGGGCGGTCCCTTGGCTTCCAGCTCGCCATCGGCGCCGCGCCAACCGGCGAGCAGGCCGACGCCCGGCGCGCGCTCGTGGCGGGTGATGTAGTCGGCGTAGTCGCGGTACTTCGCCGAGCCGTCCTCGTTGACCAGCCCGGGCAGTCCGATCCGCGCGCCCAGCTCGATCAGCACCGACTGGAACCCGCGCACGTCGCGCCCGGGGCTCTGCTCGGCGGCATCGAGGACGGGGTGGCGGATCGCATCGGCGGCGCCGTCGGCATCGGAGATCGGCCGATCGAGCAGGCTGATCGCGTCGAAACGCTCCAGGTAGGTCGTGTCGGGCAGCACCAGGTCGGCATAGGCGACCATTTCCGACGCATAGGCATCGGCGTAGATGATGCGCGGGATGCGGTACTCGCCCGACTCGTCCCTGTCGGTGAGCCACTGCATGGTCTGCGTGGTGTTCATCGCCGAGTTCCAGCTCATGTTGGCCATGAACATCATCAGCGTGTCGATCCGGTACGGGTCGCCGGCCCAGGCATTGCGGATGACGGTGTGCATCATGCCGTGCGCCGACAGCGGATAGGCCCACGAGAACGCATGGTCGATGCGACGCGGTTGCCCGTCAGCGTCGACGACCAGGTCTTCGGGTGCGTGCACGAAGCCGAGCGGCGCCGCATCGAGCACGCCATTGTCCTGGCGGCGCTTGCCGGGCCGGTTCGGCGGCGGAATGGGCTTGGGGAACGGCGGCTGGTAGCGGAACGAGCCCGGCGTGTCGACCGCGCCCAGCAGCAGCTGCAGCAGGTGCAGCGCGCGGCAGGTATGGAAGCCGTTGCTGTGCGCGCTGATGCCGCGCATCGCATGCATCGCCACCGGACGTCCGCGCATGGTCGCGTGCTCGCGTCCCCAGGCATCCGTCCAGGCGATGGGCAGTTCGATGGCGTGGTCGAACGCCGCTTCGGCCAGCTCGCGCGCGATGCGGCGGATGGTGTCGGCGGGAATGCCGCAACGCTCGCTGACCGCGTCGGGCGAATACTGCGGGTCGAGGTAGCGCTCGGCGACCAGGTGGAAGACCGGAACGGCGCGACGACCATCGGCCAGGACGAACTCGCCGACCACGGCCGGCGACACGCCGACATCGCTGGCATTCGCCGGGCCCGCGGCCTGGCAATCCCAGCACAGCGCATCGCCGTCGTCATTGCGGGCGAACAGCCCGTCATCGGAGCCGCCGGGATTGCGCACCACCAGCCAGTGCGCATTGGTGTAGCGCACCAGGTAATCGAGGTCGATGCGATCGGCCTTGAGCAGCTCATGGGCGAGGGCGAAAGCGAACAGGCCGTCGGTGCCGGGACGGATGCCGATCCATTCGTCGGCAATCGCCCCGTAGCCCGAGCGCACTGGATTCACCGCGACTATCTTGGCGCCGCGTCCCTTCAGCTGGCCCAGGCCGAGCTTGATCGGATTGGAATCGTGGTCTTCGGCCACGCCCCACATCATCAGGTAGCGCGTGTGCTCCCAGTCGGGCTCGCCGAACTCCCAGAAGCTGCCACCTAGCGTGTACAGCCCGCCGGCGGCCATGTTCACCGAGCAGAATCCACCGTGCGCGGCGTAGTTGACCGTTCCGAACTGCTGCGCCCACCAGCCGGTCAGGGCCTGCGACTGGTCGCGGCCGGTGAAGAACGCCAGCTCGTCGGGATTGCGCGCGCGGATCGGCGCCAGCCACGAGCTGGCGATCTCCAGCGCCTCGTCCCACTCGATCTCGCGGAACTCACCGCTGCCGCGCTCGCCCACGCGCAGCAGCGGCTTGTCCAGCCGCGCCGGCGAGTAGTGCTGCATGATCCCGGCCGAACCCTTGGCGCACAGCACGCCGCGGTTGACCGGATGCTCCGGGTTGCCCTGGATGTAGCGGATCTGTCCGTCGCGCAGCCACACCTTGATGCCGCAACGGCACGCGCACATGTAGCACGTGGTGGTCCTGACCTCGTCGGCGGTCCGGGGTGACAGATCGATGGCTGGCTCAACGGGCGCGCGCATCCTGGCATTGTGCCTGCGACGCCGCGGGCAAGCGACCGGGCATGCAGGCGGACCGACGCTAGCCGCTCAAAGTCGGCACAGGCCCTTCTCGAATCGAGTGGTTGCTGCAATGCCGCACCGTCACCGGCGAGCCGGTGGTCTCGTGGCAAGCGCCCGCGCCAGCGCCGGGCATGACCATTGGCAGCACCGCTTCCCGCCGCGAACCCCGGGGGCGGATCCATTGCGACCCTGCCGCTCCTGCGCCCGTCGCCAGACGGCGGTTAAGCAACAGTTATCGAAATTAACCGGCGCCAGCGACCCGCCAGCGGCGCCAGCGCGCTGGCGCCGACCTTGACCGCAGACCCAGTCGTCGAGGTTCGTGCTGGCGGCGGATGCGCCGGCAGTGCGATCCTTGCGGCTGTTTCCCTGCCGTCACGCCCATGGAACGCATCGAACGCATCCACTCCCTGCACCGAATCCTCAGCGCCTCGCGCTACCCGGTCACGGTGCAGCGTCTGCAGGAGGACCTGGAGTGTTCGCGTGCCACGGTCTACCGCGACCTGGCCTACCTGCGCGACTACCTGATGGCACCGGTGGTAGGCAACGGTGAAGCCGGCTTCCGCTACGACCACAGCGAAGGCGAGCGCTTCGAACTGCCCGGCCTGTGGCTCAGCTCGGAAGAGCTGCATTCGCTGCTGGCCGCGCAGCAATTGCTGATCCGCAGCGGCGGTGGCGTGCTGTCGAATGCGCTGGCGCCGTTGCAGCACCGCATCGAGAAGCTGCTGGACGAACACGCTGGCGGCCGTCGTGTACCGGTCGAGCGCGTGCGGGTGATCCCGCACCGCACCCGCAAGCTCGATGAAACTTCGTTCCGGATCGTCGCCACCGCCGTGCTCGACCGCAAGCAGCTGAGCTTCGAATACCGCGCGCGCTCCACCGACGAGCAGACCCGGCGCCTGGTGTCGCCGCAGCGCCTCACCCATTACCGCGAGAACTGGTACCTGGACGCCTGGGACCACAACCGCGAAGCGCTGCGCAGCTTTGCCGTCGACCGCATCAGCGCGGCCAAGCTCGGCGAGCAGCCGGCACAGGACGTGGCCGACGAGCAGCTCGACAGCCACCTGGCCTCCAGCTACGGCATCTTCTCGGGCACGCCCAAGGGCTGGGCAACGATCCTCTTCAGCCCGAAGGCCGCGCGCTGGGTGGCCGACGAGCACTGGCATTCGCAGCAGCAGGGGCGCTTCCTGCCCGACGGCCGTTACGAGCTGAAGGTGCCGTACAGCGCCGGGCGCGAGCTGCTCATGGACGTGATGCACTACGGCAGCGATGCCGAGATCGTCGAACCGCCGGTGCTGCGCGAACAGGCGCGCGCGTTGTTGCAGCTGGCGCTGTCGAACTACGACCGCTGACCCGCACAGTCGCAACCCCTGAGACCCCGCCCCAGCACGCTCGCTCCATCCACCCAGGAGCCAGCGCCATGAACCTGCCCCGCCAAGACCGGTTTCTTCCCGAAGCGAGCCACACGGACGCAGCCGCATCCGGCCCTGACGCCGAAACGATCGGCCCCGGCCTGGACGACCTGCTGCGCCACGCCGTCGCCATCGGCGCGGTGCTGGTGCTGCTGCTCCCGGCCGCGCGTGGTTTCAGCGACACCTTCGGCTGGATGCCGCTGTGGCTGCTGGTGATGCCGCTGTGTGCCTGGTGGGCGCTGCATCGCTTCCGCCTGCCGGCCAACGAGCGCGACACGCAAGCCCAGCCGCGCCCGCGCCGTCGCATCGGCGAGCAGGCCCGCCGCCGCCGCCCGGCCAGTCCGCGCCGGAAGCACTCGCAAGCCGCCTGAGGGGGCGCAAAGGGCGGGGCCTGGCGGTCCGGGCGGCACCGCCGCCGTTGGCTTTCGGCACGGTGTCGGCCGCGGGCGCTGTGCTAGCGTTTGGCGTGATTGGTCGCAGCGCCCCCGGCGCCGGCGCCACGCCAAACCCCGCCAACGAAACCCCGCCAAAGAAGCCACGGATCGCCCATGCCGACGCTGACGCAGGCCTGTCGTACCTTGTTGATCACCGCAGGACTTGCCGCCTCGTCGGCCGTGGGCGCCGCCCCCAAGGAATCCCCCAACGTGTCCGAAGACCCTTATGCCTGGCTCGAGGATGTCCAGGGCGAGCGCGCGCTGACCTGGGTCAAGCAGCACAACGCCCAGTCCGAGGCCGAGCTGACGACCACGCCGCAGTTCAAGCAGCTTGAGTCCGACATCCGCGCCATCCTCGACTCCGACGCCAAGATCCCGGGCGTGGAGAAGATCGGCGACCACTACTACAACTTCTGGAAGGACAAGCAGCACGAGCGCGGCCTGTGGCGCCGCACCACGCTGGCCGAGTACCGCAAGGACAAGCCGGCGTGGGAGACCATCATCGACCTCGACGCCCTGAACAAGGCCGAAGGCGAGAACTGGGTCTGGCACGGTGCCGATTGCCTCAAGCCCAAGCTCCAAGGCGAAGATCCTGAGCGCTGCCTGATCGCGCTTTCGCGCGGCGGCGCCGATGCCGACGTCACCCGCGAGTTCGACCTGGCGACGAATACCTGGGTCGAAGGCGGCTTCTTCCGTCCCGAGGCCAAGGGCGGCCTGCAGTGGATCGATCGCGACACGGTGTATGCCTTCACCGACTTTGGCCCCGCTTCGAACGGCGCGTCCTCGATGACCAGCTCCGGCTACCCGCGCATCGTCAAGGAATGGAAGCGCGGCACGCCGCTGGAGCAGGCGCGCATGGTCTACGAAGGCCAGGCGAACGACATGTACATCGCCGCCAGCCACGATCACACCCCGGGCTTCCCCCGCGATTTCGTCAGCCGCACGCTGGCCTTCTACAACGACGAGCTCTACCTGCGCGATGCCGACGACAAGCTGCACAAGGTCGACGCGCCGAACTCGGCCAACAAGTCGGTCCACCGCGAGTGGCTGCTGCTGGAACTGCGTGATCCCTACAGCGCGGGAGGCCAGACCTACCCGGCCGGCAGCCTGATCGCCACGCGCTTCGACGATTTCATGGCCGGCAAGCGCGACTTCACCGTGCTGTTCGCGCCGAGCGAGAGCACGTCGCTGGCCGGCTTCAGCTGGACCCGCCACCACCTCGTGCTCAACGTCCTCGACGACGTCAAGAATCGCCTGAGCGTGCTCACGCCCGGCGACAAGGCCTGGAAGCACAGCGAGTTCACCGGCGCGCCGGGCTTCGGCACGCTCGCGGTCTCGGCGGTCGACGAGGACGACAGCGATGCGGTCTGGCTGACCGCCACCGATTACCTCACCCCGACCACGCTGTCGCTGGCGCAGGTGGGTGAGCGGCCCGGTGAGCGGCCTGAAGTGCTCAAGACCATGCCGGTGTTCTTCGACGGCGCCAACAACCTGATCGAGCAGCATTTCGCCACCTCCAGGGACGGCACCCGCGTGCCGTACTTCCTGGTGCGACCAAAGAACCTCAAGCTCGACGGCAAGGCGCCGACCCTGCTGTACGGCTACGGCGGCTTCGAGATCTCGCTGACACCGGCCTATTCGGGCAGCGTCGGCAAGGGCTGGCTCGAGAAGGGCGGCGTGTACGCCGTGGCCAACATCCGTGGCGGTGGCGAGTACGGCCCGCGCTGGCACCAGGCCGCGCTAAAGGCCAACCGCCACAAGGCCTACGAGGACTTCGCCGCGGTCGCCCAGGACCTGGTCGCGCGCAGGATCACCTCGAAGGAGCACCTGGGCATCCAGGGCGGCAGCAACGGCGGCCTGCTCACCGGCAACATGCTGACCCAGTATCCGGAGCTGTTCGGCGCGGTCGTGGTACAGGTGCCGCTGCTCGACATGAAGCGCTACAGCCACCTGCTGGCCGGTGCCTCGTGGATGGCCGAATACGGCGATCCCGACACCGCTGACTGGGACTACATCCGTACCTTCTCGCCGTACCACCTGTTCGATGCCAGGCGCGAGTACCCGCCGGTGATCTTCATGACCTCCACCCGCGACGACCGCGTCCATCCGGGCCATGCCCGCAAGATGGCGGCGAAGATGCTGGAGGCGAAGAAGGACGTGCGCTACTACGAGAACATCGAAGGCGGCCACGGCGGTTCTGCCAACAATGCCCAGGCGGCGCACATGAGCGCGCTGGCGTTTACCTTCCTGTGGAATGAGTTGAGCCCCTGAGGCCTTGCCCGAGCGAAAACGGACCCAATCTATGAACCCGACCTCCATCCTGCTTTCGGCCGTCCTCATGACCCTCGCCACCCCCACGGTCGCCGCGACCGCCGCCATCCCGCCCGATGCCACCAAGAAGCCGCACGTGGTCAAGGCGCCGCACGGCGCGCAGCGCAACGACGAGTACTACTGGCTGCGCGACGACAAGCGCAAGAATCCGGAGATGCTGGCGTACCTCAATGCCGAAAACGCCTACGCCGACGCGCTGATGGCGCCGCTCAAGCCGCTGGAGAACAAGCTGTACGAGGAAATCGTCAGCCGCATCAAGCAGGACGACAGCTCGGTGCCGTACCGCGAGCGCGGCTATCACTACTACAGCCGCTTCGAGACCGGCCAGGACTACCCGATCCATGCCCGCCGCAGCGGCAACATGGAGGCGCCGGAACAGGTCCTGCTCGACGTCAACGTGATGGCCCAGGGCAAGGACTACTTCAGCGTCGGCGACTGGGAAGTCAGCCAGGACAACCAGATCCTGGCCTGGGCCGACGACGCGGTCGGCCGTCGCCAGTACACCATCCGCTTCAAGAACCTCGCCACGGGCGAGGTCTACGCCGACGAGATTCCCGGCGTGTCGCCGAACCTGGTATGGGCGGATGACAACAAGACCCTGTTCTACGTCGAGAACGATCCGGAAACCCTGCTGACCGTGCGCGTGAAGAAGCACGTGCTCGGCACGCCCGCGTCGAAGGACGTGCTGGTGTACGAGGAGAAGGACGACAGCTTCTACATGGGCATCGACCGCTCGCGCGACGACAAGTACATCTGCATTGGCGTGGAGAGCACCGTGTCGAGCGAGATGCGCTGCGCACCGGCCGCCAACCCGGACAAGTTCGTGGTGCTGGCCCCGCGCGAGCGCGACGTCGAGTACCAGGCCGACCACCTCGACGGCCGCTGGGTGATCCGCACCAATGCCGACGGCGCCGCCAACTTCAAGCTCGTCACCGCGCCCAGCGATGCGACCTCGCGCAAGCAGTGGACAGACTGGGTGCCTCACCGCGAGGACGTCTTTGTCGAAGGCTTCGAGCTGTTCGACGGCTTCACCGTCGTGGCCGAGCGTTCCGATGGCCTCGAGCGCCTGCGCCTGCTCAAGAAGGACGGCAAGGAAGAGTTCGTCAAGGCCGACGAGCCGGCCTACGCGATGGGCCTGTCGGTCAACTCCGAGCACGACACGCCGTGGCTGCGCTACAGCTATACCTCGCTGACCACGCCCGGCACCACGTACGAAGTCAACGTCGAAACCGGCGAGCGCAAGCTGCTCAAGCGCGATCCGGTGCTGGGCTACGACCCGGAGAAGTACGTGACCGAGCGCGTCTGGGCCACCGCCCGCGACGGCGTCAAGGTGCCGGTGTCGCTGGTCTACAAGAAGGGCTTCGAGAAGAACGGCAAGGCGGCGATGCTGCAGTACGCCTATGGCAGCTACGGCAGCTCGACCGATCCGCGCTTCAACGGCCCGGTGGTGAGCCTGCTCGACCGCGGCATGGTCTATGCGATCGCGCACATCCGCGGCGGCCAGGAGATGGGCCGCAAGTGGTACGACGACGGCAAGCTGTTCCACAAGAAGAACACCTTCACCGACTTCATCGACGTCACCGACGACCTGGTCAAGCAGGGCTATGCGGCCAAGGACCGCGTCGCGGCGTACGGCGGCAGCGCCGGCGGCCTGCTGATGGGGGCGATCGGCAACATGGCGCCGGGCCATTACCGCGTGATCCTGTCGCAGGTGCCGTTCGTCGACGTGGTCACGACCATGCTCGATCCGACCATCCCGCTGACCACCAACGAATACGACGAGTGGGGCAACCCGGAGAAGAAGGAGTACTACGACTACATGCTGTCGTACTCGCCCTACGACAACCTGTCGAAGCAGGCCTATCCGGCGATGTTCGTCGGCACCGGCCTGTGGGATTCGCAGGTGCAGTACTGGGAGCCGGCCAAGTACATCGCGCGCCTGCGCGACCTCGATGCCGGCACGCAGCCGATCGTGTTCCGCACCAACATGGATGCCGGCCACGGCGGCAAGTCGGGACGCTTCCGCCGCTACCGCGAGCTGTCGGAGATGTACGCGTTCATGCTCGACCAGCTCGGCCTGGCCGAGGCGGCCGCGCGCCAGTAACCGAACCCGGAAGGGTCGTCGTTCCCGCGCAGGCGGGAACCCATGGACGTACAAGCCCGGAAGCAACGTCCATCGATCCCCGCCTGCGCGGGGATGACGAACCAGAACCAGATGTCCCTGCCACCGTCGAAACCGCCCGTGCCCGGGCCCGTCAAAATCCCGCCCAGCCGCTGGCGTTGGGCCTGGTGGCTGCTGGCCTATGCCAGCCTCGGCCTGGGCGTGATCGGGATCGTGGTGCCCGGGCTGCCCACGGTGCCGTTCGTGCTGCTGTCGGCCTTCGCCGCCGCGCGCGGCTCGCAGCGCCTGCACGACTGGCTGCTGGCGCACCCGCAGTTCGGCCCGATGATCCGCGACTGGCAGGCGCACGGCGCGGTCAGCCGCCGCGCCAAGTGGCTGGCGGTGTCGATGATGGCCGCCTGCGCGGTGATCATGTTCCTGACCGCGTCACGCTGGTGGATGGCGGCCACCGGGACGGCGATCATGACGGTCGTCGCGATCTGGCTGTGGGCGCGACCGGAACCGACGCGGCCGCCGCACTGACCGCGCCGCAAGGCCACGTCGAATCGTTCATCGCAGCGGGCTACACTGCGGCCATGAACGCAACTCCCGCCCCACGACAGATCCTCATCGCGCTGTCCCTGGTCGCGCTGCCGCTGGCCCTGGCCGGCTGCGGCAACAAGGGCCCGCTGATCCTGGCGCCCAAGTCGATCCCGGTCGACCCGTCGACCCTGCCGCCGATGACACCGCCGGCCGAGCCGACGCCCACCACCGACGAGCCGGCGACCGACGAGCCGGCCACGACCGTGCCGGCAAGCGACGCCGACGACGTCGACGGCAAGAAGAAGGGCACCGCCGAGCCGACTCCGGTCCCGAAGCAGGCCGACGAAACCGATGGCTGAGTCCGTGCACGCGCGCAAGCCCGTACGGTTCAGCAAGATGCACGGCGCCGGCAACGACTTCGTCGTGCTGGACCTTCGTGGCGGCGTTGCCGCCCCCGCACCCGACCTGTGCCGGTCGCTGGCCGACCGCCACTTCGGTGTCGGCTGCGACCAGATCCTGACCGTCGAGGACGCCAAGAGCAGCGACGTCGTCGCCCGCTACCGCATCTGGAACGCCGACGGTTCGTCGTCGCAGCAGTGCGGCAATGGCGCCCGCTGCATCGCCGCCTGGCTGGTGCGTGACGCGCAGGCCAGCGGTCGCGCGCTCGCCGGCGACTTCCTGCTCGACAGCCCCGTCGAAACGCACGCGGTGACCCAGCTCGGCGACGGGCGCTATCGCATCGTCATGGGCACGCCGCGTTTCGCCCCGGCCAGCATCCCGCTGCACGGCTTTGCCGGTGCGCAGGACGAATATGTCATCGAGCAGAACGACTCGGTGTTCACCTTCGGCGCGGTGTCGATGGGCAACCCGCACGCGGTGATCGAGGTCGAGGACGTCGATGCCGCACCCGTGGAGACGGTCGCCCCGGTGCTGCAGTCGCACGCCGCATTCCCGGAGTCGGTCAACGTCGGCTTCGCCCAGGTGCAGTCGCGCCAGCGCATCCGCCTGCGCGTGTACGAGCGCGGCGTAGGTGAGACGCTGGCCTGTGGCAGTGGCGCCTGCGCCGCAGCGGCGGTGCTGATGCGCCGTGGCCGCGTCGACCGCGACGTCACCGTGGCATTGCCGGGCGGCGATCTGCAGATTTCCTGGCCGGCCGACGACGCACCGCTGACGATGTCCGGGCCAACCGCATTCGTGTTCGAAGGGGAGTGGAACCAATGAACGAGACCCAGGAAAAGCTTGGCGCGCACGAAGTCGCGGCCTGGCTGCGCCGGCACCCGCGGTTCCTGCAGCAGTTCCCCGACCTGGCCGTCACCCTGGTGGTGCCGCGCGAGGAAGGCTCGGCGGCATCGCTGGCCAGCTACCAGCTGGAAGTGCTGCGCGACAAGAACCGCGAACTGTCGCGGCGCTTGCAGGAACTGTTCGGCAACGCCCAGGAGAACGAGCGCCTGTCGGTGCGCACGCACCAGCTCACCCTGGCGCTGATGCGCCAGGACAGCGCGGCCGACACGCTGCGGGCGATGGCGGCCAGTCTGGCCGAGGATTTCAACGGCGACCTGGTGCGGCTGGTGATGTTCAAGCCGGTCGAGGGCCTAAGCGACGTCGACTGGATGCAGGTCGTGGCGCAGGACGATGCGTGCCTGCAGCCGTTCCGCGATTGCCTTGGCGATGGCGAACCGCTGTGCGGGCGCCTGCAGCCGGAGAAGCATGCGGTGCTGTACGGCATGCGTGCCGAAGAAGTGCAGTCGACCGCGCTGCTGCCGCTGCCGGGCGTGGGCATGGTCGCGGTTGGCAGCCATGACGCGAACCGCTTCTTCCCCGGCATGGGCACGCTGTTCCTGCGCATGATGGGCGAGTCGCTGGTGACGGCGCTGAAGCGGTTCGACGGCTGAGTCGATGAAGGCGAAGCGGCCTGCTGGTGTCGCTCCCTCTCGCGAAGCGAAGGGCTTGGGCGGAAATGGTGGTGTGGGCGGGGATGACGCCCGCGGTATTGAGCCCACCGAGCCGACTGTCGAGCAATACCTCGCCCACCTGCAGGTCGAGCGCCGCATGTCCGCGCACACGCTCGACGCGTATCGCCGCGATCTGCTGGCACTGGCGCAGTGGGCGCGAACGCAGGCCGCCGACATCACCGCATTGCACGCCGAGCAGGTGCGCGCCTTCGTCGCATCCGAGCACCGCCGCGGACTGTCGCCCAAGAGCCTGCAGCGTCGTCTTTCGGCCTGCCGCAGCTTCTACGCCTGGCTGGTCCGGCAAGGCCGGTTGGGCGCGAGCCCGGCCGCAGCGATCCGTTCGCCCAAGGCGCCGCGCAAGCTGCCGCAGGTGCTCGATCCGGACGAAGCCAAGGCACTGGTGGAAGTGCCGACCGACGCACCGCTCGGGCTGCGCGACCGTGCGCTGCTGGAGCTGTTCTACTCGTCCGGATTGCGCCTGTCGGAGCTGTGCGGCCTGCGCTGGCGCGACATCGACCTCGCCGACGCGCTGGTGAACGTGCTCGGCAAGGGCAGCAAGCAGCGCAGCGTGCCGGTCGGCACGCATGCGCGCACGGCACTGCACGAATGGCGGGCGTCCACCGGTGCCGCGAACGATGCGCCGGTGTTCCCGGGGCGTGGCGGTGGCACGATCACGCCGCGCGCGGTGCAGATGCGGTTGCGCCAGCTGGCGCAGCGCCAGGGCCTGTTCAAGCGCGTGCATCCGCATCTGCTGCGGCATTCGTTTGCCAGCCACATCCTGGAATCGTCAGGCGACCTGCGCGGTGTGCAGGAGTTGCTCGGCCACGCCGACATCGCCACGACGCAGATCTACACACACCTGGATTACCAGCACCTGGCGAAGGTCTACGACGCGGCGCATCCGCGCGCCAAGCGCAAGCCGTAGAGCGCCCTTCTTTCGCTCTGCCGCAAGGGGAGGGCAGGCCGCAAAGCGGCCGGGCAGTGGGGGCGCGGCTTGAAAAGCCGCCCCGCCCGACCCCATCTCGTTCCGGTCCCCCCCGGAGCTCCCCATGGACCCGAGCCAGAACCCCACCGTCTTCCACGCCACCACCATCGTTTCGGTGCGCCGTGACGGCCGCGTCGCCGTCGCCGGCGACGGCCAGGTCACCCTTGGCCACACCGTGATGAAAGCCAACGCGCGCAAGGTCCGCCGCCTCGGCCGCGACGGCCAGGTGCTGGCCGGCTTCGCCGGCGCCGCCGCCGACGCCTTCACCCTGTTCGAACTGTTCGAAGCCAAGCTCGAGAAGCACGGCCAACTCGCCCGCGCCGCGGTCGAACTGGCCAAGGATTGGCGCACTGAGCGCCGCCTGGGCAAGCTCGAGGCACTGCTCGCGGTCGCCGATCGCGACACCTCGCTGATCATCAGCGGCACCGGCGACGTGATCGAGCCGGAGGACGGCATCATCGCCATTGGTTCGGGCGGCATGTACGCGCTGTCGGCTGCGCGCGCGCTGATCGCGCACACCCAGCTCGACGCCCGCACCATCGCCACCGAGGCCATCAACATCGCCGGCGACGTGTGCATCTACACGAACCGCAACGTCGTAGTCGAAGAGCTCTGACCCCATGCCCATCAAGCCCGATACCAGCCACGCCACGATGACTCCGCGCGAGATCGTGCAGGAGCTCGATCGCCACATCGTCGGCCAGCACGCGGCCAAGCGCGCGGTCGCCATCGCGCTGCGCAACCGCTGGCGCCGCATGCAGCTCGACGACGAGCTGCGCAACGAGGTCATGCCCAAGAACATCCTGATGATCGGCCCCACCGGCGTCGGCAAGACCGAGATCGCGCGCCGGCTGGCGACGCTCGCCAATGCCCCGTTCGTGAAGGTCGAGGCGACGCGCTTCACCGAAGTCGGCTATGTCGGCAAGGACGTCGAGCAGATCGTCCGCGACCTGGCCGACACCGCGGTCAAGCTCTACCGCGAGCAGGCCAAGCAGAAAGTGCGCACCCAGGCCGAGGAGCGTGCCGAAGAGCGCATCCTCGACGCTCTGTTGCCGCGCCGCGCCGGAGCCACCAGCACCGTGTTCGGATTCAACGCCGCCGAAGCCGCCAGGGACGAACCGTCGTCGCAGGACAACGAGACCCGCGCCAAGCTGCGCAAGCAGCTGCGCAGCGGCGCGCTCGACGACCGCGAGATCGAGATCGAAACCGCGGTCAACGTCGGCGTCGACATCATGGCCCCGCCGGGCATGGAGGAGATGGGCCAGCAGCTGCGGCAGATGTTCTCGCAGGTCGCCGGCGCCAAGACCCACAAGAAGACGATGGCGGTGCGCGCGGCACGCTCGCAGCTCACCGAGGACGAGGCCGGCAAGCTCGTCAACGAGGACGACGTGCGCGAGGCCGCGATCGAAGCCTGCGAACAGCACGGCATCGTCTTCATCGACGAGATCGACAAGGTCGCCAAGCGCGGAGAGAACGTCGGCGGTGGCGATGTCAGCCGCGAAGGCGTGCAGCGCGACCTGCTGCCGCTGGTCGAAGGTTCGACCGTGAGCACCAAGTACGGCCCGGTCAAGACCGACCACATCCTGTTCATCGCGTCCGGCGCGTTCCACCTGGCCAAACCCAGCGACCTGATCCCGGAGCTGCAGGGTCGCTTTCCGATCCGGGTCGAGCTGACCGCGCTGAGCAAGGACGATTTCGTCCGCATCCTGACCGAGCCGAAGGCGGCACTGGTCACGCAGTACATCGAGCTGCTCAAGACCGAAGGCGTCGCGGTGCAGTTTGGTGCCGACGCCGTGGAGCGCCTGGCCGAGATCGCGGCGCTGGTCAACGAGCGCCAGGAAAACATCGGCGCGCGGCGACTGCACACGGTGCTCGAGCGCCTGCTCGATACGCTGAGCTATGAAGCACCGGACCGCGGCGGGCAGGCGATCACCATCGACCGCGCGTACGTGGATTCGCACCTGGGCGAGCTGGTGAAGGATCCGGACCTGAGCCGCTACATCCTGTAGTGGCCTGAAGCCCCTCTCCCGCCCGAGCGCCATGCGCTCGGGCCGGGGTGCGGGTTGGGGTGAGGGCAAGCGCGCCTCAGCGCGCCTCCACCGTCACCTCGGTCTTCACCGAATTGGCAATGAAGCAGTTGCGGTGCGCCGACTCGTGCAGCTTCGTCAGCGCTTCCGCGTCGGCCGGCCCTTTGCCCTCGGCGAACACGATCCGCGGCCGCAACACCACCCGGGTGACCGCGAGCCGCCCGTCGCTGTTCTTCTCCAGCGTGCCGACCGCTTCGTCCTGGTAGTGGTCGACCACCCAGCCCTTCTTCGCCGCGATCGCCAGCAGCGTCAGCATGTGGCACGACGACAGTGCGGCGACCAGGGCTTCCTCCGGATCCACGCCTGCGACGTTGCCCAGGTATTCCGGCGCGGCCGAACCGGCGATGCGCTGGCCGCCGTCGAAGACCCATTCGTGGTCGCGTGAATAACCTTCGGAATCGAACCGGCCTTCATTGCGCAGCCAGTGGATCGAGGCACGATGTTCCGACATGGGCGGCTCCTGCATGGGGGGAGCCGCCACGATGCCACAGCCCAGGTTACTTCGCGGTCGCGCTGGCCGCTGCCCTGGCCTTGCGCTCGCGCGTGTCCTCCAGCAGCTGGTCGCGTGCGGCCACCTGCAGTTCATCGATGCTGACCGCGTCCGGCGACTTGCCCAGGCGCGTGGTCAGGTCGGCGACGACGCGCTTGTTGGCATAGGTGTGCGGCGAGCTCATGTCGTCGCTCTGGGCGGTGATCATGTAGCCCAGTCGCTTGGCGCTGACTTCGCGACCCTGCACCAGTTCAACCAGCTTGGCCCGGTATTCCAGCTCCCACGGCGCCAGGCCCGGGAACGCATTCTGGTCGGCGAAGTGCTGCGTTTCGTGGCCGAGGAACACGACCCGGAACGCCTCGCTGTCGAGGCCTTCGCTGTAGCTGGGCACGACCGCATACAACGCCTTGTCGGTCGCCCAGCCGCCGGCCGATCCGCGCTCGCAGCGGCCGTATGCAGTCCAGCCACGGCTGACGAAATCGTCGAGCAGTTCGACGCGGACCGTGTACGGGCCATCGGGCAGCTGCACGTCATACATGCGCGTGTCCTGCTTGCGCCACACCATCAGTTCGCGCAGGGGCTGGGTGCGGCCGAGCTGCGCGTGGTACCCGTGCTGTTCCAGCTGCGCCTGCAGGATGGGTTCGATCTCGTCCATGTTCGTCGCCTTGGCTGCGCCGGCGCCCAGGCGCTTGTGCAGCTTCGCCAGCAGCGCCGCTTCCTGCGTGTCGCGCTGCGCCGGTGCCGCCATCGAGCGCCACCAGTAGTCCTGGTAGTCGTCGAGCACGCCGCGCACGAATTTGTCTTCGATCGCCGCGGTGGTCAGCACCGGCTTGCTGGCGTGATAACGCTCGAGCATGCAGGCGCGGTAGTCCGCGTCCTTGCCGAGGAACCCGGTCGCCGGCTCGGCTTCCAGCGCCGCCAGGGCGCGGGCGCTGTCGCCCTGCAGGATGGCATTGGTGGATTCGGCGATCGCGGCGACGGCGGACTTGCTGCTGGGCGGCGCTTCTGCGGAGGTCGCGGCAAAGGCCGCGCAGAGCAGGGCTGACGACAGGATCAGGGGAGCCTTGGACTTCATCTGGATTCCATTCGGGGGTGGCGGTCGGGGTGCCGCCTTCGTCCCTATTGCAGTCGAAGGGCGGCCGACCGGTCTTGAACGCATTTGATCTGGCGCCGCAGTTGCGTCGGCGTCGCGCCGGTGGCCAGCCGCAGCGTCCGGTTCAGGTGGCTCTGGTCGCTGAAGCCGCTGGCCGCGGCGACCTCGGCCAGGGCTGTGTCGCCGCCGAGCATCGCCAGCGCCTGGCGGCAACGCAGTTCACGCCGCAGCAGCTGCGGCGGCATGCCGTGCGAACGCACGAAGCTGCGCGAGGCATGGGCCAGGGAAACCCCGGCGCGGCGCGCCAGCACCGAAACGGGCAGGTCGCCATGGGTCAGCGCGTGCAGGAATGCCGGCTGCCAGTCGTGCAGGGCAGGGGCGTCCGCCGGCACGCAGGCCCGCAGCAGGTCATCGAGACGATGATGCGCGCGCGCGAACACTGCGCTTGCCTCGCCCAGGTCCGCCACGCGCAGCACCCGCAAAGCCAGGCCGCCGGCACCGACCGGGAAGTCGTCGCCCAGTTCGAGGTTGATCACCTTGGCGCCGTTGTGGCCGAAGCGGTTGCCGTGGGCGTGCCAGCGCGGATGCAGCACCAGCGTGCCCGGAGTGCATTCGACCGGGCCGTCGGCGCTGGCTTCCACGTAGCTCCCGTCCAGCACCAGCGCCGCATAGGCGCCGTGGTGGCGATGCGTGCGCAGCGTGTCCCCGGCGTCGTGGCGGGTCTCGTACTCGTGGGCGGACATGGGCGGCATCCTGCGCGAAGGCGGCGGTGGGGGCATCGGGCAGAAGTCACGAGTGGCTCGTGCATCCGCGCACCGGGTTGGATGCCGCGACTGCGGCAAGCGTTGAAGCGGCCCTTCAGTCCTCGCCGATGTCCTCGTTCCACACGTCCGGATGCGCGGCGATGTAGTCGCCGAGCATGTCGATGCACTCGCTGTCGTTGAGGTCGATGACTTCGACGCCGTTCTCGCGCAGCCAGTCGATGCCGCCGCGGAAGTTGACCGATTCGCCGACCACCACCGTGCCGATGTTGAACTGGCGCACCAGCCCGCTGCAGTACCAGCACGGCGCCAGCGTGGTGACCATGATCGTGTCGCGGTAGCGGCGCTGACGGCCGGCCTTGCGGAAGGCATCGGTTTCGCCGTGCACCGACGGATCGCCTTCCTGGATGCGGCGGTTGTGGCCGCAGCCGAGCAGGCTGCCGTCGCGGTGGTACAGCGCCGCGCCGATCGGGATGCCGCCTTCGACCAGCCCCTGGCGGGCTTCGGCGACGGCGGTGGCGAGCAGTGCGCGGTAGTCCGGCGTGGCGATCATGCGGGCACCTGTGCTGTTCGCCGCAGTCTGCCCAGAACCGCTGGCCGCGTCGATAGCCGTGCCGGGGCGAATCCTTTCGCGCCGTGACGGCCTCTGTTGGGTGGATATCCCGTCCAGGAGCAGCGAATGCGACACCCCATCGACAACATCGGCGACAGGGTCTGGGCATTCGCCGCCCGCCTGCTCGGCCTGATCATGGTCTGGTTCGGCGCCATGCGCTTGATGCCGTTCGGCATCGAGGCGATGGCCAGGCAACTGGCGGCGTTTCCTGGCGGCGTGCCGGAGGCGTGGGTGCCGGTGCTGGCCTGTGCCGCCGGTGGGATCGAACTGCTGACCGGCCTGGTGCTGCTGGTGGCACCGGCGTGCCGCTGGCGGATGTGGGCGGGACTGGTGGCGATGGTGATCTGGGGGATCGGCCTGCTGCCGCTGTCGGGTGCCAGTGCCTGGGTGCATGCCGCGCCGTACGACGGCTTCCCGGTCATTGGCAGCGGCCAGACCCTGCTCAAGCACGTTGGCATCGCCGCCCTGGGCCTGGGCATCTTCGCGCGCCAGTTCGGCAGTGCCGGTGGACTGCGCACTGCCCGGGTCGGGCTGTGGCTGGGGCAACTCGTCGTGCTGACGTGGATCGGCCTGATGAAGTTCACCCTGATCGAGGCCGAGGGTGTCGAGGGCCTGATGCGCTCGAGCCCGCTGTTCTCGTGGCTATACCGATTCTTCGACGTGCAGGGCGCATCCAATGTCATCGGCGCGATCGAACTTGCGACTGCGGCGCTGATCCTGCTGTGGCCCTGGCAGCCGCGCATCGCGCGCTGGGGTCTGGCCATGGCGGCGGCCACGTATCTGCTGACGAACACCTTCCTGGTCACCCTGCCGGGGTGGCAGCCGGACCTGGGCTTCCCGTTCGTGGCTGGCACCGGCCAGTTCCTGCTCAAGGACCTGCTGCTGCTCGCCGGCGCACTGGTGCTGATGAGTCCACCACGGTGGCAGCCGGCGATGGCCCGTCGGACGTCCTAGCTGCGCGCGAGCCGCAGCATGTCGATGTGCGGCACGCCGTCGTCCAGATACGGTTCCGACGAGGGCACGAAGCCGTGCCTGCCGTAATAACCCTGCAGGTGTTCCTGCGCGCCGATCTGGATGTCGGCGCCGGGCCAGCGTGCCTCGATCTGTTCCAGTGCCGCGCGCAGCATAGGATCCCCGAGACCGCGGCCACGGTACGCCGGCGCGGTCAGCACCCGCCCGAAACTGACCTGCGGGTAGCTCAGTCCCGCCGGCAGGATGCGCAGGTATGCGGCGAGGTCACCGTTGTCGGCAATGCCGATCAGGTGAATGGTCTGCGGATGCCGGTCCTTGCCGTCGGGGTCGAGGTAGACGCAGTTCTGTTCGACCACGAACACTTCCGAGCGCAGCTTGAGCAGCGCATAAAGCGTGTCGATGTCGAGCTCGCGGAAGTGCCGCGGCTGCCAGTGGATCGATGGGGTCATGCTCAATGGGGCACGCTCAATGGGGCACGCTCATGCCGCCATGATGCCAGTGGCCGCGAGCAATCTCAGCGGCGTTCGTCGCCTTTGGCGGACGTGTCGATCTCGACCACCACCGACATGCCGGGGCGGAGCCGCGCGGCCGCCTCCTGCCCGCCATCGATCGACACCTTGACCGGGATGCGCTGGGCGATCTTGACGAAGTTGCCGGTGGCGTTGTCGGCCGGCAGCACGCTGAACTCGGAACCGGCGGCGGGCGAGATCTCCTGCACGCGTCCGGCCAGGCGCTCGCCGCCCAGTGCATCGACACTGAAGTGCGCCGGCTGGCCGATGCGCATGTCCTGCATCTGCGTTTCCTTGTAGTTCGCCACCACCCACAACGTGCCCGGTACCAGCGCCATCAACTGCGTGCCGTTGGTGACGTAGGCGCCTTCGCGCACCGTGACCTGGCCGAGCTGGCCGTCGCGCGGCGCTTCGATGTGCGTGTGGTCGAGGTTGATCTGGGCCAGCTTGACCGCGGCCTCGGCGCCGGCCACCGCGGCCTCGAGTGCGTCGCGGTTGACGCTGACGCTGCGCACGCTCTGCTCGGCCGCTTCGACGGCCGCGCGCGACTGGTTCAGTCCGGCCACGGCCTGGGCGTTGGCGGCATAGGCGTTGTCGAGGTCCTGCGCCGACAGCAATTGCTGGCCGGCCAGGCTGTCGGTTCGGCGCAGCGTCGCCGCGGTGCGCACGTGCAGGGCGTTGTTGCTGGCGACCGTGGCACGGGTCTGCGCGACGTTCGCCTCGGCGCTGCGCAATTGCTGGGTCCAGTTGGCGAGATTGGCGCGCGCCGCCTGCAGCTGCGCCCTGGCCTGGTCGACCTGCTGCCGGTACAGGCGGTCGTCGATCTGCACCAGCAGCTGGCCCTTGCGCACGTGCTGGAAATCGCGAACCGGCACCTGGGTGACATAGCCGCTGACCTGCGGGCTGATCACCGTGACCTGGCCGCGGACGTAGGCGTTCTCGGTGCTCTGGACGGGCGTGCGGAATGGCGGCAGGTGCCATGCGTACAGCACCACCAGCGCCCCGCCAATCGCGACCGCGGCGAAGATCGCGATCTGCCACAGCGGGCGTGGCGGCGGCGACGGGGGTGCTGCGGGTGCCGGTTGCGGTGGTGCCGTGGGCGGAGTGGGGGTCGGCGTGCTCATGGCGTCGATGCCGCGGTGGCGTGGGCGGCCATCCGTCGTTCGCGCCGGGCCTGCAGGCGCGCCCGGGTGGCGACGATGGTGAGCCAGATCATGGTCATCACGGCGATGGCGGCGATGGCGAAGTACACATCGTTATAGGCAAGCACATTGGCTTCGCGTGAAGCCGTGGCCGCAAGTTGCCGCAGCCCCTGTGCGTTGCGCAGCACCGGGTCGGTGACCGCCTGCCCGTAGCCGCTGGCGCCGGCCTGGATGCGCGCCGCCACCAGCGGGTCGAGCAGGGTCAGGGGCTCGACGAGCTGGCTGGAGTGGTACTTCTCGCGGATCACCTGGAACGTTCCCAGGAACGCCGAGCCGAACAGCGCCCCGACGTTCTGGGTGATGCTGAACATCACGAAGAAGCTGATCAGGTTGCGCGGCTGCGCGATCACGCTGCCGACGCCGGCGATCAGCGCCGGAGCGAGGAAGAACGTACTGCCGAAGCCGATCAGGAACTGGCTGACCAGCAACTGCGGCGGCCGCGTGAGGTTGTTGGAATAGGCATCCATCAGCGCGCCGACGAGGATGCAGCTCAGCGCGATCAGCGCCGGCACGCGGGTCAGCACCGGCCTGACCGTCATCGCACTGGTGGCGATGCCGATGACGCAGCCCAGCAGCACCACCGCGAAGAGGCCGCGCATCTGTTCGTTGTTGAGGCCCATCGCCTGCAGGAATCCCACCGCCCCGACGCTTTGCTCCGACAGGGCCATGCGCAGCAGGATGATCGCGATGCCCAGGCGCAGCATCAGGCCGCTGCTGAGCCAGCGGGTGTTGATCAGCGGATTGCTGCGGAAGTGCTCCACCGCCACCCCCGCGACCACCAGCACGATCGAACCGGCCAGGCACCAGCCGATCCAGGGCGCCTCCCGCCACCAGACGATCCGGCCCAGCGACAACACGGCGCAGAGCAGGGCCATGCCGATCGACAGCAGGGTGATGGACAGCGCATCGAGCCGCTCGAAGGCCTTGTAACGATCGCCCGGCGGCAGCCGCAGCAACAGCACCGCGCCCAGCGACAGCAAAGCCAGGCCCAGTTCGAACAGGTACAGGCCGCGCCACTCCCCGAACTCGAGCAGGTCGGGGGAGATCACCCGCGCGATCGGCGCACCGATCTGGCTCACGCCGATGCCGATGGCCAGCGCGCGCAGGCGGTGTTGCGCCGGCAGGGCCTGGATCATGTAGAACACGCCCAGCGAGGTCAGCGCCGCGCCTACGATGCCGTGGGCGGCGCGCACCGCGATCGCCGAGCCCAGGCCGTGCACGAACAGATGGCCGAAGGTCACCAGCGCATACAGCACCAGGCTGATTTCGGTGAACAGGCGCAGGCCGAACTGTTGGCGGAACTTGATCAGGATGAGGTTGGCCGAGACGTTGGTCATCACGTAGGCGGCCGGCAGCCAGGCGATCTCGACCGCGGACACGCCCAGCGACCCCTGCAGCTGCAGCAGGTTGGTGGTGACCATGGCATTGCCGAGGCTGCCGGTGATCGCCACCAGCGCGCCGGTCAGCCCGAACGCCCAGCGCAGCCAGGTCGGGTGGTGCGGGGTCGAGGGCGAGCCCGGAAACAGCGGCCGTTCGTGCGGCAGCCATTGGCGGGGTGCGACCTGGCTCATTGCAGCGAGGCTCCTCGGGGCCGGGCCTGGAGTCGGGCCCGGGAATTGCACGTTGATGCGATAATCGCCAGATGAACCAGTCAAGCTCCGACAAGCCCGGCGACAAGACCGGCACCACGCACTTCGGCTTTCGCGACGTTCCCACCGGCGAGAAGCAGAAGCTGGTCGGCCAGGTCTTCTCTTCGGTCGCCGGCAAGTACGACCTGATGAACGACCTTATGTCGCTGGGCGTGCACCGCGTGTGGAAGCGCTATTTCGTCGGCACCGCCCAGGTCAAGCGCGGCGACCGCGTCCTCGACCTGGCGGGCGGCACGGGCGACATCGCCCTGCTGCTGCGCGACCGCGTCGGCGACGCCGGCAGCATCGTGCTGGGCGACATCAACGGCGAGATGCTGCGCGTCGGCCGCGACCGCATGACCGACATGGGCAAGGTCGCCGGCTTCGAGTACGTGCAGATGAACGCCGAGAAGCTGCCGTTCCCGGACGCCAGCTTCGACCTGGTGACGATCGCCTTCGGCCTGCGCAACGTCACCGACAAGGACGCGGCGCTGCGCGAGATGCATCGCGTGCTGAAGGTCGGCGGGCAGGCGCGCGTGCTGGAGTTCTCGGAAGTGAAGGCCGACTGGTTCAAGCCGATCTACGACTTCCACTCGTTCAAGGTGCTGCCGCAGCTGGGCAAGCTGTTCGCGAACGATTCCGACAGTTACCAGTACCTGGCCGAGAGCATCCGCAAGCATCCGCCGCAGGACGAGTTGAAGGCGATGATGCAGGAAGCGGGGTTCGCGCGCTGCGACTATCGCAACCTGTCGGGCGGGATCGTCGCGATCCACACCGGTTACAAGGTCTAGTTTCACCGGTCAGGTCGGGCGTAGCCCGGGTAAGCGAAGCGCACCCGGGGTTTGCACGCACCGATCCCCGGGTGCGCTTCGCTTACCCGGGCTACGAAAGAAGCCGGGCCTCACTCCACCAGCTTCAGGCCCACCACTCCCGCCACGATCAGCACCAGGCACCCGAGCCTTGCCGCCGTGACACCGTCACCGAACGCGACGATCCCGGCCAACGCCACGCCGACCGTGCCGATGCCTACCCAGACCGCGTAGGCGGTGCCGACCGGCAGCCATTTCAGCGCCATCGCCAGCATGGCGAAGCTGACCACCGCAGCGACGATGCCGACGACGCTCGGCACCATGCGGCTGAAGCCCGCGCTCTGTTTCAGCGCGATCGCCCAGACCACTTCGAGCAGTCCGGCGCCCAGCAGCAGCGCCCAGGCGATGGTGTCGTGTCGATTCATGGCAGCGGTCACGGTTCATGGGGGAGACGGCCAGCCTAGTCAGGCCCGCGTCCCGCCACAGCCCGGTCCCACGGGAAGCACTGTTGCGCCTGCACACGCGGTCCGCGGGCCGGGGCCGCGATGGCCGATGCCCGCGGTCCGGCGAGGCGCTAAACTCGACCGCTCACCCTGTCCGTTGTGGGCCCACATGCGTTATTCGATCCTTTCGCTCTGCCTCGTTGCCGCCCTTGCCGCCGGTTGCTCGCGCGAAGCCGCGTCGCCGGCCGACACCGCTTCGAAGGAGGCCGCCACCATGGCCGCTGCCGACCAGAAGTCCGCCGCCGTCGTCGACGAGTTCTCCTACGCGCAGCCGTCCAAGGTCCGCATCAACGACCTCGCCCTGATGCTCAACGTCGACTTCGACAAGAAGGAACTCGGCGGCAGCGCGACCTACACGCTGGACTGGACCGATCCGAAGGCGACCCAGCTGGTGCTGGATTCGCGCGACATCACCGTGGAGAAGATCGTCGGCGAGCGCGCCGACGGCAAGTGGGACGACCTGACCTGGAAGGTCGGCGACAAGGACAAGATCCTCGGCAACAAGCTCGTCATCGACGCACCGGCGCGCAACAAGCGCATCCGCGTGACCTACCACACCTCGCCCGACGCGTCGGGCCTGCAGTGGCTGACGCCGGCGATGACCGAAGGCAAGAAGACGCCCTTCATGTTCAGCCAGTCGCAGCAGATCCACGCGCGTTCGTGGGTGCCGCTGCAGGACACGCCGCAGGTGCGCTTCACCTACACCGCGCACGTGACCTCGCCCAAGGACGCGATGGTGCTGATGAGCGCCGATAACGATCCCAAGGCGGTGCGTGACGGCGACTACACCTTCGCCATGCCGCAGAAGATCCCGTCGTACCTGCTGGCGATCGCCGCCGGCGACCTCGTGTTCAAGCCGATCAGCGGCCGCGCCGGCGTCTGGGCGGAACCGGCGATGGTGGGCAAGGCGGCCAAGGAGTTCGACGACACCGAGAAGATGATGCAGACGGCCGAGCGCCTGTACGGCCCGTACCGCTGGGAGCGTTACGACATCCTCGTGCTGCCGCCGTCGTTCCCGTACGGCGGCATGGAAAACCCGCGCATGACCTTCGCCACGCCGACCGTGATCGTCGGCGACAAGTCGCTGGTGTCGCTGGTCGCGCACGAACTGGCGCACAGCTGGTCGGGCAACCTGGTGACGTTCTCCACGCCCAAGGACAGCTGGCTCAACGAAGGCTTCACCAGCTACGTCGAGAACCGCATCGTCGAGGACCTGTACGGCAAGGAAGCGGCCGACATGGAGAAGGTGATCTCGCGCAACGAGCTCGCCGCCGAGTACAAGGAAATCGATCCGAAGCTGCAGGTGCTGGCACAGCGGCCGGGCACGGTGTCCAACCCGGACGATTCCAGCAGTTCGACCGTGTACACCAAGGGCGCCTGGTTCCTGCAGTTCCTCGAGGAGCGTTACGGTCGCGAGGCGTTCGATCCGTTCCTGAAGGGCTACTTCGACCATTTCGCCTTCCAGAGCATCCCGACCACCACGTTCATCGAGTACGCCAAGGCCAACCTGCTCGCCAAGTACCCGGGCAAGGTCAGCGAAGCCGAGCTGGACGAGTGGATCTACCAGCCGGGCGTGCCGGCCGATGCGCCGAAGACGGTGTCGCCGCGCTTCGATGCGGTCGATGCCGCGCGCAAGGCCTGGCTCGACGCCGGCACGCTGCCGGCCAAGGACGCGACCGCGAAGTGGAGCACGCAGGAGTGGGTGCACTTCATCGACGGCATGCCGCAGACGCTCACGCCCGAACAGCTGGCCGCGCTCGACGGCGCCTACCGCTTCACCGGCACGCCGAATGGCGAGATCGCCCAGCGCTGGTATCCGCTCGCCGTGCGCAGCGGCTACACGCAGGCCAATGACGCCATCGCCGCGTTCCTGGAGCGGATCGGCCGTCGCAAGCTGATCATGCCGACCTACAACGAGCTGGTGAAAACGCCGGCAGGCCTGAAACTGGCGCAGGACACCTTCGCCAAGGCGCGCCCGGGCTACCACCCGATCACCACCGAGTCGGTGGAGGCCGCGATCGCCAAGGCACAGCAGGCGACGGCGAAGCAGTAACGCACGGCTCCCTCCCCTGCGCGCAGGGGAGGGCTGGCGAGGGGTGGCGCGACACCCCTCCCACCTCACCAAGGAATCCGCCGTGACCCATCGCAGTCTCAGGCTCCTGGCGATCGCCATCCCGCTGATGCTGCTGCTGGTCGCCGCGATGGTGCTCTGGCGCGATCCTTATTCGGTGATACGCGCGGACTTCGCCCGCCAGCGCATGGCCGCGGGCCTGTCGCGCGAGAGTGTCCGCGTCGACGATCACCTCTGGGTCTACGCCTACAGCGACGATGCCCCGCGAGGCGCGCCGACGGTGGTGATGCTGCACGGCTTCACCGGCAGCAAGGAAAACTGGTACCCCGTCGCGCAACGCCTGCGCGGACGCTATCGCCTGCTGGTTCCGGACCTGCCGGGCTGGGGCGAGAGCCAGCGCATCGGCGGCCGCGACTATGGCTTTGCCGCGCAGGCCGAGCGGGTCGACCATTTCATCAAGCAGGTGGCCGCCGATCCGCGCGGCGTGGTGCTGCTCGGTCATTCGATGGGGGGCGGCATCGCTGCGGTCACCGCCGCGCGCCATCCGCGCGAGGTCGCGCGCGTGGGCCTGATCGACGCCGCCGGCGTGCGCTTCGCCGACAACCGCTTCGGCGAGCAGGTGCTGGCCGGCAAGAATCCATTCGCGGTAGAGGACGAGGCATCGCTGCAGCGCTACCTCGATACCGTGTTCCACGATGCCAGGGCACGACCGTGGGCGCCGTGGCCGGCCAGCCGCATCTACATCAACCAGCGCCGCGGCGACGCGCAATTCGAGCAGCAGGTGCTCGCGCGCATCGGCCGCAGCGACGAGAGCTTCCTGCCGGGCAAGGCCGCTGCCGCGATCCGCCAGCCGGCGCTGCTGCTGTGGTGCCGCCAGGATGCGGTGATCGATCCCAGTGCGCTGGAGTTGTATGCGCGGCAGATTCCACAGGCCAGTCGCGTGCTGCTCGATGGCTGCGGCCACATGTCGCTGGTGGAACAACCGGAAAAGGTCGCGCAGGCGATCGAGACGCTGATCGAACGAGGACGGACGCAATGAACGAACGCGGTATGAGCAGACTGGGCGGTGCAGTGATCATCGCCGCGACCCTGGCACTGGCCGCGTGCGGGCCGGCGCAGGATCCCAAAGCGGTGGAGGCGCAGCAGGCCGCTGCACGCGAGCAGGAGGCCGATGCCATGGCCGACGCCTTCGAGGCCGAGTACGGCAAGCAGAACTGGGAACTGGCGCGTGCGCACGGCGACGTGCTGATGGCCAAGTACCCGGCCAGTGCCGCCGCGGCACGCATCGAGGAGCGCCACAAGCAGGTCAAGGACAAGGCGGAGAAGGCGCGCGAGCAACGTCGCGTGGCGGCGCTGTGGACCTACCAGACGCAGCCGGTGAAGGGTGGCGAGCAGTTGTCGGCGTCGATCTACGCCAAGGACTACGTCGACACCGATGGCAGCGGCGCGCGGCCGGTGCAGCTGATCTTCCGCGACCATCCCGATTGGGGCCGCAGCAGCTACCTGGTGCTGGAAGCCGGCGACTTCGACTGTTACGGCGGCTGCAAGGTCAAGCTGAAGATCGGCGACGCCGCGCCCAGGCCGGTGGCCGCGAGCCGGCCGAAGACCGACCAGGCGATCGCGATGTTCATCGAGGACGAGCGCGCGCTGTGGAAGACGGTGAAGGCGGCCAGGACGATCGCGATCGAGTTCCCGGTCAAGGCCGGCGGAACGCGCACGGCGGTGTTCGAAGTCGGCGGCCTGGACCCGTCAAGGCTGCCGAAGTGGAACTGAGCCGTCGCCAGGGCGGGTCGCGGTTAATGGCATCACCACGCCGCCTTTGCACGCCGGGAGTAAGCTCGGCCTGAGCGGGGTCTGAGCCCTGCCATTGCGGCGCGCTGCCGGATGCGCGCGCCGGTCCACCCAGCGGCACGGCCGTGACTGGAGCGCAGCCGAGCCAGGCGGAGGCCGCCATGCTCTCACCACGCCTGCACAATCTGCTCGACCAGGGGCATGCGCCCTACACCACGCTCAACCACCCGCGCACGATCACCGCGCACGACACCGCATCGATCGCACACATCGAGCCGGTGCATTTCGCCAAGACGGTGATGATCAAGGCCGACGGGCGACTGGCGATGGTGGTGATGCCGTCGACCTACCGCGCCGATCTGTATCGCCTGGGCCTGGCCCTGGGCGGTGCGATGGTCGAGCTCGCCGAGGAAACCGAGTTCCGCGGTGCGTTCCCCGACTGCGAGCCCGGCGCGATGCCGCCATTCGGCCATCTCTACGGCATGCCGGTGTATGTCGACTCGCGCCTGGCGCACCAGGACGAGATCGCGTTCAACGCCGGCAACCACACCGAAGTGGTGCGGATGACCTACAAGGAGTTCGAGCGCCTGGCGGCGCCCGAGCTGCTGTGGCTGGCGCACATGATGTGAGTTGCTTCCTCCCCTGCGTGCAGGGGAGGGCAAGGATCAGAGCGAGTAGCCGAACTGCTGCTTGAACTGTTCGTTGAACTCGTCGTAGTCGAAGCGCTGGTTCTGCGTGCCCGGATGCTCGACCTTGAGCGCGCCCATCAGGTTGCCCATGCGGCCGATGGTGAGCCAGTCGTAGCCCTTCTCGATGCCGAAGATCAGGCCGGCGCGGAATGCATCGCCGCAGCCGGTCGGATCGGTGACGCGGCGCTCGTGCGCCGGCGGGATGTCGAAGGTCTTCTCCGGCGTGTGGATCTGCGAACCGTGCGGACCGCGCGTGGTGATGTACGCCTTGACGCGCTTGACGATGTCGTTCTCGCTCCAGCCGGTGCGTTCCTGCAGCAGGTTGGACTCGTAGTCGTTGACGGTGACGTAGTCGGCCTGCTCGATGAAGTGGCGCAGCTCTTCGCCGTTGAACAGCGGCATCGCCTGGCCCGGATCGAAGATGAAGGGAATGCCCAGCTCGGCGAACTCGGTGGCGTTCTGCAGCATGCCTTCGCGGCCGTCGGGGCTGACGATGCCGAAGCTCACGCCCTTCACGTCGCGCACGTGGTTTTCGTAGCTGCGCATCATCGCGCCCGGATGGAAGGCGGTGATCTGGTTGTTGTCGTGGTCGGTGGTGATGAAGGCCTGCGGCGTGAACAGCTCCTCGATCTCCTTCACCTGCGACAGGTTGATTCCCTGCTGCTCGAAGTGCTCGCGGTACGGACCGAAGTCCTGGCCGACGGTGGCCATCGGGATCGGGTCGCCGCCGAGCAGCTTGAGGTTGTAGGCGATGTTGCCGGCGCAGCCGCCGAACTCGCGGCGCATGCGCGGCACCAGGAACGACACGTTCAGGATGTGGACCTTGTCCGGCAGGATGTGGTTCTTGAACTGGTCGGGAAACACCATGATGGTGTCGTAGGCCAGAGAGCCGCAGATCAGCGCAGACATCGTCGATACCCCAAAAAGAAAATAGCGGCCGGAGCGCCGCGCGGGCGCTAGGGTAGCCGCTGGGGACCGGGACGGCCAGCAACCCGTGCCAGCCGATCTGTCCAGCCGGGCCGTCCGACCGATCCGGGCGACGCGCCTGACCGCATCCCGGGCCCGGATTCCGGCCGCGACCCCCGGGGTGACCACCGGCGGCACGAAGTGCCGGGAATTGCAGGTTTTTTCCTTGCTCGCAGGGGGGGCGGTTGCTAGGCTAGCGAACCCCTCGCGCCCACATTTGACGGCCTATCCCTCGATGTTCAAGAAGTTTCGCGGCATGTTTTCCAACGACCTGTCCATCGACCTGGGCACGGCCAACACCCTCATCTATGTCCGCGGCCAGGGAATCGTCCTGAACGAACCATCGGTGGTCGCCGTCCGCCAGGACCGCCTGCGGCGGCAACCGCACCGTCGCGGCGGTCGGCAGCGAGGCCAAGATGATGCTCGGGCGCACCCCGGGGCACATCACCACGATCCGCCCGATGAAGGACGGCGTCATCGCCGACTTCACCTACACCGAGGAAATGCTCAAGCATTTCATCCGCAAGGTGCACAAGTCGCGCTTCCTGCGGCCGAGCCCGCGCGTGCTGGTGTGCGTGCCCTGCGGCTCGACCCAGGTCGAGCGCCGCGCCATCAAGGAATCGGCCGAAGAGGCCGGTGCCCGTGAGGTCTACCTGATCGAAGAGCCCATGGCGGCCGCGATCGGCGCCGGCATGCCGGTCACCGAGGCGCGCGGCTCGATGGTCGTCGACATCGGCGGCGGCACCACCGAAGTCGCAGTCATCGCCCTGAACGGCATCGTCTACTCGGCCTCGGTCCGCATCGGCGGCGACCGTTTCGACGAGTCGATCATCAGCTACGTGCGCCGCACCTACGGCACCCTGATCGGCGAGGCCACCTCCGAGCGCATCAAGATCGAGATCGGCTGCGCCTACCCGCAGACCAAGGCGGCCTCGATCGAGGTCTCCGGCCGCAACCTCGCCGAGGGCGTGCCGAAGATGATCACGATCAACTCCAACGAGGTCCTTGAGGCGCTGCGCGAGCCGCTGGCCGGCATCGTCTCGGCGATCAAGCTGGCGCTGGAGCAGACCCCGCCGGAACTGTGCGCCGACGTCGCCGAGCGCGGCATCGTCCTGACCGGCGGTGGCGCCCTGCTGCGCGACCTGGACCGCCTGATCAGCGAGGAGACGGGCCTGCACGTGCAGGTCGCCGACGACCCGCTGACCTGCGTCGCCCGCGGTGGCGGCCGCGCGCTGGAACTGGTGGACATGCACGGCAACGAGTTCTTCGCGCCGGAGTAAGCGCGGTGCGCATGGGGAAGTAAACGAGGCCGGATGGCAGCCATTGGCGCAGCATCCGGCCCGTCCATATCCGGTTTCGTGAATTTCAGGTTTCTTGACCGATTCTCGCCCAGGGGCATGCGGGAAACGGGTAAAACAGTGCTCCACCCTCCCATTCCCACTCTGCCGACCCTGCCCTCCTGTGCCTTCCTACGCCGGTCCTCCCACCGCTGCCCGCACGGGTGATGTCGCCGGTACGTTGAAGCTGCTGGCTTACCTGGCGCTGTCGGTGATGCTGATCATGCTCGACCACCGCGGCGGCTGGCTGAGCCAGGCGCGGCGCCAGGTCACGCTGATGGTGCAGCCGCTGTGGATGGTCGCCGGCTGGCCGGGGCGCATGGTCGAACGCATCAGCGACGATGCCGGCACGCTGACCCGGCTGACCTCCGAAAACCGTCGCCTGCGCAACGATCTGATGCTGAACCAGGCACGGATGGCGCGCCTGCAGACGCTGGCGGCCGACAATGCACGCTTGCGCGGCCTGCTCGACGCCGCCGATCGAGGCAAGCTGGACGTGGTGCTGTCGCCGGTGCTCGACATCGACTTGGATCCGACCCGCCAGCGCCTCGTTCTCGATGCCGGTACCCGCGACGGCGTCCAGGTCGGACAGAGCGTGATCGACGCAGGCGGCCTGCTTGGGCAGATCATTGCGGTTACGCCGATGTACGCCAACGTGCTGCTGCTGACCGATCCCTCGCATGCCGTCCCGGTGGCGGTGGCGCGCAACGGCGTGCGCCTGGTGGTCTACGGCGAGGGCCGCAGCGACCTGCTGCGCGTGCCGAGCGTGCCGCTTTCGAGCGACATCAAGGTCGGCGACGTGCTGGTGACCTCGGGCCTGGGCGGGCGTTTCGCGCCGGGGTTCCCGGTCGGCACCATCGCCTCGCTGCGTCCCGACGACAGCCGCGCCTTCCTGATCGGTGAAGTCACTCCCGCCGCGCAGCTCGACCGCGGCCGCGAAGTGCTGGTGCTGCTTAGCCAGCCGAGCCCGCTGCCCGGCGCGACCGCGTTCAATGCCACGACCGCGCCGGCCAGTGCCGCCATCGCGATCGGGCAGGGCACTGCCGCCGTGCCGACGACGGCACCCGCGCAGAAGCCCGGCGCAACGGCGATACCGCCGGCGGCGGCGGCCAAACCGATTGCACCGGCAGCGACCACGCCGCCAAAACCGCAACCCGCCCCGACGGAGCCGCGCCGATGACCCGCGTCCGTCCGCAATGGGTGCTGCCGCTGAGCCTGGTCATGGCGCTGTTCCTGGGCCTGCTGCCGCTGCCGCCGACGCTGCAGCCGTTGCGCCCGTACTGGCTGGCGCTGGTGCTGGCCTATTGGGTGATCGAAGACCCCGACCATATCGGCCTGGGCGTCGCTTTCCTCGTCGGCCTGGCCGGTGACCTGGTCTACGGCAGCCTGTTCGGCGAGCAGGCGCTGCGGCTGGTGGTGATGGCGTACATCCTGCAGCGCTTCCGCGCGCGCCTGCGCTTCTTCCCGATGTCGCAACAGGCCCTGGCCATCGGCGGCCTGCTGCTCAACGACCGCATCGTCACCGCCGCGATCCATATAGCAGTGGGCGAGCCGACGCTGCCGGCCTCGTTCTGGCTGGCGCCGCTGGCGGGCATGCTGCTGTGGCCGCTGCTGTTCGTGGGCCTGGACTCGCTGCGACTGGGCCGCTGGCGGGGGCGTTGACGATGGGTCCGCGTCGTCGCGTCCTCAAGAACGCCGCAGCCGAAGCCAACCAGTTCCGTCTGCGCTCCGCGATCGCCTTCACCTGCGTGTTGCTGGCGCTGGCCGGGCTCGGGCTGTGGTACTTCCGCCTGCAGGTCTGGCAGCACGCCGATTACGCCACGCGTTCGGAAGCCAACCGCATCAAGCTGCGGCCGGTGGTGCCGGGGCGCGGGCTGATCCTGGACCGCAAGGGCCGGGTGCTGGCCGACAACGTGCCGGCGTACCGCATCGAAGTGACGCCGTTCGAGGCCGGCAAGACCGAGACCTGGCTGCCGGAGCTGGCCAAGGTCATCGCACTGACCCCCGAGGACATCGCCCGCTTCGAAGACGAGCGCCGCGCCACCCGGGGTTTCAAGCCGATCACCCTGAAGCTGCGCGTCACCGAGGAAGAGGCCGCGCGCTTCGCCGTCGACCGCTGGCGCTATCCGGGCATCGACCTGGTGTCGTACCTCAATCGTCGCTACCCCTATGGCGACCTGTTCTCGCACGTGATCGGCTACGTGGCGCGCATCGACGCCGACGACCTCAAGGCGCTCGGCGAGGGCGGCGCAGCGCTGACCCACATCGGCAAGACCGGCCTGGAGCGCTATTACGAGGAAGCGCTGCGCGGCAAGGTCGGCTACGAGCAGATCGAGACCAACGTCGACGGCCGGCCGATGCGCCAGGTCGGCCACGTCCCGGCCACGCCCGGCGCCGACCTGCGCCTGAGCGTCGACATGGACCTGCAACAGGCCATGGTCACCGCTTTCGGCGACATGGACGGTTCGGCCGTGGCGCTGGACCCGCGCACCGGCGAAGTGCTGGGCATGGTCAGCCTGCCCGGCTACGACCCCAACCTGTTCGTCAACGGCATCTCCAACGTCGACTACCGCTCGCTGATGGACAACCCGTCGCGGCCGATGTTCAACCGCAACGTGCTCGGCGGCGGCCCGCCGGGTTCGACGGTGAAGCCGCTGATCGCGCTGGCAGGCCTCGACAGCGGTCTGCGCCGCCCGGAAGACAAGGTGTTCTCGACCGGCACGTTCTACATCCCCGGCCAGCGCCGCGGCTGGCGCGACGCCCACGGTGGCGCCGGCTGGACCGACCTGCGCAAATCGATCGCCGCGTCGGTGAACTTCTACTACTACAAGCTCGCCTACGACATGGGCATCGAGCGCTTCGACCAGTACATGCGCAAGTATGGATTCGGCGAACCGACCGGTATCGACCTGCTCGGCGAGAAGTCCGGCGTGGTGCCGTCGCCGGACTGGAAGCGCACGCGCAGCAAGGAACCGTGGTACGCCGGCGAAACCGTCAACGCCGGCATCGGCCAGGGTTACTGGGTCGCGACCGTGCTGCAGCTGGCGCGCGGCACCGCGGCCATCGCCAATGGCGGCAACCTGGTCCGTCCGCACCTGGTGGCGGATCGTCGCGACGGTTATCTGGCGCCGTGGACGCCCCTGCAGCAGCCGACGCCGCCGCGCATCACCGACAACGCCAGCAACCTGCGCGCGGTGCAGGAAGGGATGATGGCGACCATGGGCCCGGGTGGCACCGGCCGCGCCATGGCCGTCGGTGCGCCGTATCTGATGGCCGGCAAGACCGGCACCGCGCAGAAGATCAGCCGCAAGGGCAACATCAGCTTCGACCCGCATTCGTTGCCGTACAACCTGCGCCACCAGGCGCTGTTCGTCGGCTACGCGCCGGCCGACAACCCGACGATCGTCGTGGCGATCTCTGTCGAGCACGGCGGTTTCGGCGGCAGCACCGCCGCGCCGATCGCGCGCAAGATCTTCGATGCCTGGCTGCTGGGCAAGATGCCCGAGCCGGTGCCGAGCGACCCGAAGTACGTGCGTCCGCCGCAGCCGGTGGCCGCGCTGCCGGCGGAAGTCGTCGGCGCGACGGCAGCAGCGCCGCCGGCAGCCGTCGCGCCTGCGGGCGCGGTGCAGGTCGCGGTGCCGCCAGCTTCCACCTCCGCAAACGCCAAGAGCACCCGGGACGCAGGTCCGATCCGATGAGACAGATCCTGCGCTGGCTGTTCGACCTGATCGTGCGCTTCATGCGCACGCTCGACCTGCCGCTGCTCGGCGCCCTGCTGGCGCTGATGGTGATCGGCCTGGCCGTGCTCTACAGCGCTGCCGACCACGCCGTGGGCCTGGTCGTGCGCCAGGGCGCCTTCTTCGTCGCCGGCCTCGGCATCATGTGGGCGCTGTCGCGCATTCCGCCCAACCAGCTGCGCAACTGGACGCCCCTGGTGTTCGGTCTGTCACTGATACCGCTGGTGCTGGTCCTGCTGATCGGCACCGGCAAGCACGGTCGCCACTGGATCAACCTGGGCGTGGTGTACGTGCAACCGGCCGAGCTGCTCAAGCTGAGCCTGCCGATGATGGTGGCCTGGTACCTCGACCGGCAGTCGCTGCCGCCGCGGTTCCGCACCGTGCTGATCGCCGGCGTGCTGATCGCGGTGCCGACCGGCCTGATCCTGCTGCAGCCGGACTTCGGCACGGCGATGCTGGTCGCCGTCAGCGGCGCGTTCGCGCTGTACCTGGCCGGCCTGCCGTGGTGGTGGTTCGGCATGGCCTTCGGCGCCGTCGCCGCGATCGCGCCGGTGGCGTGGTTCTGGCTGCTGCGCCCGTACCAGCAGAACCGCATCCTGACCTTCCTCAATCCCGAGTCCGATCCGCTCGGCACCGGCTGGAACATCATCCAGTCGAAGATCGCCATCGGTGCCGGCGGCCTCACCGGCAAGGGTTGGGGGCAGGGCTCGCAGTCGCACCTGAACTACCTGCCCGAGCACACCACCGACTTCATCTTCGCCGTGCTCAGCGAGGAGTTCGGCTGGATCGGCGTGGCCACGGTGCTGTCGCTGTACCTGTTCGTGATCGGCCGCTGCCTGTGGATCGCCGCGGAAGCGCGCGACGGCTATTCGCGCCTGATCGCCGGCGCCCTCGGCCTGGCGCTGTGCGTCTATGTGATCGTCAACGGCGGCATGATCTCGGGCATGTTGCCGGTGGTCGGCGTGCCGATGCCGCTGCTGAGCTATGGCGGTACGTCGGCGGTGTCGCTGCTGGCGGGCCTGGGCGTGGTGATGGCGGTGCGGGCGCATCGGCCGGTGTACGCGCGCTGAGCGTCTGCCCCTCGCCTTGACCGCCTGCGGCGGCCGGAAGGGACGGGAGAGGGGGCGCCTGAGCCCTCCTCCCATTCAGCAACCCCAACCTGACTACCAGTTCAGCCAACCCTGAACACACGGTTTTGGCGTCCTTGACCGCGTGCTACCCTCGCGGCGATGACCCGACGCCACACTCTCCGTAGCGCCGTGATCAGCGCGCTCCTGTTCGCGTTGGCCGGCTGCGCCACTCAAGCTTCGGCGCCAGCCCCCCAACAAACTCCCGCCAAACCTGCTGCCCCGGCCACCTCGGTCCCGGGCACGCCTGCGTTGCCCGAGCCGCACGTGCGCAAGGCGCTGCCGGAGGCGCGTGCCGCCTTCGTGCGCGATACCGCCGCCCAGTACGGCATCGACCCGGCCTACATCGAGTCGGTCCTGGACCGCGCCGAGATCCGCGACAGCATCATCGCCGCGATGTCCAAGCCGGCCGAAGCCAAGCCGTGGCGCGACTACCGGCCGATCTTCATCACCCAGGCGCGCATCGACGGAGGCCGCGCCTTCCTCGCCGAGCACCGGGCCGAACTCGATCGCGCCCAGGCGCAGTACGGCGTCCCGGCGGAAGTGATCGTTTCGATCATTGGCGTGGAAACCAATTTCGGCAAGAACACCGGCAGCTATCCGGTGGTCGATGCCCTGTACACCCTGGCCTTCGCCTATCCGCGTACCGGCGACCCGGCCAAGGCCGATCGCGAGAACCGCCGCGAGGCGTTCTTCCGCGGTGAGCTGGGCCAGCTGTTCGCGCTGGGCAAGGAAACCGGCCTGGACATCACCACGCTCACCGGCAGCTACGCTGGCGCCATGGGCTGGGGCCAGTTCATGCCGTCGAGCTACCGCGAGTACGCCGTCGACGGCAACGGTGACGGCAAGCGCGACCTGTTCAACAACCTCGACGATGTCTTCGCCTCCATCGCCAACTACTTCGCCAAGAAGGGCGGATGGGTGCGCGGCGGTCCGGTCACGGTGCGCGCCAACGCTGCCGCCGATGCCAAGGCCATCGAGCCGGAAAACCTCGACCCGGTGTATTCGATGGCGGACCTCGCCCAGCGTGGCTTCCGTCCGCTGACGACGGTCCCGTCCGGCCAGACCGCCACGGTGGTCAAGCTCGACGGTGTCGACGGCCCGGAGTACTGGTTCGGCTTCCGCAACTACTACGCCATCACCCGCTACAACATCTCCAAGCACTACGCGATGGCGGTGTACCAGCTCAGCGAGGCCATCGCCGGCCGCGCCAACGAACCCGCCGCCGCCACCGCCGTCGTTGCCACACCGCCCTCGACATGAGGTCCACGGCCATGCATTGCAGCCTTGTTCGTTCAACCCTCATCGCCGCGATGGCGTTGGGGCTGGTCGCCTGCGCCAGTGCGCCGAAGAAATCCGTTTCCCAGCCCGCCGGCATCCCCGACAAGGGCGGCGTCCAGCACAGCCAGCTGCCGGACGGGAAGGGCAAGAAGAAGTCACCGTACGCGCCGGCGCAGGAAGATCCGCGCACGCGCGGCAACTACACCGCCGGCGGTCTGTACAAGCCGGGTGTGTCCGACAGCACGCCCGACCACGTGCCGGATGTCGACTCCATTCCCGAACCCGAGGTCACCAACGAGCCGCGCTCGCCGGTCGGCAATCGCGCCAGCTACTCGGTGCTCGGCAAGAAATACCGCGTGCTCGACGACCCCAGGGGTTACGTCGAGAAGGGCACGGCGTCCTATTACGGCCAGAAGTTCCACGGCCGCCGCACCTCCAACCTGGAGGTGTACGACATGTACGCCTTCACCGCCGCGCACAAAACGTTGCCGCTGCCGAGCTTCGCCCGCGTCACCAACCTCGACAACGGCAAGTCGGTGGTGGTCCGGGTCAACGATCGCGGCCCGTTCCACGACGGTCGCGTCATCGACCTGAGCTACGCCGCGGCGGTCAAGCTCGGCATCACCGCGCGCGGCACCGGACGCGTGGAAGTGCGCGCGCTGGCGCCCGGCGACGATGATCGGCCGGTGCGCGCTTCTGCGCCGGCCAAGCCTGCGAATCCCGCCAGTCCCGCACCCACGCCGACGCCGATCGACCGCCTGATCGCGGCGATGCCGGTTGCCAGCGCCCGCGCCGGCGAGCTGCCCCCGGGCGTGCGCATCGCCACCGGCAAGCCGACATCGATGGTGGCCGCCGGCGCAGTTGCCGCGGCGACCGGTGTCGCGACCGCGCCGCTGCCGGCGGCGCCCGCATCGACCGTGACTGCGACGCCAGTACCGACCGCCAGCGCCGCCGATGGCGTGGTCCTGCAGGTGGCCAGTTTCACCGCCCGTGCCAATGCCGACCGCGCGCTGACGACGCTGCGCCAGGCCGGCATCGACACCGCCCAGATCAGCGATGCCAGCGCCAACGGCCAGACCATCTGGCGCCTGCGCGTGGGCCCGTTGCAGGCCGCGCAGGCCCCGGAACTTGCGGCCCGCATCGCAGGTCTTGGATTCGGCCAGCCGCAGCGCGTCCGCGACTAGAATTCCATCCCTCAGAACCACACACCCCAAAGAACGGGCCGGCACGTCGCCGGCCTCCGGAGCAGTTGAGACAATGAAAGTACCCGCTCTTGCCAGAGCCGCCGCCCTGGCCGCGGTCACCACGCTGGTGACCGGCCTCGCCATCGCCCAGGCGCCGACGCCGCAGCCGGCCGCCCCTGCGCTGCCGGCCGCCAGCGACTCGCTGCCGGTCCCGCCGCCGCCGCAGATCACTGCCAGCGCGTGGGTGCTGATGGATGCCGCCAGCGGCAACATCCTGGCCGGCGAGAACTACGACCAGCGGGTCGAGCCGGCCAGCATCACCAAGGTGATGACCAGCTATGTCATCGCCGCCGAGCTCGCCGCCGGCAAGGTCAAGGACACCGACCAGGTGATGATGAGCGAGAACGCCTGGCGCACCGGCGGCGCCGGCACCGACGGCAGTTACTCCGGTTTCGAGGTCAACAAGACCGCGCCGCTGGTGCAGATGGAAAAGGGCATGGTGGTGCAGTCCGGCAACGATGCCGCGATCGCCCTGGCAGAACACGTCGCCGGTTCCACCGACGCCTTCGCCGCACTGATGAACCAGTACGCCGCGCGCATCGGCATGAAGGGTTCGCACTTCGTCAATCCGCACGGCCTGTCGGCGGAAGGGCATTACTCGACCGCGCACGACCTGGCCCTGCTTGGCCGCGCCCTGATCCACGACTACCCGGTTGCGTACTCGTACAACAAGATCAAGGAATTCACGGTCGGCCCGATCACCCAGCCCAACCGCAACCTGCTGCTGTGGCGCGATCCGTCGGTCGACGGCATCAAGACCGGCCACCACTCCGGCGCCGGTTACTGCCTGATGGCCTCGGCGATGCGCGGCGACCAGCGCCTGATCTCGGTGGTGATGGGTTCGAGCAGCGAGAACCAGCGCGCCGTCGATTCGCAGGCGCTGTTGAACTGGGGCTTCCGCTTCTTCGAGACGCACAAGCTCTACGACGTCGGCAAGCAGATCGCCAAGCAGAAGGTGTGGAAGGGCGCCGCCGACGAAGTCCAGCTCGGCGTCGCCGAGCCGCTGCTGGTGACCGTGCCGCGCGGCAAGTACAACCAGCTCAAGCCGATGATGGACGTGCCCAAGACCCTGGTCGCGCCGATCGCCAAGGGCCAGAAGATCGGCACCGTGAAGGTGATGCTGGATGGCAAGATCGTCTCGCAGCGCCCGCTGGTGGCGATCAACGCGGTCGAGCAGGGCGGCTTCTTCAAGCGCCTGTGGGACGAGTTGTGGATGTGGTGGGAGTCGGAGTGATCCGCGCCTGACAGAGATCTGCACCTGACTGCAGCAACGGGAAGCCGGCGAAAGCCGGCTTCTTCGTTTCCGGACGGACGTAGCCCGGGTAAGCGCAGCGCACCCGGGGCATGGCCGCCCACGGCCCCCGGGTGCGGCCTGCGGCCTTACCCGGGCTACTGGTCTTCTGTGTTGCGCGCGAAGTCTTGGGTTCGCCCACCCCCGGACCCATAATCGGCCCATGGAAATCAAATCCGACAACCCCGACCACGGCTTCCAGTTCCCCGGCACCTTCGAGCTCAGCGCCATGGGCGCAGCCGAGAAGGACCTGGAGACGGTGCTGCCGACGTTGTTGCTGGATGCCGGCATCGAAGTCGTCAGCGAGTCCGTGAGCTGGAAGCACTCGAGCAACGGCCGCTACGTCTCGGTGCGGATCAGTTTCCGAGCCGACAGCCGCGAGCAGTACGACCTGGCGCATGCGGTGCTGCGGGAGCATCCGGAAGTGAAGTGGACGCTGTAGCTGTCGTGGACGCTGCCGGCGCTGGAACCCATCCCCTCCCCGGCCCTCCCCTTGAAGGGGAGGGGGCCATGTCTTCGGCCAGGGTTCGCGATCTTGGCAGGCAGGCCTACGAGCCGGTCTGGCGGGCCATGCAGGCCTTCACCGACGAACGCACCGCCGACACGCCCGACGAGCTGTGGCTGGTCGAGCACGACCCGGTCTTTACTCTGGGCCAGGCCGGCAAGGACGAGCACGTCCTGTTCCCCGGCGACATCCCGGTGCTGCACGTCGATCGTGGCGGCCAGGTGACCTACCACGGCCCCGGGCAGATCGTCCTGTACGCGCTGCTGGACCTGAAACGGCTCAAGGTCGGCGTCAAGGAATACGTCCACCGCATCGAGCAGTCGATGATCGACACGCTGGCTGACTGGAACATCCACGCCGAACGCCGCGAGGGCGCGCCCGGGGTGTACGTGAACGGGGCCAAGATCGGCGCGCTCGGCATCCGCGTGCGCCGCGGCTGCACCTTCCACGGCCTGGCCTTCAACATCGCCATGGACCTGGAGCCGTTCGCGCGGATCAATCCGTGCGGCTACCAGGGGCTGCAGGTGACCTCGATGCTAGACTTGGGCGGCCCTTCGGGGCTGGATGCGGTCAAGCCGGTGCTGATCGGGCATGTCGCCCGCCAGTTCGGTCTCCAGGTCGAACAGGCTCCCCCGCCGCCGCTTTGAACTCCCTTTCCCGCCAGCGGAGAGGGGGCAAACACCGCAGAGAACGCTCCCCGCCATGACCGAATCCACCGCCAAGTCCATCCCGCTCGCCATGGTCAGCGGCAATGCCGCGCCCGAGGCCCTGCAGCCGGGCGCGCTCCAGGCAGGCGCGCTCCAGCCAGGTGTGAAGCAGGTGGCCGGCGACAAGATCGCGCGCTCGCCGGTGCAGTTCGCCGATGCGCCGGTGCTGCGCAAGCCGTCGTGGATCCGCGTGCGCATCCCGTCGGGCAACTCGGTGCAGCAGCTCAAGGCCAAGCTGCGCGAGAACCGCCTGGTCACGGTGTGCGAGGAAGCCAGCTGCCCCAACATCCACGAGTGCTTCAGCCACGGCACCGCGACCTTCATGATCCTCGGCGAGGTCTGCACCCGCCGCTGCAGCTTCTGCGACGTCGCCCACGGCCGGCCCAAGCCGCCCGATGCCGGCGAGCCGCTGAGCCTGGCCACCACCGTCGCCGACATGGGCCTGAAGTACGTCGTGGTCACCAGCGTCGACCGCGATGACCTGCGCGACGGCGGTGCCCAGCACTTCGTCGACTGCATCGCCGCCATCCGCGAGCACAGCCCGAAGACCCGCATCGAGGTGCTCACGCCCGACTTCCGCGGCAAGGGCCGCATGGAGCGCGCGCTGGAGATCCTCGCCAGCAACCCGCCGGACGTGTTCAACCACAACGTCGAGACGGTGCCGGACCTGTACCGCAATGTCCGCCCGGGCGCCGACTACCAGTGGTCGCTGACCCTGCTGCAGAAGTTCAAGGCGCAGCACCCGAACGTCGCCACCAAGAGCGGCATCATGCTCGGCCTGGGCGAAACGATGGAACAGGTGCAGGCGACCCTGCGCGACCTGCGCGCGCATGACGTCGACATGATCACCATCGGCCAGTACCTGCAGCCCAGCCCCCACCACCATCCGGTGCTGCGCTACTGGACGCCGGAAGAGTTCAAGGAGCTCGAGGTCTACGGCATGGCGCTGGGTTTCACCCACGTCGCGTCCGGTCCGCTGGTGCGCTCGTCCTACCACGCCGACCGTTCGGCGATCGAAGCCGGCGTCGTCGCCGCCAACTGAGCGCAAGGGCGCACCAAGGCGTCACGTCTCGTTGACCGCCGCACCGGCAGCGTGGGCATGCCCCACACGCCTAACGCCCGCGTAACGCCAGCCGTCGCCCAGCTGAACGCTTTCGGATGAACGGGCGTTAGTGCAGGCCATGGCACGGTTTTTCCCACCTGTGGTGGGGTGACAGGCGCCGCAACTTTCGGCACTGTGGGGTTGTCGAACACCGGTACAAGCTGTCGGTTCCTGCGTCCGACCCCCCCGCACCAAAGATCAGGCCACCACGGCCGCGAGCCCCGCGATGAATGCCAAGACCACGTTATTCGCTTTCCTGCTGACCACACCGCTGGCATTGCTCGCGCAGTCCTCCGATGGCGTCGACAAGAAGACCACCCAGGTCGAACTGCCGCAGCACGAGAAGCCGAACCTGATCAAGTCGATGGAACCGTCGCCGCTGCCGCGCGCGCCCACCGCCGACCAGACCACCGCCGCCAAGCTCGTGTACGGACTGCTCTCCGACAGCCGCTACGCCTATCGCCCGGTGGCGCTCGACGACACCTTGTCGGCCGACATCTACAAGCGCTACCTGGAGTCGCTCGACGGCGGCAAGCAGTTCCTGACCGCGCAGGACGTCGCCAGGTTCGACGCCTACAAGCTCAAGTTCGACGACGCCATCAAGAGTGGCGACCTCGATCCGGCCTACGCGATCTTCGCCACCTACAAGCAGCGCGTCGACCAGCGCGTGACCTACGCGCGCAACCTGCTCAAGCAGGACATGTTCGATTTCACCGGCAGCGACCGCTACGAGTACGACCGCGAGGACGCACCGTGGGCGACCGATGCCGCCGCACTGGACACGCTGTGGAAGCAGTCGGTGCGCAACGACTGGCTGCGCCTGAAGCTCGCCGGCAAGAAGCCCGAGGACATCCGCAAGACGCTCGACAAGCGCTACGCCAACATGGGCAAGTCGATCGCCGAGCTCAAGGGCGAGGACGTCTTCCAGACCTTCCTCAACAGCTACGCCAACTCGGTCGATCCGCACACCGATTACTTCACCCCGAAGACCGCCGACAACTTCAACGTGTCGATGTCGCTGTCGCTCGAGGGCATCGGCGCGGTGCTGCAGAAGCAGGATGACGTCGTCGCGATCCGCGAGATCGTGCCCGGCGGTCCGGCCGGCAAGTCCAACAAGCTCAAGCCCGGTGACCGCGTCGTCGGCGTCGGCCAGGGCGAGAGCGGCGCGATGGAAGACGTGATCGGCTGGCGCATCGACGATGTCGTCGCCAAGATCCGCGGCGCCAAGGGCACCAAGGTGCGCCTGGACGTGATCCCGGCCGAGGCCGGCCTCGACAGCCAGCCGCAGCGCATCGTGCTGGTGCGCGACAAGGTGCGCCTGGAAGACCAGGCCGCCAAGTCCAAGGTCATCACCATTCCGGCGATCAACGGCGCGCCGCAGCAGCGCATCGGCGTGATCGAGCTGCCCGGCTTCTACCAGGACTTCGAAGGCCGCCGCAAGAACAGCGCCGACTACGCCTCGGCCACGCGCGACGTCGCCAAGCTGCTGACCAAGCTGCGCGAGGAGAAGGTCGATGGTGTCGTGCTCGACCTGCGCAACAACGGTGGCGGTTCGCTCAACGAAGCGATCGAACTGACCGGTCTGTTCATCGATCGCGGTCCGGTCGTGCAGGTGCGCGAATCCGGTGGCCGCGTCAGCGTCGAAGGCGACAACGACAGCGGCATTGCCTGGGAAGGTCCGCTGGCGGTGCTGATCAACCGCGGCTCGGCCTCGGCATCCGAGATCTTCGCCGGCGCCATCCAGGACTACGGTCGTGGCCTGGTCATCGGCGAAACCAGCTTCGGCAAGGGCACGGTGCAGAACCTGGTCGACCTCGACCGCTGGCCGGCCAACGAAGAAGCGCGCTTCGGCCAGGTCAAGCTGACCATCGCCCAGTTCTTCCGCGTCAGCGGTGGTTCGACGCAGAACAAGGGCGTGGTGCCCGACCTGTCGTACCCGGTTTCCGTCGACGCCAGCGAGTACGGCGAAAGCACCTACGACAACGCGCTGCCGTGGACCCGCATCTCGGCGGTGCCGCACACCGCGTACGGCAACTTCGCACCGCTCCTGCCCAAGCTCGAGACGCTGCACACCGCCCGCATCGCCAAGGACAAGGAATTCCAGTGGTGGTCGGACGACGTTGCCCAGTTCCGCGAGGAGCGCGCCAAGAAGTGGGTGAGCCTCAACGAGGCCGAGCGCCGCAGCGAGCGTGACCGCGACGACAGCAAGCGCAAGCAGCGCCAGGAAGAGCGCAAGGCGCTGGGCCTGGACCTGGATCCTCTCGCCGACGACTACAACGACGACGGCCTGGCGGCGAACGAGCGCGACATCGCCAAGGATGCCGAACGCGAGAAGCTGGCCGAGAACCGTCCGGACCCGCTGCTGCGCGAATCGGCGGCGATCCTGGCCGATGCGGTTCACCTGCTCAACAACGACCGCCAGCTCTCCACGCTGGTGCTGCCGACGGCGACCACGGTGGGTCACTGGGCGGACTGATTCCCGAACTTCCCCCTCTCCCGCTTGCGGGAGAGGGTCGGGGTGAGGGCAGGGCGCCCCTCGCGCCTGCCGCAACAAGAATCGGATAGCGGGCGCCTCAGGGCGCCCGTTACGCTTTGCCCCATGAACACTGTCCGCCAGCTCCGCGACAAGCTCGACCACGCCCGGCAACTGCTCGAGGCCGGCGAGCCGACGCTGACCGAAATCGCTGCCACGGTTGGCCTGAGTGCCTCGCACCTGCAGCGCCAGTTCGTCGCCCGCTTCGGCCTGAGCCCGGCCGAGTACCTCGCCCAGCGCAAGCTCGGCACCCTCAAGGTTGCGTTGCGCGAAGGCAGTGATGTCAGTGCGGCGCTATACGACGCCGGCTACGGATCGCCCTCGCGCGTGTACGAGGGTGGGGCGGCGAAGCTGGGCATGACGCCGGCACGCTATCGCGCCGGTGGTGCCGGCGAGCAGATCCGCTGGAGCATCGCCCCGACCGCGCTGGGCCAGGCGCTGGTGGCGACCACCGAACGCGGCGTGTGCATGATCGAACTGGGCGAGGACGCGCAGCTGCTCGAGGCGCGCCTGCAGGAAGAGTTTCCGCAGGCGCAGCTCCAGCGTGTGGATGTTGGCCGCGACGAGTTCCTCGCGCCGCGCCTGCGCGCCGTCGCCGACGCACTGGCCGACAAGCAGGCGCAGGTGCCGGTGGACCTGATCGGTACCGCGTTCCAGAAGAAGGTGTGGGACGCGCTGATGAAGATCCCGCGCGGCGAAACGCGCAGCTACGCCGAAGTCGCGCGCGCGATCGGACAGCCGCGGGCGACGCGCGCCGTGGCCAGTGCCTGCGCCGGCAACCACCTGGCGATCGTGGTGCCGTGCCATCGCGTGATCCGTGGCGATGGATCGCTGGGCGGCTATCGCTGGGGGCTGCCGATGAAGCAGAAGGTGCTGGCGCGCGAACGCGCCGCCTGACACCGCTACTTCCTGCGCTTGGCCGGTGCCCGCGTCGGCACATGCAGCCCCGCCTTCACCACGTCGAACACCATCCGCGTCTCGTAGCGCTTGATGTTGCCCTCGTCCATGAACAACCGGTCCGCCACTTCGCGGCAGTGCGCCACGCCGGTGGTCGACAGGATCACCAGGTAGTCCCACTCGCCGGCCAGCGTGTAGCACTGCTGCACTTCCGGTGCCGTGCGCATGCGCGCGTGGAACGCGGCGTGCAGCTTGGCCGACTCGCGCTCCATCGCCACCAGTACCGTCGCCAGCGTGGTGCCGAGCTGCGTGGGGTCGAGCACGGCGATCTGCCGCAGCAGGCCGCTCTTGCGGTAGCGGGTGAGCCTGCGCTGCACGGCGCTGGCCGACAGCCCGACCGCTTCGCCGAGCGCGGTCAGCGTCACCGAGGCATCGCGTTGCAGCAGCTCCAGCAGGCGATGGTCGAACTCGTCCAGCATCACGGGCGCCTCGCAAAATTTTTGCGTTTCTGCGCACGATATAACAATCGCGTCGCGGCCGCTGCCGTTACGATTCAGTCATCCGAACGTCTCCAGCACCGGCGGTGCGGCGTCCCGGCCGTCGCTGACGGCACGAGGTGCGCTGCACGGCGCGGTGCTGGTCGCGTCGGAGGGCAGCACCCACCCACCCCCACGTGGAATCCGCATGAGCACCGCTGCACCCACCGCCGCCCGCGCCGCTCCCGGCGCGCTTGCCGTCGCCATTGCCCTGGCCTCGGTCTACATCCTCTGGGGCTCGACTTACCTGGCGATCCGCTTCGCCCTGGAAAGCTATCCGCCGTTCCTGCTCGGCGCAGGGCGCATGTTCCTGGCCGGCGCGATCATGTACGCAGTGCTGCGCTGGCGCGGCGTGCCCAGGCCGACCGGCAAGCAGTGGCGCACGCTGTGGGTGCTGTCGATCTGGATGGTGCTGCTGTCCAACGGCCTGGTGAACCTGGCCGAGACCGAAGTCGGCTCCGGCCTTGCGGCCATCGCCGTGGCCTCGATGCCGCTGTTCGCCGGCGTGTTCGCGATGCTGCGCGGCCGTCACCCGTCGAAGATCGAATGGGTCGGCCTGATCATCGGCTTCCTCGGCGTGCTCTGGCTCAATGCCGGCGGCGAGCTGTCGTCGTCGATGCTCGGCCTGGTGTGCCTGGTGATCGCACCGATCGCGTGGGCCTGGGGCTCGATCTGGAGCCGTGACCAGGACCTGCCGCAACCGTTCATGTCCGCCGCCGGGCAGATGCTCACCGGCAGCGTGTGGATGCTGATCGCCGCCGGGCTGCACGGCGAGCGCATGACCGCGATGCCCAGCGCCAGCGCCACCACCGCGCTGCTGTACCTGGTCGTGGCCGGCTCGATCTTCGGCTTCACCGCCTACATCTGGCTGCTGCATCATGTGCGTCCGGCGCTGGCGACCAGCTATGCCTACGTCAATCCGCCGATCGCGGTGCTGTTCGGCGCGCTGATCGGCGGCGAGCACTTCACCGCGCACGACCTGGGCGCGATGGCGGTGATCCTGGTCGGCGTGGTCATCATCACCCTGGCCAAGGCGCGCGCGGGCAAGTCGACGCCGGCAGCCGCAGCTGCACAGCCTGCGTCTGCGCCTTCAGAGCCGGCAGCATGAGCGACCACGCCACCGTGCGCGGCGGCCTCTGGGTCGCGGCTGCGTCATTCGTGCTGTGGGGGCTGATGCCGTTGTACTGGCATCTGCTGAAGGTGGTGCCGTCGCTGCAGATCGTGATGCATCGCATCGTCTGGAGCGCGCTGCTGGTGGCTGCGTGGCTGGTCTGGAAGCAGGGCCGCGGCTGGCTGCGCGCGACCCTGGCGCGACCGCGCGCGGCGTGGATGCTGGCGCTCAGTGGCACGCTGATCGCGTTCAACTGGGGCCTGTACGTGTGGGCGGTGAACGCTGGCCACGTGGTCGAGAGCAGCCTGGGCTATTTCATCAATCCGCTGGTGAGCGTGCTGTTCGGCGTGGTGTTCCTGCACGAGCGGCTCAACCGCGTGCAGTGGCTGTCGGTGGCGCTGGCGGCGACCGGCGTGGCGTGGCTGACCTGGCAGTACGGCCAGCCGCCGTGGATCGCCATTGGCCTGGCGCTGTCGTTCGCGCTGTACGGGCTGATCCGCAAGCTGGTGGCGGTCGATGCGGTCAGTGGGCTGGGGGTGGAGAGTGTGTATCTGTTCCTGCCGGCGCTGCTGGTGTTGCTGTGGTGCGAGACGCAGGGCAGTGGCCACTTCGCCAGTGGCTGGAGCCTGGGCGTCGATGCGCTGCTGGTGTTCTGCGGGGTGCTGACGGCGCTGCCGCTGATCGGCTTCGCTTTCGCGGTGCGTCGTGTGCCGTTGTCGGTGGTCGGGCTGATGCAGTACATCGCTCCGACCATCCAGTTCCTGCTCGGCGTGCTGGTCTTCGGTGAGGCATTCGACCGTGATCGCGCCACCGGCTTCATCTTCATCTGGGTGGCGCTGGCGATCTTCGCGATCGACGGGCTGATGCGCGCGCGCAGGATGTCGGTGCAGCCTGCCTGAGGCCTGCTATTGAGCCCCTCTCCTGATTGCGGGAGTGGGGTTTGGGTGCGTTCCGCGAGCAACGTCCATGGATCCCCGCCTTCGCGGGGATGACGGTGAGGGGACGACGCCACTCCGCAGACGCAAGCCTTGCCCCCCCCAAAAGCCGTCATCCAGCCAGAAAAAAGGGACGCCGAAGCGTCCCCTTTCCTTGGAGCCGTTCTGATGATTACGCCGCGCGCAACGCCTCGGTCACCGGCAGGCGCGCCGCGCGCAGGGCCGGGAACAGGCCGCCGACCAGGCCGATGCCGAGCGCCCACTTCAGGCCGTTCCACAACAGCTCCGGCGAGACCTTGAACTGGAACATCACCTGGCTGAAGTTGTTGCCCAGCGTCGACACGCTGTAACCGTTGAAGATCAGCCACGCGATCGCACCGCCGACCAGGCCGCCCAGCAGCGCCAGCAGCATCGTCTCCAGCATCACCGCCACCACCACCGGCAGGCCGCGGAAACCAATGGCGCGCATCGTCGCAATCTCGCGCGCACGCCCGGCCACCGCCGCGTACATGGTGTTCAACGCGCCGAACACCGCGCCCACCGCCATGATGCCGCCGATGATCGTGCCGAGGATCTTGAGGAACTTGCTCAGGCCCTCGGACTGCTTGGCGTAATAGTGGCGCGTCGTGTCGACGTCGAGCTTCAGGCGCGGATCGGCGGCCATCGCGGCCTTGAGCTTCTTGAAGCCGTCCTTGCCGTCGAGCTTGGCCGTCACCGACTGGTACGCGTTGCGGCGATAGGTCGAGCCGAGCGTGTCGGCGTCGGCCCACAGTTCCGAATCGTGCGAATCGCCCGAAGCGAACACGCCGACCACGGTCCATACCTGGTTGGCGAGTTCGAGCTGCTTGCCGACTTCCAGGTTGACGTACTGCTTCTTCGCGCCCTGGCCGACCACCAGCTCACGCATGCCGGGGTTGAACTTGCGACCTTCGACGATCTTCACCTGCGGCCGCAGGGTCCACGCCGCCTCGCCGACGCCGCGCAGCTGCGCATTGGCATCGGTGTGGTCGGCCTTGGTCACCATGTTGACCACCTGCGACAGCTCCGGCGAAAGCGCCGGGCGGCCGTCGGCCCCCTTGGCGATGCCGGCCAGCGAACTGATCAGCGGCACCTGGTCGCGCGTGATCACCGAGTTGGTCTCGGCCTGCGAACCGCCGCGCAGGATGATCGCGGTTTCGTCGTTGCCGGTCTGCTTGAGCGTGGCCTCGAAGCCGGCGCCCATCGCCAGCATCGCCACCAGTACGCCGACCACGCCGGCGATGCCGACCACGATCACCGCCGACGGACCCCAGCGCTGCGGAAGGCTGGCAATGCCGATCTTCGCCGCCTCCAGCGCCAGTCGACCGGTCCGGGTCAGCAGCAGCCACAGCACCAGCGCCACCAGCACCGCCAGAACGCCATACCAGGGCAGCATCGTCCAGGCCACCAGGCCTGCGACCAGTGCCAGCACCACGCCGAGATTGCCCAGCCATTTCTTCATGCGGCTCATGTGTGATTCCCCTTATCGGCCCGCGAGGGCGTCGACAATGTTCAGGCGCATCGCGCGCAGGGCCGGCAGCAGGCCGACGCCCACGCCGATGGCGAGCATCAGGCCGATACCGAGCAGCCAGGTCGCGCGGGGCATGTGCGGGAGCTGGATCAGCCCCATGCTCGCCGCGCTCACCGCCGGCATCACGATCGCCGCGATGCCCAGGCCGATCAGCCCGCCGATCACCACCAGCAGCGTCGCCTCGGCCAGCACCAGCCACAGCACGCTGCGGTTGGAGAAACCGATCGTCTTGAGCACCGCCAGCTCCGGAATGCGCTCACGCACGGCCTGCGCCATCGTGTTGCCGGTCAGCAGGACAAGGGTGAAGAACACCGCGCCCATGATCGAGGTGACGATCAGGCCGATGTCGCCGATCTGCTTGAAGAAGGCCTGGTTGAAGGCCTGCTCGGTCTGCGTCTTGGTCTCGTGGTCGGAGTTGTCAGACAGCGCATCGATCGCGCGCGCGACCTGGGTCGACTGGTTGGCATTGACCAGGTCCACCACGTACCAGTGCACCTGGCCCTTGCTGAAGTCGTTGGCCTCGTCGAAGTACTTCCAGTTGAACATCAACTGCTTTTCTTCGCCCTTGCGACTGTTGTCGGCGAGCTTGAAGATGCCGACCAGCTTGAACGTCCAGTTGTTGCTGCCCTTGGTCGGGAAGATCGTTGCCTGCAGCGGAATCGTGTCGCCGATCTTCCAGCCGTGCAGCTTGGCCAGCGCCTCGCCGACGATGGCGCCGTTCTGCGTTGCGTAGAACGCCTTCAACTGGTCGGGCGGGATGATGTACTCCGGGTACAGCTCGATATAGCCCGGGCCGACGGAGAAGTTGGGGAAGAAGTTTTTCGGATCCTGGTAGATGCCACCGAACCAGGTCGCGTACGAGGCCTTTGCCACGCCGGGAACCTGTTCGATCTGCGTCTGCAGGCGGTACGGCAGCGACTGGGTGATCGACAGCTTGGACGTGGTGATCAGGCGATCGTAGCCGGCGACGTTGGCGCTGGAGTTGAACGCCACGCGCACCGAGTCGAGCATCCCGAACAGCAGGAATGCGGTGATCACCGACAACAGCGTCAGGAACGTGCGGGTCTTGCTGCGGAACAGCGCGGCCCAGATCAGGTGCAGGTATTTCATCTCTGCTTCCTCGAAACTCTGATGATCCCTTCACCCGCGCGCGGGAGAAGGTGCCCGAAGGGCGGATGAGGGAGGGCGGCCGAAACGTGTCCGCGCGCTGCCCCCACCCCAACCCCTCTCCCGCAGGCGGGAGAGGGGCTACGGAATGTCAGTGCTCCACCGCCAGCTCACGCTCGACCAGGGTGCCCTTGTCGAGATGGATCGTGCGCTGGGCGTGATCGGCGGCCTTGGGGTCGTGGGTGACCATGATGATGGTCTTGCCGTGGTCGCGATTGAGCGACTGCAGCAGCGCCAGGATCTCCTCGGCGGACTGGCGGTCGAGGTCGCCGGTCGGTTCGTCGCAGATCAGCAAGGTCGGGTCGGAAACGATCGCGCGGGCAATCGCCACGCGCTGCTGCTGACCGCCGGACAGCTCATTCGGGCGGTGCTTGCCGCGGTCGGCCAGGCCGACCAGCTGCAGGGCGATCTCGGCATTGCGCTTGCGCTGCGCCGACGACAGCTTGGTCAGCAGCAGCGGCAGCTCGACGTTCTTCTGCGCGTTGAGCGTCGGCATCAGGTTGTAGAACTGGAACACGAAGCCGACGTTGTGGCTGCGCCACTGCGACAGCTGGCCGCCGCTCAAGGTGTCGATGCGCTGGCCTTCCACCTGGATCTCGCCACCGCTGGGGGAGTCGAGACCACCGATGAGATTGAGCAGCGTGGTCTTGCCGGAGCCGGACGGACCCATCAGCGCGACGAAGTCGCCCTTGGGGATGTCCAGGTCGATGCCGTGCAGCACCTCCACCTTTTCCGGACCGCGTTGATAGGTCTTCCTGAGATTGCGGATCGAAACCAGCGTAGACATTGCGACGTCCTCGAAACGGTAGGAGGAGGAACTGCGTTGATATTTCTGCGTTGATTGCTGAGGTGGATTGCCTGGTGCCTATTCGCTTGCCGCGTCGCCGTCGGACTCGGCGCCGGCGGCGGCAACCTTGACGCGGTCGCCATCGGCCAGATCGGCCGGAGGATCGAGCACGACCGTCTCACCGCCTGAGAGGCCCTGGGTCACTTCGCGGTCCTCGCCCAGGCTGCGGCCGATGGTGACCTCGCGCTGCACGGCCTTTTCGTCGGCGACCACGAAGGCCAGCTGCTTGCCGTCGCGCGATGCGATCGCCGCGGCCGGCACCAGCACGCCCGGCTTCTGCTTGGGCGCGTCGGTCTTGCCGGGTTCCAGGAAGCTCACGCGCACGCCCATGTCGGGGACGATGCGCGGATCCTTGGCCTTGAGCGCGACGCGTACCTTGACCGTGGCCTTGCCGCGGTCGGCGGCAGGAATGATCGCGATCACTTCGGCCGGGATCTTCCAGTCCTGGTAGGCGTTGAGCGTCGCCTCGACCGGCATCTTCGGCTGCACGCGGCCGATGAAGGCCTCGCCGACCTCGACCTCGATCTCCAGCGAATCCATGTCGACGATGGTGCCGATGCCGGTGCGGGTGAAGCCGCCGGTAGCCAGCGGCGAGACTATTTCGCCCGGCTGCGCCGCCTTGGCCGTGACCACGCCGGCGAACGGCGCGCGCACGATGGTGTTGTCCACGCCCAGGTCGGCGATGTGCAGTCGGTCGCCGGCGACCTTGGCGTTGCGTTCGGAGGTGGTCAGCTCGGCACGCAGCGAATCGCGCGCGGCGATGGCCTCGTCGTACTGCGCCTTCGACACCAGCTGCTGGTTGACCAGCGTCGACAGGCGGCGGGCATTCGACTCGGCCTCGGACAAGCGTGCGCGCACGCTCTCGACCTGGCTGCGCGAGGCGCCGACCTGGGCATTGGCGAGCGTGCGTTCGGCATCGGCGTCGATCGGATCGAGCGTGGCCATGACCTGGCCTTCCTCGACCTTCTGGCCTTCCTCGATCATCACTTCGCGCACCTTGCCGGTGATCTTCGCCGACACCGTGGCCATGCGCCGGGCGACCACATAACCGGTGGCATCGAGCACCGAGGCGTTGCCGCCGTTGCCGATGGCAGTCACGGTCGCGGTCTGGACCTCGACCGCGCGATCGCGGCCGAACACGGCCCAGGCCGTCAGTACCAATACGAGTACTACCGCAATGACGGCGATCACGATCCACAGGCCGCGGCGTGAAGCCGGCGGCGGTGGCGCGCTACGGTCTATGCGCAATTCCTTGAGCAGGTCGGACGAGGCAGTCATATGCACACCAGACGCAAGACGGCGCCTAGTGTGACGTCACAGAACCGATTGCGCCAACCTGCCGGAAGTCAGTTTGTGCACAGCCCAGGAGTTATCGCTACCACCACCACCGGTAGCCCGGGTAAGCGAAGCGCACCCGGGGAACGCCCGACTACGTCGAGGACAGCTTCCTGAGCAGCCCATACGCGCCGCGCAGGCCCTGTGCTTCACCGCCGGCCGGACGGCCCGGGCGGTCGCTGTCATTCCAGCTGTAGACGTCCAGGTGCGCCCACTTCTGCGCGGCCGGGACGAAGCGCTCGAGGTAGATCGCGGCGGTGACACTGCCGGCCATCTTCGACGGACCACCGTTGGCGATGTCGGCGACGGTGCTGGTCAGGTAGCGCAGGTACGGACGCCACAGCGGCATGCGCCACAGCGGATCACGCTGCTCGATGCCGGACTCCAGCCACAGCCGCGCGACGTCCTCGTCGTTGCTGTACAGCGCCGGCAGGTCCGGGCCCAATGCGATGCGCGCGGCACCGGTGAGCGTGGCGAAGTCGAGCAGCAGCGCCGGCTTCATCTCGCCGGCATAGGTGAGGGCGTCGCACAGGATCACGCGGCCCTCGGCGTCGGTGTTGTCGA